>JBKBWT010000185.1:9391-12576 GCA_046314415.1 Saprospiraceae bacterium
CGGTCGGTTCGGAAGGATTGGTCGGAAATAAAGTCCTCAATATCATTCCTGCGGACGAAGCCGGTTTGCCGGTTGCTGAAAATGATATTTTACCAGCCCGCGAAGCGCACGATCTGGATGAAATGCTCGAAACATTATATAAAACCAATAATAATATTGCCATTATTTCCGAAGAATTAAAAACCACCGTGCATCGGCTGAATGGTAGCACAGAGATTTGGAACCTCCTGGGTTCCAGTGATTTAGCCGATAACCTGCGCAGCTCGCTCTCCAATGTCCGCCAGGCATCTGCCGAAGCCAAAACAATGGTTGCCGATTTACATTATATCATAAGCGATGTAAAGAACGGACAAGGCTCCGTCGGTACTTTATTAAAAGATACCGCTTTTGCGCAAAATTTGAATGATGCAGTCAATCAAATTAAACTGGTTGGTAATAATGCGAATTTATTAGCCGCCGAACTAAATAAAACCGCTCAGGATATTCAGCAAAATATTAATTCCGGTAAGGGCACTGCCCATGCAATTTTACGCGATACAACTCTAACTGTCAAATTAAATAATAGTTTGAGTAATATTGAGAAAGGAACGCAAGCGTTTAATGCTAATATGGAGGCACTTAAACATAACTTTTTATTTCGTGGCTATTTCAAAAAATTGGAAAAACAAGCCAAAAAAGCTAAAAACAGTTAATAAACCCGTAATTTATTTAGCAAAATCTCCGTTTTTATATAATCGTTTGTCTGCCTATCATCCTGCATACCAAATTTTACGTATTTAAAAATATTTTAGTAAAGTGTTACTTATCCGATCAATCCGCATTAAGCAAATATAAAGCTATTCATTTAAGCATTTATTTGCCTACACAAAACATACTGCTATTATGCTATGTATGCATAATAGTCTTCAATATATTTAATTTACACTCATATTATATCGGCTTTTTATTTTTAACTTTATTATAAACTTCATAACCCACTCGTATGAAAACCATACCTACTAAAATTTGGCTACCGCTCATGGCTTTAATCCTTTTATTGGTGGTAACTATTTGGATTTCAGCCAATAACGAATTAACAACTACTGAAAATGAGGCAACTTCTACCGAACAAACGACAAATGCTCAACCGACTTTTGCCAAGCTAAGCGTACAAGCTCCCCTGCAAAATGTAACCGTCCCGCAAGAAGCCGTCGTGGTGCAGGATCCGAGCCAACCGGCTGTACTTACTTTAACTTCCGGCAGTAAGATTGAAATTCCGGCTAATGCCTTTGTAAATAAAAAAGGCGAAATTATTACATCACCGGTTACTATTCACTTTAAGGAATATCATGATGCGGCAGAAATTATCGCTTCGGGTATTCCGATGCGCGTACAAAAAGCCCATGGAGCAGAAGATTGGATGCAAACGGCGGGAATGTTTGAAATTACGGGTACAACTAACCACGAACCGGTACAAATTGCGCAGGGTAAAAGCCTGAATATCAGCCTAGTATCAAAAGTAGACGGGGCTTACGATTTTTGGTATTTCGACGAGCAACAAGGCAATTGGGAAAATCTGGCTCCTAATATACTGCCCGAAAATAATGGGACGCTGCCCAATACGCCCCAGCCCGCTTTGGAGGCGGAGATCAGTCGCCTCAAACGCGCCACCGCTACCCTGCCGCAGGAGCCTGTTTATGATGCGCTAAATAATTTGGCTTTTCCTGATCTGGATGTAAAACGCTGCCAAAATTTACAAAATAAAGGTACGCTGATATTAAATTATGCCGGTACGGATGAAAAATTAGCCCCCAAAAATAATAAATGGATCACGAAACCCGGTATCTGGACTAAAAAACGCCTCGAATGTAGTAATGATCCTGAGTTATTTACTTTGACATTAATTGGTGATACCATTTATCAAATTCCCGTACGGCTGGCGCCTCAACCCGCCGATCTGGCGCGCGCCAAAGCGCAATACGAGGCGCAACTCGCCGAATTCAAAGCCAATCAGCAATTATTGCGCGAAAAAGAGAGCATTCTAAAACAACAAGCCAGCTTCCGCCGCTCTATGGAAGTGGAAAATTTCGGCATCCATAATTATGATATTTTATTAAGCATGAAAGATGCAGTGCCGCTACTGGCAGAATTTGATTTTGGGAATTACCCGGAAGATATGAAGGAATTAATTACAGTGTATCTCATTACCGGACAAGGCAGAACAGTGATTAATTTACCTTATTATAATTGGGATAAATTCCGCTTCCTTCCCTCGGCTGATAATAAATTAGTAGCGGTTTTACCCGGTAATAAAGTGGCGCTGTTTACGGAAAATGATTTCAAACAACAACTAAATGATTTAAAAAAGGCTGCGGGTAAATCTTATACCTTTAAAATGCGCATTGAAAATCAAGAAGTTAGATCCATTACAGATTTGAATAAATACATCAAGAAAGCGAGCAGCTAATTTATAGATAAGGTACACTGATTATTATACCATTATAATATTTTTAAATTTACAGTACAACATATCAGTGTACCTCTACCCTGTATAATCCTTTGTTTTCCAGCACAGTATCTCATTTGCGTTCGGGTATTTTTTCCAAACTAAATAGCTGCGCTTACATGATACGCTATTTTTATTCCTTTTTGTTATATTTTATATCATTGGCAATAACGTGCGGACAAAACAATGGCTCCAACGGAACGCTCGAAGTTTATCCGGTGCGTACCAATCACAAGTGGGGTTATGTAAAATTTTACGGTACTTTGGTAGATACCGTGGTGGAACCGCGTTATGATTATATCGCAGATATTAATTTACCCTGGAATCATTACATATCATCGGAAAATCCCTCGCCTTATCGGGTCTTTGAGCTGGATGGCAAAGTAGGCTTGCTGGATAGCACCTTGCAGGAAATGATACCAAATTATTACAATCGCATCCGCGCTTTGACGACCCGTTATTTTGCCGTTGAACTAAATAAAAAGTTTCATTTAATAAATAAAGAGGGGCAAATTTTATTAGATAGCGCCCTATATGATGATATTATCCCGGCAGATATTACATTATCCGGAGAAGTGCAATAGAGTTGCGTCCATGTAAATAGTTGAAAATCAAAGTTGATTAAATTTGGGGTTAAAAAAGGAGCATGAGCCTAAATTATAAAGCTATAAAAGAGGATCGACAATGGCGAGCGACCATT
>JBKBWT010000186.1:0-12489 GCA_046314415.1 Saprospiraceae bacterium
ATTACATTTTGTAAAAGATAAAGTAAAGGCGATTGTAGCGATGGGCGTGGATAATAGCAAGATTATCAAGGCTTTCGGAGATTTGGGAAGAGAGATGAGAGAGGCGAGAAGCGCGAGAGAAGCCGTTGAAATTGCAAAATCTTTAGCTGAATCGGGCGATATTATATTATTATCTCCGGCTTGTGCAAGTTTTGATTTATTTAGAAATTATGAAGACCGGGGCGATCAGTTTAGAGAAGCCGTATTAAATTTGAAATTAGTGTAATAATTGTGTTCAAGTATTCGTGTGTTTTTGTCTTCACATTGCTTACACGAACACCTGAATACACAAACACATTAACACAACAGAAAAAAATGTCAACATTACTAGCCAGATTAAATGCAGAATTACGGGGCGACCGCGCCATTTGGGCGATTGTGGTCATCCTTGCCATTTTCTCCATTCTGGCGGTATATAGCTCAACAGGTACCTTGGCGTATAAAGAACGCGGCGGCGATACCGAGTGGTTTTTAATGAAGCATGTAATGATTTTGTCCGCCGGGCTATTGGCAACGTATTTGTTTCATTGGCTTAATTTTCAGCGGCTGCGCGTGTGGGCACCTTATTTACTGGCATTTAGCGTGCCTTTATTGTTATTTACTTTGGCGTTTCAGCCGGATATCAATGATGCCCGTCGCTGGATTCAGGTACCATTTATCGGGTTGACCTTTCAGCCGTCGGATTTTGCCAAGCTGGCTTTGATTATTTTTGTAGCTAAGTCTATCTCTGCCAAGCAGGAATATATTAAAGATTTTAATAGCGCATTTTTGCCGATTATTGCGCCGGTGTTGTTGGTGTGTGGTTTGATTGCGCCGGCAAATTTATCCACTGCCATCGTATTGATGATGACTTGTGTTCTTATGATGTTCGTAGGGCGCGTGAGCATTCAGTACATTTTATTATTAATAATGTTAGGGGTCGTCGTATTTGCCTTCTTAATATTAATCAGTGAATATTTTCCCGATGTTATTCGCCGGGAAACCTGGCGGGCACGCATTGACGAATTTATGAATACAGAAGATGGTGGTTATCAGGTACAACAGGCGAAAATAGCCATTGCAAACGGTGGTGAACATATTTTTGGACAAGGACCGGGGAATAGTGTTCAACGAAATTATTTACCCTCTCCTTATGCCGATTTTATATATTCCATTATTTGTGAAGAATATGGAGTTATAGGAGGATTTGTTATAATATTATTATACGTGATGTTGTTTTTCCGAGCGACGCGATTGGTCACTAAAAGCTCAAAAGCTTTTGGGGCGATGCTGGCAATGGGGATTTCAATAAGCATTGTCTTTCAGGCTTTTATCAATATTGCCGTGAATGTGCACTTGGTGCCGGTAACGGGATTAACACTGCCGATGATCAGTATGGGGGGGACGTCATTAATATTTACTTGTATATCATTGGGGATTTTATTAAGCGTGAGCCGGTATATGGAAGCGAAAGAAGGGTGAATAGAAATATGAAAATTGAAATATGAGATGTGAAAAGCGGGATATGAAATGTGAAAATTTGAAGTGAAAATGTAAAAAATGGTCAATGCTTAATTATACATGGTAAATAAACTCAAAGTTATTATAAGTGGCGGCGGCACCGGTGGGCATATTTTTCCGGCGATTGCCATTGCTAAAGCGATTCAAAAAATAAAGCCGGACGCCGAAATATTATTTGTTGGTGCACAAGGCAGAATGGAAATGGAAAAAGTCCCGAAAGCGGGCTACCCAATCGAAGGGTTGTGGATCAGCGGTTTCCAACGCAAATTGACATGGCAGAATTTATTATTTCCGTTAAAGTTAATCAGCAGTTTATTAAAAGCACGGCAAATTATTACAAAATTTAAACCGGATGTAGCGATTGGCGTGGGCGGTTATGCGAGTGGTCCGCTGCTGGAAATGGCAACACGCATGGGCGTTCCGGCGCTCATACAGGAGCAGAATTCTTATGCTGGTGCAACGAATCGCTTATTAGCTAAAAAAGTGCAAAAAATTTGCGTCGCCTATGATAAAATGGAGCGCTATTTTCCAAAAGATAAAATTATTATAACCGGCAACCCGGTACGTAATGATTTGGTGAATAATGAAGCGACTAAAGCCGAAGCAGCCGATTATTTTACATTGGATGTAAATAAAAAAACGATTTTAATCATTGGCGGCAGTTTGGGTGCGCGCACTTTGAATCAGGCGATGGCAGAAAGTACCGAGTGGCTGCGCGGACGCACGGATGTACAGGTGTTGTGGCAATGCGGCGGATTTTATTATGAGGAATATAAGAACGCCCAAACCTCCCAACTCCCAAACGTATTGATTACAGCGTTCATTGACCGGATGGATTTGGCGTATAAACTGGCGGATGTGGCGATTGCAAGGGCGGGCGCGTTGACGGTGTCGGAATTATGTTTGGTCGGAAAACCAGCGATTTTAGTGCCTTCGCCGAATGTAGCGGAAGATCATCAGACCAAAAATGCGATGGCGCTGGTGGAAAAAGATGCGGCGATTTTATTAAAAGATGCCGATGCCAAAACGCAAATGATTCCAAGAGCCTTGCAATTGCTGGATGATGAAAATTTGCAATATAAATTAGCGAATAACATTCGTCAACTGGCGAAGCCCAATGCGGCAGCGAATATTGCGAATGAAGTTTTAAAGATAGTACACTGATTATTAGGATAGTTATGATTTCGACTGATTTTAATTTATCTAGACATCATAAGAATCAGTGTCCCATATAATGGAAGCAGGATAAAATGAATATAGATCAACTTAAAATTATATACTTCGTAGGAATTGGGGGGATTGGGATGAGTGCTTTGGCGCGCTATTTCAAAGGATTGGGGGCGGAAGTGCACGGATATGATAAAACGGAGACGACTTTGACCAAAAAGTTGGTCGAGGAGGGAATGCAAATTCATTATGACGAGGATGTAAATAAAATTCCACAAGGAGTGGACCTCGTTGTGTGGACGCCTGCGGTGCCAAAGGAGCACGCAGAGTTGCAATACTTTCATAATCAAGGCATTCCGGTGAAAAAACGCTCGGAAGTGCTGGGCATAATTAGTCGGAATCGGCGCTGCATTGCCATTGCCGGGACGCATGGAAAGACGACGACTTCTTCGCTGGTGACGCACCTGCTGCGCACGGGCGGCGTGGATGCTTCGGCATTTTTGGGCGGTATTGCGCAGAATTTTCAGTCGAATTTTGTGCAGGGCAAGAGTGATTGGGTCATCGCAGAAGCCGATGAATATGATCGCTCTTTTTTACAATTGCACCCGGAAGTGTCGGCGATTATGAGTATGGATCCCGATCATCTTGATATTTATGGTGATGCGGATTCGGTGCATGATACGGGTTATTTAGCTTTTGCTAAACAAGTGACCGGAACATTATATGTGCAAAATAATTGGATGCAATATTTTGACAATCAGGTGGTTCGGAGCTTTGGTGTAGATGGCGGCGATTATAAAAGTGAAAATTTGCGGGTGGAGGATGGCTATTTTGTATTCGATTTTAAAAGCCCGGATTACACGATTCATAATTTGAAATTTCCGATGCCGGGGCGACATAATGTGGAGAATGCAACGGCGGCGATTGCAATTGTATTACAAGTTGGCGTGACGCCGGAAAGTATTCGCGAAGGATTATTGAGTTTTAAAGGCATCAAACGGCGATTTGAATTCATTGTGCGCACCGAAAAGACGGTGTATATTGACGATTACGGGCACCATCCGACGGAGCTGAAAGCCGCCATTGGCGCGGCAAAGCAGTTATTTCCGAATCGAAAAGTGACCGGCATTTTTCAGCCTCATTTGTACTCGCGTACGCGCGATTTTGTGGATGGATTTGCGGAAGCGCTCGATGGTTTGGATGAAATTTTACTGATGGACATTTATCCGGCGCGGGAAAAACCGATTGAAGGCGTTACATCGGAGATTATTTTTAATAAAATGAATAATCCGAATAAAAAATTAGTAAATAAAGCAGATTTATTACAAGAATTGAAAAAACATGATATTGAAGTGTTGATGACGATTGGCGCGGGGGATATTGATACGATGGTGGAGCCGATAAGGAAAATGATGCTTTAGATATTTGCTGCGCGATGCTATTGTCGCTATTGTATCCATAGAAACCATAGTATCCACAGTATCCATAGAAGCTAAAAAAAATGAATAAAAATGATTTAAATATTACCTTGAAACGTGCCTCGTGGCTGGTGGCTTTGTTCATTGCGATTGCCATCGTGTTGTCGGCGGTGCAGCAGCGGGAGTCAAGTCTGGTCGAAGGCGTGGCGGTGGATATTGCGCCCTTGCAAGGTGGGAATACGCTGATTAAGCCGGAGGATGTAAAATTGACGATAGAGCGGACTTTTGGAACGCCGATTGAAGGCTTGCCCTTGAGTCAGATTGACGTGGAGCGCATAGAGGAAGTGCTGGAGGAAGACCCCTTTGTGGTGAATGCCGATGCGTACGTGGATTCGCGGAGCCGGGTAAATGTAAAAATTGCGCAGCGCGAGCCGATGTTGCGCATTATTGATAACAATGGTTTGAATTATTATTTGGACGCGGATGGTAATAAAATGCCTTTATCCAAGCACTTTGCGGCGCGGGTGTTGGTGGCGACCGGAAATTTGCCGCCCCATGATCCATTATATTTCAAACCGGATTCGGATCGAAAAAATCGCTTGCGGGATGTATTTGATTTGTCGCATCACTTATTGGCAGATTCATTTTTTAAAGCGCTGATTGAGCAGATTTATGTAAGCAATACCGGCGAATTTACATTGATTCCTAAGGTCGGTGATCAGAAAATATTATTTGGTCATTATAATAATGTAAATGAAAAGCTGGAAAATTTAAAAATATTTTATCAGGAAGGCATGCCATATGAAGGTTGGCAAAAATATCGGACAATAAATTTGAAATATAAAGGACAAGTTGTCTGTGAAAAAAGGTAGTACTCGGTAGCCGGTACTCGGTACTTAGAATAACAACAAATTATAAACCCTATGTACTTAGTACCCAAAAATCAACAGATTATGAGTGAAAATTATGCTTTTAAATCGGATGTGGTCGTTGCATTAGACATTGGCACGACGAAAGTATGTGCGCTCGCCGGTCGTAAGAACGAGTACGGTAGGCTGGAAGTATTGGGCATTGGCAAAGTGGAAAGCGAAGGCGTGCTGCGCGGCGTGGTGTCCAATATTGAAAAAACCGTAAATGCGATTACCGAAGCAATTGCCATCGTTAAACGCGCATCAGGCTTGGAATTCAAGAATGTGCACGTAGGCATCGCCGGGCAACATATTAAAAGCTTGCAACATCGCGGTATTCTCACACGCGACAATGACCACACGGAAATCAGCCAGCGCGACATTGACCGGCTCATCAATGATATGTACAAATTGGTGCTGCCGCCGGGTGACAAGATTTTGCACGTTATTCCACAAGAATATACCGTTGATAATGAGCAAGGTATCTTGGATCCAATCGGGATGTCGGGCGTTCGTCTGGAAGCAAATTTTCATATTATAACCGGTCAGATTACTGCTTCTAATAATATTTTACGCTGTGTGGAACGCGCTGGTTTACGCGCGGCAAGTCTGATGTTGGAGCCGATTGCTTCGGCAGCGGCGGTATTGAGCGAGGAAGAAAAAGAAGCCGGCGTGGCTTTGGTGGATATTGGCGGCGGTACGACGGACATTACGATATTCCATGAAGGCATCATCCGTCATACGGCGGTGATTCCGTTTGGCGGCAATGTCATTACCCGCGATATTAAAGAAGGATGCAGCGTGATGTTGCCACAGGCGGAAAAGTTGAAAGTAAAATTCGGCTCTGCATTGGCGGATGAAGTGTATGAAAACCGCATTATTACTATTCCGGGCTTGAAAGGACGCGATCCGAAAGAAATTTCGGAAAAAAATCTGGCGCGCATCATTCAGGCACGCGTAGAAGAGGTGCTGGATTATGTGCTGTGGGAAATCCGTCGCTCCGGCTACGAGCGCAAGCTCATCGGTGGTATTGTGTTAACCGGCGGCGGTGCCTTGCTGAATCACATTGATAAACTGTCAGAATACCATACTGGCATGACTACCCGCATTGGCGTGCCGATTGAGCGCCTGGCGCATGGTTATCAGGGGCAATTAAGTAGCCCCGTGTACGCTACTGCTATTGGGTTACTCATGAAAGGCATCGAGGAAGTGGAAAAAGGCAAGGTGAAAGCTGATACCATTGAAGTAGAAACTAAAACCAAGCAAGAAGCACAGGAAAAGGAAAAAGTGGAAGAAACCGCCGAACCCAATGGTGGGAGCTGGCTGGAGAATATCTTCCGCAAAACGAAAGAGTGGTTTGAAGCAGAACCAGATTCTAATTTGTAAATATGAAATATGAGATGTGAGATGTGAAATACGGTTTTTCATATTTCATATTTCGCATTTCATATTTGAGAAAACTGATACTAATTCCATAACATCCGAGGGGACGGGACGCCAATCTCAATGCACATTATCGGCACGCTCCTCTACGAAAAAAACAAGCTTATGTTATTCGATTTGCCAAAAGACGAAAGTCCGATTATCAAGGTAATCGGTGTAGGGGGCGGCGGTAGCAACGCAGTGACGCATATGTACCGGCAAGGCATTGTAGGCGTGGATTTTGCCATTTGCAATACCGACCATCAGGCAATGGATATTAGTCCGGTGCCAACGAAAATTCATTTGGGTCCAAATCTCACCGAGGGACGTGGTGCTGGTTCTAAGCCAAATATTGGTAAGCTCGCCTGCGAAGAATCCATCGAAGAAGTACGTCGCTATCTGGAAAACAATTGCAAGATGCTCTTTATCACCGCTGGTATGGGTGGTGGTACGGGTACGGGCGCTGCGCCAATCATCGCCAAACTCGCACAGGAAATGGACATCCTTACGGTCGGCATTGTCACCTTGCCGTTCAGTTTTGAAGGGCGTCGCCGTATTGCGCAGGGCTTTGATGGCTTGGCCGAGTTGAAAAAGAACGTAGATACGCTCATTGTCATTTCGAACGATAAGCTGCGCCAGATTTACGGCAACCTATCGGTGTCGGATGCATTCGGGCAGGCAGATAATATTTTGACCACAGCAGCGAAAGGCATCGCCGAAATCATCACCGTGCCGGGCTACGTCAACGTGGATTTTGAAGATGTGAACACCGTCATGCGCAATAGTGGTGTCGCCATTATGGGTACGGCTTCTGCCGCAGGCGACGACCGGGCAAAACGCGCCGTGGACGAAGCCTTGCATTCACCGCTCCTGGAAGAAAATAACATTCGTGGGGCGAAGCATATCTTGTTGAATATCACTTCGGGAACGAAGGAAGTGACGATGGACGAAATCTTTGAAATCACGGAATTTGTACAAGAAGAAGCCGGTTTCGGCACTGATTTGATCTGGGGTAACTGCTTCGACGAATCACTGGGCGATAAGGTCAGTGTAACGGTCATTGCCACTGGCTTTGAACGCAACCACGCTGCGCCGACGCGCAAAGAACCAGCCAACGAGCGCATCATCGTTTCACTTGATGAAGACGATCAGCAGCGTCGCGTGCAACCACAACCAGATGTTAAAAAAAACAGTCTGAAGGACGTTGGTTTTGACGATGATGAAATGCCCCGTAGCTCGAAAACGGTTGATTTTGAAGACATCAACGAGTCGGTGCGCCGCATTCACCGCAACAATAGCTACTCCTATCAGGAGCCTTACATCAGCGACGAAGAGAAAGCACGCCAGGACGCCGAGCGCAAAAAACAGCAGGAGCAGGAAGCCCAGCGCCGCGAGCAATTGCGCAGCAACCGCGTGAAACTCAGCAATCCGCAAAACGTGATCGAACTCGAAAACGAACCTGCGTACCTGCGTCGTAGCGTCAAACTCGACGATGTGCCGCACTCTTCCGACTACGCCTACTCCAAATGGACCATTGGCGACGAGGACGAGCCGCGCTTCCGCGAGGGCAACTCGTTTCTTCACGATAACGTGGATTAGTCCACCCACTATTCCAGCGCTCTGGAATAATGGAGCAATGAAATTCTGGAAGATCGGAAAGCCGTCAGAGGGGGGATACTCCTTTGGCGGCTTGTTGTTTTGAGAAAAGAACTAAAAGCTGTATCTTACCGTTGTCCATTAAAAGTCATTTATGAAATTGGAGTTAGAATTAAAAAATCCTCAAAAGCTGTCGCTATTATTGGAATTGCTGAGCAGTCTTGATTTTGTTAAGCAGGTGAAAGTAGCAGAAGAAACAACGATGCTATCCCCGGAAGAAAAACTACAAATGGCCAATCACTTGCGGGCAGAAGCAACCCAGACACAATGGGCGGTGCTATCAGAACAACTACCCGATGTGCCCGACATTTCCATGGAGGAAATTGTAGCAGAAGTGAAGGAAGTACGCCGTATGCGTAGCCAACAATAATAGACGTGTATGCGAATTTTGCTGGATGCAAATATCTGGGTTAGTGGTTTGATTAGTCGTAGTATGCGCAATCGGCTTGATGCTCTTATTGGAAGAGACGATATTACCATTCTAATGACCGCGGAGTTGCTGGCGGAAATCGAAAATACAGCAGCCCGTCCTAAGTTTTCAAAATACATTAACCCATCGGAAATTTTAGCTTATCTACAAATTATTCAAAATCGCGTAGATTTTATCCTCTCTGAAACCATTCTCCATATCTGTCGTGACCCTAATGACGACTACCTCTTAGCCATTTGCCACGATGGAGAGATTGAATATTTTATTACCGGAGATAAAGATTTACTCCTGCATGATCCTTTTGAAAATACCCGCATCCTGACGCTTACAGATTTTGAGCAAATCGGGTAAATGCCCAAACAACGCTTCCGCTATGCCTGGATGGCTGTAAATAATCCAAAATCCCTTGTCAATACGTATTGCCCATCTGCCGGGCTTTCCCTACTTTTACTCCAAACCTGCAACACTTAAATACAATCAACAACCTAAAACCTAAGGTCCATGTCTGTCTTAAAAATGCTTACTGCGCTGCTGGTCGCCAGCGCCCTGGCTACGGTCGCTGCCGCCCAAGCCAATCACAACCTTAAACTTTGGTACCAACAACCCGCCGCTAAATGGGAAGAAGCCCTCCCGGTCGGCAACGGCAGGCTCGGCGCCATGATTTTTGGCACGCCGCAAACCGAGCGCCTGCAACTCAACGAGGAAACCGTGTGGGCGGGTGGTCCCAACAACAACATCAATCCGGAAACTGCCAAAGCCATCCCGGAAATCCGCAAGCTGCTCAACGAAGGCAAGTACCAGGAGGCACAGCAAGTTGCCAATGAGCGCGTCAAATCCCTCAACCACGGTATGCCTTACCAGCCCGTCGGCGACCTGCGCATCGAGTTCCCGGAGCATACCAACGTGAGCAATTACTACCGCGACCTGGACATTGCCAATGCCATCGCCAGCACCGTCTATACCTTCCAGGAGGTAGAATTTAAGCGCGAGGTTTTTGCCTCCTTTACCGACCAAGTCATCATTGTTCGCCTGAGCGCGAGCAAACCTGGCAGCATTTCTTGCAAACTGGCACTGCAAACACCACATCAGCCGCAAACCATTGGCATTCAGAACCAGTCACTGGTCTTAAACGCTACTACCAGCGACCACGAGGGGCAAAAAGGACGCATTCAATTCACTACACTGGTGAAACCCGTCCTGAACGGTGGCATGATGACCGAGGAAGGCACGCAATTGCTGATTAAAAATGCCAATGAAGTTCTGTTATACATTTCCATTGCTACCAATTATAAAAATTATAAGGATATCAGCGCTAATCCCACCCAGCGCGCCAACACGTATTTACAAAATGCCCTCAAAAAGGGCTACGCCGCTGCCAAAGACGCCCACCAAAAATTTTACCACCAGTATTTCAACCGCGTTGCGTTGGATTTAGGGGTCAATGATGCTGTACAACTTCCCACCGACCAGCGCCTTGCGCGCTTTGCCACTACGTTCGACCCGCAGCTTGCCGCGCTCTATTTCCAGTTTGGGCGCTACCTGCTCATTTGCAGCTCGCAGCCGGGCGGGCAGCCCCCTACCTTACAGGGCATCTGGAATGATAAAATGCTACCCCCCTGGGATAGTAAATACACCGTCAACATTAACACCGAGATGAACTATTGGCCCGCCGAAGTGACCAATCTCAGCGAATTGCACGACCCTTTGTTTAAAATGTTGCAGGACTTATCTGTCACCGGGCAGGAAAGTGCAAAGCAGACCTACGGCGCGCGTGGCTGGGTGACGCATCACAATACCGACCTCTGGCGCATCACCGACCCTGTGGACGGGGCTTTCCTCTGGGGTTTGTGGCCCATGGCGGGTGCCTGGTTTAGTCAGCACATTTGGGAGCATTACCTGTACACTGGCGACACCAAATTTTTAGCCGAATACTACCCGGTGCTCAAGGGCGCAAGCAAATTTTACGTGGATGTCTTACAAAAAGACCCTAGCAACAAATGGCTGGTTGTGTCTCCCTCGGTTTCCCCCGAAAACCCCTATATTAAAAGCGAAGACTTCCCCAAAAACGTCGCCGTTACCGCAGGCGCTACCATGGACAGCCAATTGATTTTCGATCTTTTTTCTAATACCATACGTGCAGCGGAGCTTCTAAAACAAGACGCCGATTTCCGCGCCGTCTTGCAGCAAAAACGTGCGCAACTGCCCCCAATGCAGATTGGGCAGCACCAGCAATTGCAGGAGTGGCTCCAGGATTGGGACGATCCTCAGGATCAGCACCGCCACGTCTCCCACCTCTATGGACTGTATCCCTCCAATCAGATTTCTCCCTACCGCACCCCGCAGTTGTTCGCCGCAGCCCGCAATTCGCTGAACTACCGGGGCGACGTGTCCACCGGCTGGAGTATGGGCTGGAAAGTTTGTCTCTGGGCGCGCTTCTTGGATGGCAACCATGCCTACAAACTCCTCACCGATCAGCTCTCACCCGCGGATGTGCCCAACAAACAAGGTGGCGGCACTTACGCCAATCTCTTCGATGCGCACCCGCCTTTCCAGATTGACGGCAATTTTGGTTGCACTGCCGGCATTGCCGAGTTATTTGTGCAAAGTCACGACGGTGCCATTCATATTTTACCGGCGTTACCCGACGTATGGAAAAAGGGAAGTGTCAAAGGCTTGAAAGCGCGGGGCGGCTTTACGGTGGACCTGGCTTGGGACAATGGTAAAATTACCCAACTCACCATTCATTCCGCGCTGGGAGGAAATTGTCGGCTCCGTTTACCGGAAACCTTGCAAGGCAAAGGCGTCGTGCTGAAAAATGCCAGCGGCGCTAACGCCAATCCGTTTTACCAGATGTCCGACATAGCAAAGCCCCTGATCTCGGAAAAAGCCAAGCTCAACGAGGTTTCTGTGCCCAATACCATTTTGGTGGAATTTAATACCCGAAAGGGAAAGACTTATACTTTACACCCGTAATTCTACTTCCTGGAGAAGGAAGCAGTGCTTCAGCCGCCAGGGCATGACAACCTTTGGCGGCTAAAGCACACCGTTAAGCAATTAACCACGAACCGTTACACTTACCACATTGCTCCATTGCCCGACGGGTTGATCCTTACGCAGGTAGATAATGCGATAGTGCCGCACCTCACTCATGCCCGGAGGCGGCAAGGGGCTGCGGTCAATAAAGTTGGGCGTCGTAGCTCTGGTCACCAAGTGCCAGTTGCCGTCGGCATCTTGCTTCCAGATTTCCACACCGTCCATTTTGCGTTTTTTCCAGACAATTTCCGGGTAACCACCTTCCACCAACCGAATAGTGAAAACGGGTTTTATATCCGTTGTAGTCTGAGCCTTTTCCACACCAATAATACCCAGGTCCTGACCGTCGGCTTCATTGTAGTTGAGGCTGGTTTTGATACGGTTGACCAACGCTGCCACGCGGGTAAAAATACCGGACTTGACAGGCGCGGGAAACATAAAAGGCGCAATTACCAGCGGCTCCAGCAGCTTATCCACGTTTAAACCATTGCGTAAAGCGTTCTTGTGTTGCGTTACACTTCTATGGTGCGCATTCAAATGCGTCAAATAATTCAAAACCGCGCGGTAATAAGCAGCGCTGTTTTGCACATCCTGTAATTCCTCCGGGGTAATGTTGTACTTGTAAATATAAGCCAGAAGTTTAACAGCAAAATTGTCAAGCCAGTCTGCACGGTCTTTGTCACTGCGTGGCAAATAATAGTCGCGTGCCATTGTAAATTCATTTTTAATTTTAAAATAAAGTTTACTTGTGTTTTCATTTTTGCGGATCGTAAATTTTACATTAACTACAAACATACGGTCATTGTCTCTCAGTAGCTCGTCGTTGTCTCCCAATAGCTCGTCGTTGTCTCCCAATAGCTCGTCGTTGTCTCCCAATAGCTCGTCGTTGTCTCCCAATAGCTCGTCGTTGTCGCCC
>JBKBWT010000187.1:0-12462 GCA_046314415.1 Saprospiraceae bacterium
TTATATACCGGAGGTAAAACGCCCGGCGGATTATACGATTCTACGATCATTAGAAGCATTTATTTACATTTTTCACAAAATAATTACTGGAGTTTATTACAAAATTATTATGCCAGTAAAACCGATTTGCCCGCAACCTTAGTCATGGAAGGCGTTACTTATGATAGTGTGGGCGTACGTTTTAAAGGCAATACCTCCTACCGGACGCTACCTGCCGGTTCGCAAAAAACTTCTTTTAATTTATCTATTGACTATGTAATTGAAGATCAGCGATTAATGGGTTATAAAACTTTAAATCTAAATAATGCGCACCTAGATCCCTCTTTTTTACGTGAAGTTTTTTATTTACATCAAATTCGTAAATATGTACCTGCCGCCAAAGCAAATTTTGTGCATTTGTATATTAATAATGCCGACTGGGGATTATATCCCAATGTACAACAACTTAATAAAGATTTTCTGGAGGAATGGTTTCTGAGCAATGATGGTGCTAATTGGCGTGCCGACCAACCCGATGGCACGAGTGGCGGTGGGGTACCGGATCCAGGTGGCCCCAGTTGGGGCGATGGCACAGCCGCACTGAATTATTTAGGTGCAGACACGAGTCTTTACCAAAAATATTATACTTTAAAAAGTAGTGATATTAATAATCCCTGGAGTTATTTAGTAGATGGCTGTAATGCGCTTAATAATACGCCTGCCGAATCACTTCTGTCGGTACTGCCCAAATATTTTGATATAGATCGGGTGCTGTGGTTTCTGGCTTGCGAAATCGCTTTTGTGGATGATGATAGTTATGTAATGAAAGGTAAAATGGATTATTATGTTTATTATGAGCCGGAGACTGGAAGATTAACCCCTATCGAGTTTGACGGTAATACTACTATGAAAATGAGCGCTGTAAACTGGAGTCCTTTTTATAATGCGAGTAAAGTAAATTATCCTTTACTAAATAAAATACTCGCCGTTCCGCAATGGAGACAGCGTTATTTAGCCCATTTACGCACCATTCTTAACGAAGCGTTTGATCCAATCACCACAAGTCAAATCCTCGATAATTATAAAGATCAAATTGATACATTGGTGCAAAGCGACCCTAAGAAATTATATTCTTACACCCAATTTGTAAATGAGATTAATATTTTAAAAAGTTTTATTACCACCCGTCGTAATAATTTACTTGCCAATGCTGAGGTAGCGCAGGTAGCTCCGACGATTCAAAACGTTGCCTACACCAATGTTTCCGGGCAATCCTGGACAGCGCCCGCACCCAATGAAGCCACTTTTGTCACCGCCCAGGTTAGTGCTACTTCCGGCATTCATCAGGTTAATTTACATTATGCTAGCGGCATTGTCGGCAATTTTACATCCATATTAATGTATGATGACGGGCAACATCGGGATGGTGCGTCGGGTGACGGGATTTTTGGCGCCAGCATTCCGGGGCAAAATGCCAATACTGCGGTGCGATTTTATATAGAAGCAATTGCTAATAACACAGCAAAATCAGCCGCTTACATGCCCGTCGGTGCCGAACATGATGTATATTATTATAAAGTTCAAGCGGGTACATCAACGATTAGCGGAGTGGTGATTAATGAATTTATGGCATCTAATTCTAAGACCATACAGGATGAAACCGGTGACTATGACGACTGGATCGAATTATATAATAATAATGATTTTGCAATAAATTTAGGCGGTAGTTACATTACGGATAACCCGGCAAACCTGAGTAAATGGAAGTTTCCGGCGGGTACGGTGATTCCGGCGCGCGGTTATTTAATGCTTTGGGCGGATGAAGATGATCCAGACGGGGCAGCATTACATACCAATTTTAAATTATCTGCCGGTGGTGAAATTATCTATTTACTCGATCCCAAACTAAATATGATAGATTCTATTACATTTGGCGTGCAAACCGCCGATATGAGCTATGCGCGCGTGCCCAATGGTACAGGTAAATTTGTAATACAAGCGGCTACTTTTAATGCTTCCAATGATGTAACGACCGATGTAAAGGATGTAATAAGTGCTGCGCCGATTATTCATATTTATCCTAATCCCGCAAATGATATCATTCATGTAATATTAGAAAATACGATAAAACCACAGCCAGTGGAAATCTATAATATAATGGGGCAAAAAATATACGCGGCAAGTATTCACTCATCGGCTATTATCAATACAACTGACTGGAAACCTGGTGTTTATGTGGCTAGGATAGGACATTCAAGTGCTCAGAAATTTACGATACAACGGTAAGGATTTAATATTTTTGTAAAATAAAGATAGGTAATGCTTCCAGCGAATATTACCTGTTTTTATTTAAATCATTTATACATTGCGTTTAATCTGAATTTGATATGTAATTTCCTATGATGTAGTCAGATATAATAACTAAATCTTCTTGTAACAAGTCTCTATTATTTCCAAAAATTTCTATCAACTCATAACTCATTTGATTATCTGTAATTATAGATATGCTGCCTGCACAAAGATTTTCATGTGGCTCAACTTTAGTTCTGAACTCAGCAATACCCTCAAAATCAACGCTTCTCACCTTAAATCCTTCTCTAATATTAATTTTCTGATCTCCTATTTCAATAGATTTCTTTTCCGTGTCTTTTTCTCTTTCCCTTAAACTGAGCACTACTACTAATAAAGATCCTGATATGCCTGTTAATATTTTACCAACCTCTGCTAACTCCGTCAGCCAACATAATATCCCAATCGCTATCCCTCCAAGAGACAACATTAAATAACTTATTAATATTATATTTTTAGCCTTGTTTTTTTTGATGATTAAGCGTTGATCCAGCTCTTCAATAATCAGATTATGGGCTTCGATTACTTTAATAAACAAATCTTTTTCAACAGGTTGATTCATAATGGGTTGTAAGGGTTTATTTATTTTAACGAGTATTTGTCCACCTTGTAATCGTCAGTGAATTTAAAACCAAAGCTTCCGCCATTGGGCTAATATTCATTTCAACAAATTTAACTTTATATCGGATTTCATTATTTTTTTTAATCGTCTTTGTTCCAAACTTGATTAATCTTTCGAGTTTTTTAGCCGTATTATAATCTCCCGCCAAAACTGCATTGCTCAACGCAAATTCATTGGCAGGAATGCTATATCCTAGAAATATTGGACCAGAGTCAATATCCCCCATACTCGTTTCTTTATTATTATATCGTTCTCTAAAAAGTCTGAATATCAACCAGTTTTTACTAAAATGTTTTTTGTAATTATTATACAGCTCAACCGCAAATTCTTTATCGAACTGGTAAATAAACATGATGCTCCATCCCAGCATTGAACCTCTTGGCTCCTCTACCGGCTCTCCTGTATCGGCATTTATTGTAGAATATAAAACTTTGGTATTCTTGTCGATATAATGCATTTTCGCATATTCAACCCATTTTTTGCATATTATATCATAATCATTGTTAGCATTAACACTGTATAATTTTAATGAAGCAATGGCAACGGTATTATCCGGTATCCAAATGGATGAATGATAAGATTCAAGATTCAGAAATGTTGTAGCATTGTATCTTTTAAATAAAGACGTTGAAATTTTATCATTTAGCTTATTAAATGTAGTGTCAGCAGATAAAAGTCTATAACAACCCATCATCAAATTGAGGTGACCAAGATATAATACGGAATAATCTGGTATTGTATCTAATTGGTTAAGCGAGGTATCAATGCCGTAAGGGGAATATATTTTATAATTCAGTACTTTATTGATGGATTTCTTTATTATATCGAGCGCTTGTGCTTTATAAATGGAATCTCGAACAGCCAAATTAGTCAGCGTATAAGAAGCATACGAATACTAAAATAACATAAACTCACGACTCTCATTTCCCAATTCCATGATATCATAACCAGATTCCAGAGGTTGATTTATTACTTTTTGTAAATAATTAACTCGTTTCTTTATTTCTTTGGGCTTTGGATAGCTATAATTTTGAATACTTAAAATGAATATCCACCCAATAAAAAGCAGTAATAATATTACTAATATTTTTAATTTTAGTTTCATGATTGTAGCGGTCAGTTACTGCCAAAACGTTTTTTAGTTCGTTCTGAGTCTCTTGTAAAGGACTCGATTAGCTACATTTCTGCTATTCGAGTCCCTGCGGAGACTCGAAGGAAAGAAATTTAAATACCCCATCGAATTAATAATTCATCATTCCAATTAGATGCAAATTGCTCTATATCCTCATCTCCATTTAATATCCTTTCTATAAATTCCCATTGATTTCTTGTTAATTCTGCTGCTTCTTTTGGAAGAAAATACATTTTTCGAGAGAATTCTTGCTTAACAAATTCGGCAACCCATCGAGAAGGGATTATGTAAACGTCTGGTTCTTCATTTTCTTTCCCTTTAAAATCTACAAATGCGTACCAAAACTCAGCGGAATGCCTACCAATTACACTGAAATTTACATCCCATTCATAACCTTCACTTCCATAACGGTTCCGTCGATATGCTCCCTGACTCGTTTTTACTTGAATTGAAATACTTTTTAATCCATCTTTAGAACTAACAAGTAAATCAATATTGGGCATATTTCCCAATGTTAATCCCACGTATAAATTTTTTCTTGCTAATTTATAAGCAACATAATGTTCTCCTGCTTCTCCAATAAATTTTGATTTTGACATAATTTTAATTTATGATTGATATTTTGTAGTTCCTTTGTATTAATAATATGAAAAAGCACACTATAGTAATGTACGCAACCCTTCCAAAAACTGTTTCACTTTTTATATAAAATTTTCCCAAAAACAAAAAGCCGCCAGGCATCCCCTCACGGCTTTTTATTTTTTATTTACTTCTCCAGTCTGGCATCTGGCATCTCAAAATCTGGCATCTAAACCGACATTACTTCGCATGCTCCAGAATCTTAATATAATTCGCTCGTTCATAAGCCGTTGGATCGGAAATATGCTGCTGGCTCATCGCGCCTTTGAAGGCATCAATCGAAGCGAAACCCATCATATCCATCCAGTCTTCCAGCATTTCATTCATATTTGCTAAATGTCGGATGCCGTGTTTATATAATGCCGAGGCAGTCATTGCAATATCGGCACCGGCAAGTAAATATTTAATGACTTCCTGTGAGCCTTGCACGCCCGTGGTAGCCGCCAGCGACACCGGCACGCGCCCGTACAGCATGGCAATCCAAAGCAATGGCAGGCGAATTTCATTGGGCTCGCTGTATTCTAAATTGGATAATAATTTTAAGCGGATTATATCAAAATCCGGCTGATAAAAGCGATTGAATAATACGAGTGCATCCGCGCCCGCGTCGCGCAATTGCTGCGCCATATTACCCATCGCACTGAAGTAAGGATTTAATTTAATCGCAATGGGAATATTTACCTGTTTTTTTACTTCTTTTATAATATTGATATAACGTTGCTCGACATCGGGACTGGTCAATCTTACATCCCCGGGAATGTAGAACACGTTGATTTCCAGACCATCTGCGCCTGCTTCTTCCATCTGCCGGGCATAATCTTTCCAGCTATCGGGGGTAATAGCATTCAAACTGGCGATAATGGGAATATTTACTCTTTTTTTAGCCTGGTAAATGAGTTCTAAATATTGCGCCGTGCCAACATGATATTCATCCAGATCGGGAAAATAATCACTAGCTTCGGCAAAAACATTGGAAGTTGCCCGCAACGCTTTTTCATATAAGGCATTTTCTTTTTGTATTTGTTCCTCAAAAAGAGAGAATAGCACCACTGCGCCCGCGCCTGCGTCTTCCATCTGCACGATATTGTTGACGTCCTCCGATAACGTACAAGCCGATACCACAATTGGAGAGGGCAGTTTTAAGCCCATGTAATTAGTTTGCAAATTCATGATATTTATTTTTCACCACTAAGAACACTGAGCGCACTTAGCTTATTTTTTCGAAACTTAGTGTACTTAGTGATCTCAGTGGTTTATTAAAATTAAGCAACGGGGGCAAATTCCTTCGCGCTATATGTCGCCATTTCTTCATACGTTTTCCAGCGTAGATCAGTCAGTTCCTGCGCTAATTGCATGAGTCGTTCCGCTTCTTCGGGGTTCGTGCGGGTTAAAATTTTATACCGCAATTCATTATATGCATAATCCCGTAAAGCCATGATCGGTCGCGGTGAATCGAGCACAAAGGGATTTTCGCCTTTTTTACGCAAGACCGGATTGTACCGAATCAGGGGCCAGTAGCCACTTGCCACCGCCAGTTTTTGCTGGGTCAAGCCCTTTTCCATGTCAATGCCGTGGGCGATGCAATGAGAATAAGCGAGAATCAAGGAAGGACCATCGTAGGCTTCAGCCTCACGCATTGCCAATAACGTTTGCTGCGGATTGGCACCCATGGCGACCTGCGCAACATACACATTCCCATAAGAAATCGCCTGCAAAGCGAGGTCTTTCTTGCCCACGCGCTTACCGGCAGCCGCGAATTTAGCAGTAGCCGCGGTCGGCGTGGCTTTGGAACTTTGACCGCCGGTATTCGAATACACCTCGGTATCAAGCACTAACACATTCACATTTCTACCACTTGCCAGCACATGATCCAAGCCACCGGCACCAATATCATAAGCCCAACCATCCCCACCGACGAGCCACACGCTGCGCCGAACTAAATGATCGGCTACGGAAAGTAAATGTTTGGCGGCTGAATTATTAATATCATGTAATCTTTGTTTTAAAAAGGCGACCCGACTCCGTTGTTTAACGATCTGGGATTCCAGCATTTGCGGGGCTTCTGTCAATTCCTGTACAAATTCGGCACCTAAATATGGTTCTAAATCATGTAATAAATCCTTCGCCATCGCTAAATGTTTATCGGCGGTGACGCGCATGCCCAAGCCAAATTCGGCGTTGTCTTCAAACAAAGAGTTCGACCAGGCAGGACCCTTGCCATCCTTATTTTTCGTCCAGGGCGTGGTTGGCAAATTGCCGCCGTAAATCGAAGAGCAGCCTGTCGCATTCGCCACAATCAGGCGGTCGCCAAAGAGTTGCGTTACCAATTTAACGTAAGGCGTCTCGCCACAGCCCGCGCAAGCGCCGGAGAATTCAAACAATGGTTCTAAAAATTGAATACCGTGTACCGTGCTGAAATTCACCTTGTTACGCTCGTTGATCGGCAGCGTTTCAAAGAATTGCATATTGGTTTTGGAGGTTTCCAGCACCTTCGCTTTTGGTTGCATGTTGATGGCTTTCTTCGAGCGGTCGCTCAGGCTCGTCGCCGGGCAAACTTCGACGCAAAGCGTACAACCGGTGCAGTCTTCGGCGTACATTTCGAGGGTAAACTTCGTTTCCGGGAAGCCACGGGCGTTGATTGGCGCAGATTTAAAGCCTTCCGGCGCATCTTCAAGATACGCTTCATGGAAATATTTTGCGCGAATGACGCTATGCGGACACACGAAACTACAATTGCCACATTGAATACAAATATCTGGTTCCCAGACCGGTATGAGGTCGGCAATGTTGCGTTTTTCCCACTTGGTCGTACCGCTCGGATACGTACCATCCACCGGCATCAGGCTCACCGGAATATCGTCGCCGCGCCCCGCCATCATGGGAGCGGTTACTTTTTGAATAAACTCCGGCGCTTCGGCGGGAACGACATTTACAATATCTTGAAAATCAACAATTTCATTGTCCAAATTTTGCTGCCAATCGAAACCGTTTTCAATTGTTGTGACCATTCCATCCGTACTCATCGCCATTTGCGGCACCTTCACTTCGTACAAATGATCGAGCGTGGCGTCCACCGCCCGGAAATTCTGTTGAATGACGGCTTTCCCTTTTTTGAAGTAGGTTTTTTCAATCGCATGCTTGATTTCGGCGATGGCTTCGTCTTTTGGTAAGACGCCAGACAACGCAAAAAAGCAGGTTTGCATAATTGTATTCACCCGACCGCTCATACCCGTATCGCGCGCAACCGACGTCGCGTCAATCACATATACTTTTAGTTCTTTTTCAATAATAGCTTCCTGTACATGCTTCGGCAATTCCCTCCAAACTTCCTCCGGTCCAAACGGACTATTCAATAAAAACGTCGCGCCTTTTTTGGCAAAGGACAACATTTCCACTTTTTCAATAAAATTAAACTGGTGACAAGCGACAAAATCCGCCTGCTGAATCAAATAAGGCGCCCGAATCGGATTGGGACCAAACCGAAGATGGGACACTGTTCGGGCGCCCGATTTCTTTGAATCATAGACGAAATATCCTTGTGCGTGCAGTTCGGTATTCTCCCCAATTATCTTGATGCTGTTTTTATTCGCCCCCACCGTACCATCCGCGCCAAGCCCGAAGAACAAAGCCTGCGTCCACTGCGATTCATCGAGGGTAAAATTTGGATCATAGTCCAAACTCGTAAAGCTTACATCATCGTTGATACCGACCGTAAAATGATTTTTCGGCTGTGGCTTTTGCAATTCGTCAAAAACGGCTTTCACCATTGCCGGCGTGAATTCTTTCGAGGACAAGCCGTAACGACCACCAATGACCTTGGGCAAGTGATTGATTTTATTTTTCCAGAATGCCTCTGTCAACGCCGACACCACATCCTGATACATCGGCTCGCCCAAAGCGCCGGATTCCTTTGTTCTGTCCAACACCGCAATGGATTGCACTGTCAGCGGTAAAGCATTTATAAAATTTTCCGCCGAGAACGGACGGTACAAACGCACCTGCAACACGCCGACTTTTTCACCATTTTTCACTAATGCTTTCGCGGTTTCAATGGCAGTCTCCGCGCCGGAACCCATGATAATGATGACTTTTTCCGCATCAGAAGCGCCGTAGTAATCGAAAATCTTGTAGGAACGCCCGGTTAGCTGTGTAAATTTGTCCATCTGCGCCTGCACAATGGCAGGAGTTTTCGCATAAAATGGATTGACGGTTTCTCGACCTTGGAAATAAACGTCCGGATTTTGCGCGGTGCCGCGAATGAAAGGATTGTCAGGATTCAAGCCGCGTTGGCGATGCGCAAAGACCAATTCATCATCAATCATCGCCCGAATCTGCTCATCCGACAGCAATTGAATTTTATTGACTTCGTGCGAAGTTCTAAATCCATCAAAAAAATGAATGAACGGAATCCGCGATTCCAGCGTCGCCGCCTGCGCAATCAAGGCAAAATCATGCGCTTCCTGCACACTCGCCGAAGCCAGCATCGCAAAGCCCGTCGTCCGCGCTGCCATTACATCCTGGTGATCCCCAAAAATGGACAAACCCTGCGCCGCCAGCGACCTTGCTGCAATGTGAAACACCGTGGACGTCAACTCCCCGGCTATTTTATACATATTCGGCAGCATGAGCATCAAACCCTGCGAAGCGGTAAACGTTGTCGTCAACGCGCCCGTCTGCAACGCCCCGTGCACGGTGCCCGCCGCGCCGCCTTCGCTCTGCATTTCCACCACGTCCGGAATGTTACCCCAAATATTCTTCACATCCTTCGCCGACCATTCATCCGCCCACTCCGCCATCGCCGACGAGGGCGTAATCGGATAAATCGCGCAGACTTCATTCACCCGGTACGCCACGTACGCCGCCGCTTCGTTGCCATCTATGGTGATAATGTTATTTTTATATTCCATTGTAAAAACATTTCAATTTTGATGTAATGGGACACTGATTTTTATGATCCATTATGATATTTTATGAATAAAAATCAGTCCAAATCATAATCTTCTTATAAAATCAGTGTACCATCTCTTCCTTCACCATTTCAATCGCATGGCACGGGCACTGCTCAAAGCACACCGCACACCCGATGCACTTCTCATAATTAAACTTATACCGCTTACCCGGACCCAATTTGATAATCGCATCTTCCGGGCAGGAGCCGTAGCAACCATCGCATTCAAAGCAATTCCCGCAGGACAAGCAACGCTGCGCTTCGTATCGCGCTTCCGCCTCCGTCAATCCCGCCACCACTTCCGTGAAATCCCGAATCGCCAATGCTGGCTCAATGTGCGGCTGCTCGCTCGGCGGCGCAAACGTCTGAAACCACACATGCAAACGATCAAAGCCTACCACCGGATGCTTCGGCGCAGGCACATACGGTTTGTTCCGCAGATAGCCATCCATGTAGCGGGCTGCTTTCTTGCCATGCCCGACGGCAATCGTCACCGTACGCTCACTCGGCACCATATCACCGCCCGCGAAAATGCCTTCCGCGCCGGTCATCATGTCCAAGCCAACCACCACCGTGCCATCGTCTTTGAAAGTCACACCCGGCACATTTTTAAGAAAATCGGTATCGGTATCTTGCCCCAGCGCAAGGATGAGCGCGTCGGCTTCGAGGGTTTCGTATTCGCCGGTGGGAACGGGGCGACCATTTTCCACGCGCATCACTTCCACGGTGAAGGTCGTCTGGTCAATGGATTTAATCGTGCGCAGCCAGTGGATTTTCACGCCTTCGGCGAGGGCTTCGTCGGCTTCAAATTCGTGGGCGGGCATGTGCTCGCGGTCGCGCCGATAAATAATGAGCGCCTCATCCACGCCAATGCGCTTGGCAATGCGCGCCGCGTCCATCGCGGTATTCCCGCCGCCGTAAATGGCAACGCGTCTGCCGAGCTTCGGAACATTCCCCGCATCCACTTCGCGGAGGAAAGAGACCGCATCCAGAATTTGCCCGGCGTCCCGCGCAGGAATGGAAGTCTTTTTGCCAATATGCGCGCCAACCGCGATGAAAACGGCATCAAAATTGCCCGCTTCCTTCTCCGCCAGCACGTCGTTCACTTTATAATTGAGACGAATTTTTACGCCCATGTCTTCAATGCGCTGCACCTCGGCAGCAATGATGTCGCGTGGCAAACGATACGCCGGAATACCAAAGTGCATCATCCCTCCCGCCACCGGACCGGCTTCATAAATCTCCACGGTATGCCCCAATCGCGTCAAATGATACGCCGCCGACAAGCCACTCGGACCCGCGCCAATCACCAGCACCCGCTTACCGCCCGCCGGTTTGTCAAATTCCACCTTCCAGCCCTCGGCAATCGCCTTGTCGCCCAGGAAGCGCTCCACCGCGTGGATGCTCACGGAACTATCCATTTCATTGCGGTTGCAACTGCTCTCGCAAGGGTGATAGCACACGCGCCCGTGAATGCCCGGCATCGGATTATCCGCAATCAACTGCTGCCAGGCGCCATAATAATCACCCGCTTGCGCCAGCGCCAGCCACGCCTGAATATTCTCCCCTGCCGGACAAGCCTGATTGCAAGGCGGTAAGAAATCGACATACACCGGTCGTTGCGTGCGCCGCGCCCCCGTACCCGCCGGATGCGCCCCTAAATCAATCGGTAAAGTAAGGTCTTTTTGATAAGCCATAGTCATTGGATATTGGATGTTTGATATTTGATATTTGATATTAGATATTAGATGGAAAACCAAAATCCAATATCTAAAATCCAACATCTAAACTTTCGGCAACCTACGGCTTCTAGCCATCCCAAAAAGTGATGAGAAATAGAGGGCGGGAGTGATTTTTGTCATTGTGGAAAACAGGTGATTAAAAAATAACATTAGTTTTACTATTTTTGAGAAATAAAACTATACCCAAATATGCAGCCAAATAAGTTTTTTGCATTCCCAGTCGTACTTACAATTTCTTTCCTGTCAGTACTGGCAACTTTCTTAATTACATATTCTCTATCTCAAGATTGGTGGAAAGCATCTATTGCAACAACCTTTGTGGCAGTCTATTTAATAATCATTATTTTCATTTCCAGAACAATTTGGCTTCCTGAAGGACAAGGTAAATTTCGGGTACGCCTTGCCACGGCAGGCATTGCAACATTAACGATTGTAGCGTACACAGGCTGGCAAACAGTTATTCAAGATTTGATGTCTCAATATTTGAATATACCCAACCTGGGCGAAGCTGTACATCCACTAATTATATTCTCTTTTTCCGCTCTTGTCATCTTGGTCATCAATTATTTCAATAGGGATAATACAGGAATGGGTATCCACCCTGAATCTCTTGATAAAGACATTCCTGAAAGAGACTTCAATGAAAGATTAGAATCAGTCTGTAAATCTTTAGTAGATGACCTGCGAAGTATTGATATTAAAACAAATTGGAGTGTCCACAATTTTGTGCCACTCGAAGCAGAAGTTGAAGTGCAAACGGATAGTGGCTCAAAGAAAAAAGTAACGGACTTACTAAAAGCTATCAAATCTTCAAAAGATAGAGTCTTCTTAGTATTAGGTGATCCCGGCTCTGGTAAAAGTGTTGCGCTTCGTAAGCTTTGTCAAGATTTAGCAAAAGAAGTTAAGAAAACTAAAAAAATTCCAATTTATATTAATGAATGTGTTTAAAATTAAAAAAATTAAGTAATATGTTTACTAATTTTGCGCAAAAATAGATGGATCATACCCATCAAATTCATGGCTAACCAAGTGGAAGCTAAGGTTTCATATC
>JBKBWT010000188.1:0-12287 GCA_046314415.1 Saprospiraceae bacterium
GCCCAATGCCTGCTCGCCGGGCGGCAGCACCAGGACATACCCGGCGGGAAACTTATGGGCGCTGAGCCACTGCCTGGTGTCCTCGCTGAGTTGGAAGGCATTCAGTTCCACTCCCTTCAGCCGCGCTTCGACGCCCTCCCAAGGCAGAAAAATCCAGGTCGCATCCGCAGCCCCACTCAGCAGCGTATTCCAAATACCAAGCCGCTCCGGATAAATAAGGTTGAAGTCTCCCGTGCCGCCATCGTTGATAACCATCTGACGCACAATATGATCTTCAAAACGGGCATTGTAAGAAGCATAGGTTTTACTGTCTAATTGAGCCGGACGCTCAATGCCACTCTGCTGTAAGGTTACAATCGCGCTGGCGTCTTTCGCTAAAACGGCGGCAATCGCCAACAGCGGTACCGAATTTTCTTTGGTTTGGAAACTAATCACACTTTCGGAAGGGGCAATCGCCAGGTCAGCCAGTCCTTCCGCCACTTTCCTGGCGGGCGACAGGGTATAATTATCTTCATCGGGCGAGCTAAACACAAGTTCCAAGCCGACATTTTCGTACCAGCCTTTCTGTGCTGCCACGTAAAAGCCCGTATGAATGGTATTGGGGGTCCAATCTAATGCCAGTCGAATGCGTTTTGCCATAACAACGGTATTAGTCTCTTCCCTAATACATCCGAAAACCCAGATAGTTCATCATGTATTCATATTAAACGCAAAGAAGGCATGTATAATATAACACAAAATTAACATATAATTAGCTACTAAGAATTGCTTAGTGCTTCTTTGTGAATTACAAAATCCCAGGTAATTTTTGCGGTTTTTTCCAAAATACGCGCCACCGAGCAATACTTATCCATCGAAAGCGAAACGGCTTTTGCTACTTTGTCTTCGTCCAGATTGCCAAACAATTCATAATGTACATGCACATCCGTAAAAAGCGAAGGCACTTTATCCGGCTCCCGCTCACCGGTAATCGTCACCCGAATATCTTCAAGCGGTTGGCGCTGTTTTTTCAAAAACTGAATGACGTCAATACTCGAACAACTGCCCAGGCTCGATAGTAACATTTGCATCGGGCGCATCCCTTTATTGCTGCCGCCAATGGATACCGCCCCATCCGTTTCGACGCTATTGCCGTCTTCATTCGTGGCACGCAGATGGTAGGCATCATCGAGGCGCTGAATTTCGATTTTCATATCTTATAAAATTTGTAAACTAAACCCGCAAAGTATATTTTCGGTTGAATTTTAAAATTTTAACAAAACTTTAGCGTTTTTGAAAATTCCAATAAAAAATCAAGCGATGTAATATTATCTAAAATAAAATTTTGAATTATAATATTAAAAAACAAATTATTCTGTATTTTAATTTTCAGCGCTGCAAAAATCTTACCCTTGTTCGTCGCATATATGAATATATGAAGCAATCTTGTTTGTTCATTTGAAAAAGTGGGAATACTTTTGCAACATCAATCACTTCTTTTTAGACTCTGATTGATTTTATACAGAAGGGTGGAGAGAACAGGCTCGTCGAAACCCTGGCAACCTTGCTATTGATAATGTATAATTTACAATTGATTATTTTAATTCATTCATTTAGCAATAATCAATTAAAAATAATCAATAGTAGATGGTGCCAAATCCTGCCAAATTAATTTTGGGCATATAAAATCAAAATTCATCATGTTAGTAATTTATTTCAACAAAGCCTTTTCATCCGTTGCATTCCGAGAGAACTACGAGGTTATAACCAATTCTGGTTCAATGATTTCCATGCATTGTTGCTGTTGTTGTTAGCAATTGCGTACAACCAGTTGAAGGTGTAAGTTTGTAAAACACCTATCCTTACTTCGTTGTATCATGGCTTACCTGCTTATTCATTTTCTATATAATATAAATTTTAAAACCTATGTCTAACAAACTGAGATTCGAGACCTTACAACTACACGCCGGACAAGAAGAAGTAGAAGGCACCACCCGTTCGCGTGCAGTACCCATTTATCAAACGTCTTCTTACACTTTCAAAGATTCGGAACACGGTGCTAACCTGTTCGCACTCAAGGAGTTCGGTAATATTTACACCCGTATCATGAACCCCACCACCGATGTGTTTGAAAAGCGCATTGCGGCGCTGGAAGGCGGGGTGGCAGCATTAGCAGTGAGTTCTGGTCAGGCAGCACAGTTTATTGCTTTAAATAATATTTTACAGGTTGGCGATAATTTTGTAACAACTGCTAATTTATATGGCGGTACTTATAATCAATTTAAAGTATCTTTCAAGCGCCTGGGCATCGAAGCACGCTTTACAGAAGGCGAGCGCGCGGAAGATTATGAAAAATTGATTGATTCCAATACCAAAGCCATTTACCTGGAAACCATTGGTAATCCGAGTTTTAATGTGCCGGATTTCGATGCAATTGCCGACGTGGCTAAAAAATATGATATTCCGTTAATTGTTGATAATACTTTCGGGGCAGCGGGTTATTTATTCCGCCCGATTGAGCACGGTGCAGCCGTGGTGGTGCAGTCGGCTACGAAATGGATTGGCGGACACGGTACGTCTATTGGCGGGGTCATCGTGGACGGTGGTAATTATAATTGGGGCAATGGGAAATTCCCGCAATTCACCGAGCCTTCCGAGGGTTATCATGGCATGGTATTTTGGGATATTTTTGGCACCAATGGTCCATTCGGCAATATCGCTTTCATTATTCGTGCGCGAGTGGAAGGTTTGCGCGATTACGGTCCTGCCTTGAGTCCGTTCAACTCGTTCTTGCTGTTGCAAGGCTTGGAAACATTATCGCTGCGCGTACAACGTTCGGTGGACAATGCCCTGGAACTTGCCAAATGGCTCGAACAACATCCAAAAGTGGAGAACGTGAGTTACCCGGGATTAACCAGCAGCCCGTATCATCAGTTGGCAAAGAAATACCTGAAAAATGGCTTCGGCGCAGTATTGTCCTTTAATATTAAAGGTGATAAAGCGAATGCAACTAAGTTTGTGGATAGCCTGAAGCTGGTGAGCCACCTGGCGAATGTCGGCGATGCCAAAACGCTCATCATTCAACCTTCGGCAACGACGCACCAACAATTGAGCGATGAGGAGCAGTTGGCAGCAGGCGTCACCCCTACCCTACTCCGTATTTCGGTGGGTATTGAGCATATTGACGATATCAAAGCGGATCTGGAGCAGGCTTTTGCCAAAGTACCGGCTTTAGAATCGGAATTGGTTTAAATGATTTATATATGTTATTGGTTATTTGTTGTTGGGTAAACACTTCCAAATAATGAATAACCAATAACGTTTTGTATAAAAAGAACTTAAGTGAAAGTTTATAAAAGTAAAGAATCGTTCTTGTTGGAAAGCGGCGCAACACTGCCGGCGCTGGAAATTGCGTACTGCACCTACGGTGAACTGAATACGGCGCAGGATAACGTGATCTGGATTTGTCATGCCCTTACTGCCAATGCCGATGCTGCCGACTGGTGGAATGGACTGGTGGGTGAAGGTAAAATTTTTGACCCGAGTTATCACTTTATTATATGTGCTAATATAATAGGCTCGTGCTATGGCAGCACAGGTCCACAAAGCCTCAACCCCAATACTGGCAAGCCTTACGGCAAAGACTTTCCTTTGGTGACCATCCGGGATATGGTAGCAGCGCACCAATTATTACAACAACATTTAGGGATTCATAAAATAAAATTTGCCATTGGCGGCTCTATGGGTGGTCAGCAGGTTTTGGAATGGGCCGTAACTGATCCGGATTTGTTTGAAAATATTTGCCTCTTAGCCACCAATGCCTTGCATTCGCCTTGGGGCATCGCCTTTAATGAAGCACAACGTATGGCGATTGAAGCCGACCCAACCATTTACGACGACACGCCACAAGCCGGACAAAAAGGCATTGAAGCGGCACGGGCGATTGCCATGTTATCATATAGAAATTATAAGACATATCAATATTCACAATCCGAAGAAAATTCCGAAAAAATTGATGCTTTTCGGGCAAGTTCTTATCAACGATACCAGGGATTAAAATTACATCGCAGGTTTAATGTGCTGTCTTACTTGACTTTAAGCAAAGCGATGGACAGTCATAATGTAGGTCGCGGTCGGGGTGGTGCCGAGGCTGCCCTCGCACAGGTACGCGCTAAAACGGTGGTGATCAGCATTCAATCAGATATTTTATTTCCGGTGAATGAGCAGGAATTTATTCAGGCGCATATTCCGAATGCCCGATTGGAAATATTTGATAGTATGTACGGTCACGATGGGTTTCTCATTGAAAGTGAAGCCATTACACAAGTTTTACGCCCGGTACTCAACGGAATTTGGCAGAACGGTGTTTCTAAAAAGTCAACTGCCAATACTCCAACGGGAAAATTGGTACTCCCCGGAACCGAACGGTTTTAATTTCATACTTAATGTTTTATATTTATTATTTGATGTTTATCAATAAAAAACGTCAAACATAAAATAAAAAAATAATTTATTAACCTAAAAATAGCATAATACTATGTCACTAAGATTGGGAGATACTGCTCCGAATTTTAAAGCGCAAACCACCGACGGTGAGATTGATTTCTATGAATACCTCGGTGACAGCTGGGGCGTTTTGTACTCGCACCCCGCAGACTTTACGCCGGTTTGTACAACAGAGTTGGGCCGCACTGCTGCTTTGAAAGCGGAATTTGACAAGCGCAACGTCAAAGTGATTGCTTTGAGCGTGGATCCGCTGCCTTCGCATAAAGAGTGGGTGAAAGATATTGAAGAAACACAAAATGTAACGCTCAACTTCCCGATTATTGCCGATGAAAATCGCTCAATCGCCGAGGCTTATGATATGATTCACCCCAATGCAACGGAAAAAGTGACCGTGCGCACGGTGTTTGTCATTGATCCGAATAAGAAAATTCGCCTGACGATGACGTATCCGCCTTCTACCGGTCGCAATTTCTACGAAATTCTGCGGGTGATTGATTCTTTGCAATTGACCACTTATCACAGCGTAGCAACGCCGGTTGACTGGAATAACGGCGAAGATGTGGTTATTCTGCCGGCTATTTCCGATGAAGTAGCGGTTGAGAAATTCCCGAAAGGATTCAAGAAAATCAAGCCATACCTGCGCACCACGCCGCAGCCGAATCTGTAATAAATTAGTAATTGCGTAAATATAATAAGAGCGTTGTCTGCAAGGATGACGCTTTTTTTATGCCCGCTTTTTTGAACCAAACCCGTTTAGAACCATTACCCTTTAAAGGCATTTTTAAAATTCCCGCAAAAGTCACCATTATGCGATATTATTCGTTTTTGTTAATTATTACAATTTTATTTACTTCATTTGTAGATACCATTGCCCAAACCGACGCTGCAACCGGCGCTATCAACGGTACTGTGATAAGTGAAAGTAATAACCAGCCACTGGGCTACGCTACTATTACTGTTTTTAATGCACAAGACAGTACCCTGATCAATGGCAGTGTAACGAATGACGATGGAACTTTTACCGTAGAAGTAGCACCGGGAAATTATTATGTCGAAATTAGCTTTATATCATACCGTTCAAAAATTATAAATAACATTCAATTGACAGCCGCCCAGCCTTCGCTTGACCTGGGCACGATTGCGCTCGGTGCGGACGCTACCACCCTGTCGGAAATTGAAGTAAGCGCTGAAAGAAGTCGCCTGCAAATGTCGCTCGATAAGCGGGTTTTTAATGTTGGTAAGGATTTGGCAAATACCGGTGGCACAGCTACCGAAGTGCTCGACAACATTCCTTCTGTGGCAGTGGACGTGGAGGGCAACGTGAGCCTGCGCGGCAGTGGCAGCGTACGCATTTTGATCAATGGTAAACCCTCCGGGCTGGTCGGCATCAGCAATGCTGATGGTTTGCGCAATATTCCGGCGAATATGATTGAACGCATTGAGGTGGTCACCAATCCTTCGGCGCGTTATGAGGCAGAAGGCATGAGTGGAATTATTAATATTATATTAAAAAAAGAGCAAACCCAGGGGGTAAATGGTTCTTTTGATATTACAACCGGTTATCCTGATAATTATGGTGCAGCGATTAACTTAAATTTCCGGCGTGAAAAATTAAATTTATTTGCCAACTATAGCGCTTTTTATCGTAGAAATCCCGGCGGAGGCTTTACCTATCAACGCTTTACAAATAACGATTCTTTATTTATAACTGAACAGGATTCTGACCGCGAACGGGGTGGTTTTGCCAATAATATGCGCACCGGCTTGGATTATTTTTTTAATGATCATAATATTTTGACCGCTTCTTTTAATTACCGCATGAGTACCGATGAAAATAATAGCCGCAATGAATATCGCGATTTTTTTAATGCATTGAATAATCCAACGCGCATTTCGCTGCGGCGCGACCGGGAAATTGAAACCGAACCGAACCTCGAATACGCCCTCACGTTCCGCCGCACTTACGAACGACAGGGTCATGAATTGGTAGCAGATATTCGTTATCAAGAAAATACAGAGAAAGAAAATTCTAATATTATAGAAGAATTCTATACACCTGAGTTTACCAAAATGGGCATCCCCGACCTGTTTCAATATGCTTTTAATCGGGAAGCGGAACAATCCTTGATCGCCCAACTGGATTATGTTCAACCTTTTGCTGAAGAAGGCAACTTTGAAATGGGCTTGCGGGCTGCGCTGCGGCGCATCGGCACCGATTATCGGGTTGAGGAATTCATTGATTATCAATGGCAAATCTTGCCTGGTTTAAGTAATAATTTTAAATATAATGAAGATGTGTATGCCGCTTATGCTATCTGGGGTAATAAATACGGGCAATTTTCATTTCAAACCGGGCTGCGTGCGGAGTTGTCCGACATTACCACGCAATTGCTGCAAACCAATGAACTCAATGCCCGCGACTATTTCAGCCTCTTTCCCAGCGCGCACATCGGCTATGAACTCGCCAATGACAATTCATTACAACTTAGTTATAGCCGTCGCATCAGCCGTCCGCGTTTCTGGGATTTGAATCCATTTTTTTCATTCAGTGATGCCCGGAATTTTAATAGTGGCAATCCCAATCTCGATCCCGAATTTACCAATGCGCTTGAGTTGGGTCATTTAAAATATTGGGGCAACGCATCCCTGAGTTCTTCCATTTATTATCGTCACACGAGCGGCGTAATCGAAGAAATACAAACCATTGATAATGAAGGCAATACCCTGCGAATGCCTCAGAATTTGGCGGAAGAAGATGCCTTTGGCGCTGAATTTACGTTCTCCGTTTCGCCCAAAAAATGGTGGAATCTCGACGGTAGTTTCAATTTTTATCGCGCTATTACCGACGGTGGTAATATTCGCCCCGATTTATACGCCGATTTTTATAGCTGGTTTACACGTTTGAATTCAAAACTGGAAATCTGGAAGTCGCTGAATGCGCAAATACGCGCCAATTATCGGGCACCGCGCAATACCACGCAGGGTCGGGATAAGTCAGAATATTACATTGATTTAGCATTAAGTAAAGATATTTTAAAAAATAACGGCACTATTACATTCAGTGTGCGCGATTTATTTAATTCCCGCCGCCGACGTTTTATTACTGAAGGGGATAATTTCTTCCGCGAGGGTGATTTTCAGTGGCGCGCCCGCCAGGTGGTACTTACGCTGAATTACCGCATCAATCAAACGAAAAAGCGGGAACGCAATAACGAACGGGAAGAAGATTTTGACGAATAATATTTCATTTAAATCGCATATTTTAGTTTTAAAATATCAAGTATTTAGAACGATTTCAGATATAATATTAAATAAAAATAAATATTACACCCTTAATAATGTTTAAAAAAGTAAATTTTCAACGAAAAGCCTACAAGTAGCCCTGTTATTTCTTTTTTAATAACATTCTGCCGCCCCCATCATATTTTGCTACAACCTCATATTTATCTTTTAATGCTTCATAATCTGAGTGAAAGATATAATAATAATCATACACATTTACCGTGTCCACGTTTTTATCGTAGGGACCAATGTCCAAAAACGGCGCTTTCCCGGTGAGGATATAAAAATCGAAGGATGGATAAAAAAACCAGATCGTTTTGAGGAAAACCCGCGTATTGCGCTGTTTAGCATCCTGTTCAATTACTTTCATCACTTCAAACGTATTCGCATCAAACCACCACTCGCGCACCCGCTCCAGTGTAACCGTGCGGGACAAATGCGAAACACCTAATATAATGATAATCAAACCAATAGATCGACCAATCAATTTATAACGATTTCCTATATGATATAAAGATGCTGCTAATAAAAAACTAAATAAAGGATAAAAAAACAGCGCCGTCCGGCTCGTTAAATTGGGGGTATGTAATAAAACTGTTTGTAAAATATTCACTAAAGTGGTCAATCCTAGTATCGAAAACGCAATAAATAAAGGGGTTTTGCTGATTCTCTCGCCACCGATTTTACCCCATTGATAAAATAATACCGCCCCACTTATTACAAAAATCAGGACAATGATAAAAGCGGTCTGCTCAAACGGAATATCAATCATTTTAGAACCATATAATGTATTTTCAACCAGATTGGTAATGGTATCTTTAAAAAATCCATTCGACTGCCAGGGTGCAAACTCGTTGTTAGCCTGCATTTTATGAATCGGTGTGTAAATAAGTGCGCCATAAGCGATGGCACCCGCCGCCATTATACCTAATTTACTAAATAACTTGCCGTAGTTTTTATGTACTGCATGCTGCATTATAAAATACAAGAAAGTCATTATATTAATAGCACTCCAAAATACCAGTAAGGTAAAATTGGCGTAAGCCGCCAGCACCGAAAAGCCCAAGCCCAGCCAGATTGCTTGTTCTTTTCTATACATAAATGCCTGTAAAACAAAGTATAAAGAACAGAGTACCAAGCCATTGGAGATGCCGTAGCCCCGACAGAGCGAGAAAAAATCGAGTAAAAATGGATTGCAAACGAACAGTGTTAGTCCTCCGAAAAATAATAAATTATCCTTTTTAAATAAAATATTACATAATTGGTACGCTGCCCAAAAATAAACTCCAAAAAATAATATATTCGGCAGGCGCACCGCCCATTGGTCGTTGCCGAATATATACATGCTAAATTTTGTAAGTAAAGTATTGAGAATGTGATTATTAGGCGAATTATCAGGAAACATCATAATTTTCCAGGCACTATAATTCACGTAATGTGTCGGACCAGGTACTTCATCATGCGTCATCGGAATATTTACTGCCTTGTAAATAACGAGCGCCCAGAGCCCCCCGCCAATGAGCAGTGCGATCAGCAAACGTAGCGTAGAATTGCGAAGCATACCCCTATTAGATTAACTCACCATTAGAAAAGTCAGCGCTGACTTTTGGAGTAAAGCTAAAGAACTTTACGGAGTGCTTCAACAAATGGGCATTAATTTCTTATATTTACGTTATCGCTATTGCAATAGATTAAATTACAGCATTTTACTTATCAATATAATTTACATTATTAGACACCGCTTCGCTTTCCTTATTTTTATAAATCACATAATATTCACTAAATAAAGAAGGCTTTCCTTGCTGCGCCTGTAAAATATTAAGCACAAACTCCAGGGTACGCGTTTCCGAACCATCATATAATAATCCTTGCCAAATTATATCATAAGGCTCGAATACTTCGACTTTATTCGCCGGAACCAGCGCCAAGAGTACGGATTCTTTATCATAATAATGTAATAAATCGGCTTCTTGTAAATAGGGAATGATTTTACGTTGCGCATAATACGGCAAATTATGAATTTGCACGTCCTGCATTAATAACGGTAACTGTGCATCCGGTACTTGTTGTATAATCGCCTCGCCAATTTTATCATGATTGCGATAATCTTTTTCCATAAAGGGAAATACAATCGACGTAAATGCCAGATATGCCATGGCAAAAGTAATATAAGGAAAATATGCCAATTTAAAGTACTGAATATCAAAACGTTCCCCAAGGTATAATAATAACAAAGGTAAAATTGGCAGCATATATAATATTAATGGTGCTTTAAATACATAAATTATAATAGTGCTCAACGTGATAAAAACCAAGCCGGGCAGCCAGTAAGAAAACTGAATGGCACGTTGTAAATATTTATTAAAAGATGTAATATTAAGTATAAAATACGCAGTAAATAATGCCATACCGGGATAACCCTGTATAAAATAAGTTGGAATTTTACCTTTTGCCAGGGTAAAAACCATCAGCATCACTACAAACCACGCCAGGGAGAATTGTAAAACCGGATGCTGATTAAAGCTTCGGAAGCGGTTGATAATCAAATAAATTAATCCAATATAAAATGTTAATGAGTACGGTAAAAAGCCCCAGGTATTCGCTTCGAGATAATAAAAAGGCTTTAGGCTACCTGGTTTATTAAAAGCACGGCGAGCGGTTTCATCCATCCACACTTCATAAAAATCATTACCATACGTAAATAACATGTAAATAATCCAGCTCATCCCGATAAGAAAAGACAGGGGCAGACCAAGGTGCGGCTTCAGCCAGCCTATTTTATTTAAAAAAGATCGAATATTATATTGTGCATTAAAGAACACATATAAAATGATAATACCGCTAATGATAATCAAGTAAGGATACCCTTTAGTTAAAACTGCTAAGCCTAAAGCTATGTAAGACAGCAAGATATAACGCCAGTATTGTCTATGATACCCTTTTAAAAACCAATATAAAGTGAGTGTAAAGAAAAAAGTAAGTACAATTTCCGGCGAAGCGTAGCGGGCGTTGATGACAAATTGGAAAGAAAACAAGGTAACGATCGCAGCGCTAATGCCCAGTTTACGATTCTCCAGCAGGTTGCCGATTTTAAAAATGAGCCAGGCAGTACCCAAACCCGCCAGCGTACTCGGCAGCCGAATCGCCCACTCATTGAGTCCAAAAATTTTACAAGACAATGTAATAAGCCAATAAAAAAGTGGCGGTTTATTAAATCGCGGCTCATAATTATAAAAAATATTTACATAATCCCCACTTTCAAGCATTTCGCGGACCGCTTCGGCGTAGAAGCCCTCGTTGGGCGTCCAGATATTATTCAGACCAAGATTCCAGAAGTAAGTCAAGATTGCGAGTAGCCAAAGGAATTGCAAGGATGATTCATCCCGGTTAGCGAATAGTCGGTAAATGTACATTGTTTTACGTGTTTTTTGGTTTTAATGCATGAGAAATAAAGTAATAGAATATCCTTTTATGTAATAAAATATCACATAATTACATTTTTCATCCGCATTATTACAACAGAGGTTTAATACCAAATTTGAAATGAGAAAGCGTAAATATTAAAACCTAATCTATTGCAAATCAATTACTTAATAACCACTTGATACGCCTTCATCAATTAAAAATTGGTATAATAGTTAAAATTTAATGAGATAAGCTTTATTATACTATCCGTAAGAAAATAAAAGAAGCTTCAAATATGCATTTTCTATTTATAACAACACTTTTGAGGGAAAAAAGCTGAATGGAAATTAAAAAAATTACATAAAAAAAGCGTTGAGAAACTCAAGTTTCCCAACGCAGAACTTATCAGAAAAATGCGGATAGTATTACTTTATTATGTGTGGGTTATCAGTTAACTGAAGATCCAGGTGGATAAGAAAAGATTAACCAATAACTTGACTTAATTTCTAAATATGAAGTGAAGCGCTTTCCACTTCAAGCTCGCGCTCGCTTGCTTGTCCGTCCGGATAATCGGTATCGTCTTTTTTGCGGCGCCGATTGAAAATACGCCCAAAGAACGCACCTACATTGTCCACAAATTGATAACCGGCGGGTACCACTAACAAGGTCAGGAACATCGAACTCGTTAAACCGCCAATCAATACCCAACCCAATCCATTTTTCCACTCGGCAGAAGGACCTTCGGCAATGGCAATTGGCACCATCCCGATAATCAATGCAACAGTGGTCATCAAGATCGGACGCAGACGCTCCTGTCCTGCTTGCAATAGTGCTTCGGTTGTATTCAAGCCTTCGCGCTTCGCCTGGTTGGCAAAGTCCACCAATAAGATGGCGTTTTTCGCTACCAGACCCATCAGCATGATGATACCAAGAATCGTAAAAATATCCAACACACTCATTGCCAAAGCCAGTGCCAGCAGGGCACCTACGATAGATACTGGCAGGGACAAGAGAATAATGAATGGATATACATATGAGTCAAACAGCGCTACCATGATGAGGTACATAAAAATAATACCTGCTACCAAAGCGATTAACAAACTGGTAAAACCAGC
>JBKBWT010000189.1:0-12283 GCA_046314415.1 Saprospiraceae bacterium
GATCGGAGGTGCGGGGATGTTTGCAACCGGTATTGCCCAACCGATTGTAGGACACTGGATTGATGCGGCGCGCCAAAAAGCGGAAGCGGCAGGATTGACCGCAGCAGATGCCGACCGGGTAGCGGGACAAGCAACCTTAACCAATTTGATGATTTTCCCGATTATTCTGATTGTAGCGTTTGGGATTTTGTTTGTAATGCGTAAAAAATTGGAAGAGCGCAGGGTCACCCACGAAGCCCATGGCGACGAGAGTTATGTAATGACTCAATCTTGATTTTAATAAAAAGTAAATATTATAAAAATTAAGCAATTGTTCTAATTTAAGCATAAGTCATTTTATTTAAATTATTGATTTTCAAAAACTTATTAGAAAATTAGCTTACATCATCAAACCTATAAGATTTTTAAAAATCTTATAGGTTTTTATTACAATAATATTATAATTAAATCAGCAAACAGCAATGAACATCAGCACTCGTATTCAACTTTCCATCATGATGTTCCTGGAATTTTTCGTCTGGGGCGCATGGTTTGTTACAATGGGCACTTACCTCGGCACCAATCTGAAAGCGAGCGGGGTACAAATTGGTTTGGCATATCAGACTCAATCGGTCGGGGCGATTCTGGCACCGTTTATCATTGGCTTGATTGCGGATCGGTTCTTTCCGGCGCAGCGTATTCTGGGCGTTTTGCATCTGGTAGGCGCGGGCATGATGTATTTAGCTTCAACCGCTAATGACTTTGCTGTTTTTTATCCTTATTTGCTGATTTACATGATTTTATATATGCCAACTTTGGCGCTGGTGAATTCTATTTCCTTCCGGCAAATGCAAAATCCGGAGAAAGAGTTTTCGAGTGTGCGGGTGCTGGGCACGATTGGCTGGATTGTGGCGGGTTTATTGATTGGTTATCTCAATTGGGAAGCGGAAAATTTATTGCGCAATACCTTTGTAATGACGGCAGTTGCCTCCCTGGCACTGGGCATTTTCAGCTTCACGCTGCCGCATACGCCACCCGTGCACGCGAAAGGCGAGCCGGTTACAATCAGAGATATTATAGGATTAGATGCCTTAGGATTATTTAAAAATCGCTCTTTTGTGACCTTCTTTATTGCATCGGTACTTATTTGTATTCCGCTGGCATTTTATTACAATTTTACCAATCCATTCTTGAATGAAATTGGGATGCAGCAGGCAGCAGGTAAAATGTCGATGGGACAAATGTCGGAAGTGTTATTTTTACTGCTACTACCGTGGTTTTTCGTTCGTTTTGGTGTAAAAAATATGCTGCTGATTGGCATGGGCGCTTGGGCGTTGCGCTATGTGCTGTTTGCTTTTGGTAATGTGGGGGATAATTATTGGATGCTGATTTTGGGCATTGTGCTGCACGGCATTTGTTATGATTTTTTCTTTGTAACGGGTCAGATTTATACCGATAATGCCGCCGGCGAAAAGATCAAAAGCTCCGCGCAAGGCTTGATTACATTGGCAACTTACGGCGCAGGGATGTTCATCGGATACATCGTTTCCGGGTACATTGTGGACTTTTATGCAAGGGCAGAAGGACACATTTGGCAGAACATCTGGCTGGTACCGGCAGGCATTGCAGCGGTGATCATGATTTTATTCTTATTCGTCTTCCGTGACCCGGGAATGAAGAAAGTAGATTCAGCAGGATAAAAGGTTATAAAAAATAAAAAAATGGGGACATATTTATATCATATGTCCCCATTTTTTATTTAGAAGTGCCTAATTCAGACGCTTTTGGGTGATTTTTAAACCCCAGTGCGTACCGCATTTTATCGTAAATCGCCGTATTTTCATACATGCCGCTGAACAACTCTGCGCCGGGACCATACGCAAACACCGGAATCAGCGCTGCCGTATGCTTGTCTGTCGTGAAAGCGCCCACAATGCTGTCCATTTTAGAACCGGTATTGATCGCGTAGCCGCCTGTTTCGTGATCAGCGGTAACAATGACGAGGGTTTCGCCGTCTTGTTTAGCAAATTCCAACACCGCACCAATCGCTTTGTCAAAATCCAGCGCTTCGGTGATGATGTATTCCGAGTTGTTGGCATGCCCGCCCCAGTCAATTTGTGACCCTTCGATCATCAAAAAAAAGCCTTTGTCGCTGCGTTGATTCAAAAAATTAACCGCCATCTTGCTGGCAGGCACCAGATAATCCCGCCCTTGCGCCACGGGCACCGGCTCGGCGTCGGCAGTGAAATAAGCGAAGGGTTTGGTATTGTCAATTTTAATATTTTGCAGGTCTTGCTTCAAAAAATCCGACACGACGTAGCCTTTCGCCTCGAGTTCCTGGTACAAATTGCGCGAATCTTTCTCCCGACGGTCAAAATATTTTTTACCACCCCCAATGAACAGGTCAATATCCGTTTTCAAAAAATCGGTGGCAATTTCTTCCATCATCGTGCGCGATTTTTGATGCGCAATAAAGGAAGCTGGCGTCGCGTGCGTGATGGACGAAGTAGCGACCAAGCCCGTAGCCATGCCCTTTTGCTCGGCTTCTTCGAGGATCGTACCGACCGCCATCGAGTCCGTATTGACGCCAATAGCAGCGTTGTAGGTTTTCACACCGGAGGCAAAAGACGTGGCACCTGCCGCTGAATCTGTGATTAAGTCATCGGAAGAATAGGATTTGTGCAGACCAGTATGCGTGAATTGCTCCAGGTTTAATTTGTTGCCATTGGAATACAAGGCAGCCGAAATTTGGGTAATCCCCATGCCATCGCCAATCAATAAAATCACATTTTTCGGGCGACGGGCTAATTTGATTTCTTCCATTGGCGTCGTTACGACCTGCTCCGGGCGAGGATTACAGGCAGCAGCTCCAACGAGGATAAAAGTGGCGAAGAGTAAGTTTTTCATAGCGAAAGCAAGGATTGATTTGGATGTTGAATAAGCGTGTATCGTTTGCCCGGCAGTGATTTGATAATACCTTTGAATTCAAGTTCCAGTAGCAACGCTGCCATCTCACTGCCCGTCAATTGCATTTCGTACAATAATCTATCAACGTGTACTTCCGCATTTTGACGCAGCAAATTTACCACTATTTTTTCGTCCTCGCTCAATTCTACAAAAAGTTGACGTTGAATTAACTTTGGCGCTTGCTCTTCTTCCCAACGCATGACGTATGCAATGTCTGCAGCGCTTTCCAGCAGTGCCGCTTTATGCGTTTTAATCAAATGGTTACACCCCTGCGAATTTTTATCTTGCACCCGACCGGGCACTGCAAATACATCCTTATTATACTCATTTGCCATATGTGCCGTAATCATAGAGCCGCCGCGAATCGCAGTTTCAATAACGACCAAGGCATCACAAAGCCCGGCGATGATCTTATTGCGCATCGGAAAATGCTCCCGGTCGGGCAGGGTATTGCTCGGAAACTCGGTCAGTAAACCTCCATGTTCACACATCCGTTCAGCCACACTGCGGTGCTGTGCCGGATAAATCGTTTGAAAACCATGTCCTAATGCTGCTACCGTTGGAACACCAATCTCTACTGATTTTCGGTGCGAAGTCACATCAATGCCATACGCTAAACCACTCAGAATTAAGACATTATAAGGCTTTAATCCTTCCACTAATTCTTCACAAAAGGCGATACCCTGTGGCGTGGGTTGACGCGTACCAACAATGGCTACAACCCGGGAAGTATTCAAATCTGCATTTCCTTTGTAAAACAGTAAAATGGGGCTGTCGCTGTAATGCTTTAATTTTTCCGGGTAAGCATCATCCAGATAAAAAAGTACCCGAATTTGATTCTTTTCTACAAAATGCAATTCCTTTTCGGCTTCGCGCAGGGCGTCCGATTCGTGTATATTGGCAGCGATGCGCTCGCCAATACCCGGTATTTTGAGTAAATCCTTCTTTTTAGCCGCAAAAACAGCCGCTGCACTGCCGCAATAACTCACCAGGGTGCGCGCAGTGACTGCGCCTACCAGGGGAATGCGCGTTAGTCCAATTTGGTATAACAAATCATTCATCCCTCTTTAGACGAAAAGTTTGAACAGAAGCCACAGAAAAACGGCTCTTTTTTTTGCAAAAAAATACTTTAATTTGATCTGCAAATCGCTGATTGGCTGACAGGCAAAATTAATATCACCTAATTAAACCCTTGTTTACCAGATCATTACAATTTACATGTAAAAATTTTATTACTATGAGTGAAACAAAAAAAATACTGCCGCGCCTGGAATTTTTCATCATTGCCGTTTTTTTTCTGGGCTTTTTCTTCTGGGCGATTTCCCGTTGTAACTCCACGCGTGCCCAAATGAGCGATCGTGAATTAGAGGAACGCCGCGCCGATTCTCTGATGCAGGCGGCTAACATTGCCCAGGTAATGGAGAAAGCCCGTAAAGACAGTCTGGCTGCTGCTCACAAAGCCGAGGAATCACGTATTGTGCGCGAACGCGTGACTCCGCTATATACCACGGTTGATAAAGTAAATGTACGCCGCGAACCCAAACTTAATGGAGCAGTTGTAAGCCGTTTGGAGTTGCATGAAGAAGTTACTTTCTTGAACGAAGTCACTGATTTTCAACAGGAAATCACCATTGAGGGGGTGAAATACAACGAACCCTGGGTCAAGGTAAAAACGCAGGCGGGCAGAATTGGCTGGGTGTATGGCGGTACGGTGAGTTATTATAAAAGATAATAATATTGATACTATGGATGCTCGTTGCGCGATAGGAAAGCATCCACAGTATCAAAGGTTTACTCGTCCAATTTTGTCAACTGATATTTTTCAATCACTTGAATCAGCTGACTAGCGTAGTTGTCATCATTAGAAAAATCGGCTTTTTCCAGCGCTTTTGCCCAGGTTTTATAATTTTCGTTTTTCAAGGTTTTCAGATTCGACATTCGACCGGTCGTGATGTAATAGCTGTGGTCGCGAAAGCTCGTCCAGGCATTTTCGTAGGTGCGGAAGCACTTGCCATCCAGTTCTTTGCTACCGCCTTGCCAATCGGGCGTACAAGGCAAAGCAAACTGATTATTGGTTTGCTGCGCAATAGCACGCTCCCCGGCATAGCTCTGTAATAGGGCATTACCCAAGATCACCGACGCTGGAATACCGAACTTTTCGCTTTCACTCGCCGCTACCCGCGCAAAACGTTTCAAGTATGCTTGAATCTTGGCATCATCGATCTGCTGTAATGCTTCAATAGCTGGAGCGCTGCCTTTTTTGCTACTGAAAATGGAGGACACATCGAGCAGATTGGTCTCCGATTGCTCGGCTACGCCCTTTACATCGGTCAGCCGTTCTTCGACCCTTTCTTTTTTGGTCTTTTGCACCGGCTCTTCCTGACGCTGCTGGGCAGGTGCTCGCATGTTGATGCTGAAGGTCAGGTCTTTTTTGACCAGAATAAATACCAGAAAAGCAGCAATGGCTATCTTAAACCAATTCCGCTGCAAATAGCCAGCCTTGGAATTGTTGGTAACATTCCCCGCGCTCATAGTTAAAGTATTTAAAACAATTATTGAGATTGGTGCATCAAATTTAAAACAAAAAGTTTTAATAAGCAAATCTTTTTTTCAACTCGCTAAAAAATTGATTTTCTGATGACTAAATGCTTTTGCAACATTGTAACAAATTGATTATCAAATAAATATTGAATAAAAATTTTTTCGGGAATTTTCTAAATAGCATCTTTGCAGCAAATTTGGCGCGAAAGCAATGGAACACGCACATCATCACCATCACCATACTGCTGAATTGACGAATGTTAGCAGGGCATTCCTGATCGGCATTGTTTTAAACAGTTTGTTCGTACTAATCGAGTTTGGAGCTGGTTTTTACTGGAATTCCCTTGCCTTGATTTCCGACGCCGGACATAATCTGAGCGACGTGGCAAGTTTGATCCTGGCACTCCTCGCATTCCGACTGGCAAAAGTAAAATCTTCAAAAACATTTACTTACGGATATAGAAAAACCACTATTTTAGCCTCATTGACTAATGCAGTCATTTTGTTAATTGCCATTGGCAGCATTGCCTGGGAAAGTATTGAACGCTTACAGAATCCGCAGGTAGTGGCGGGTAATTCGATTGCCATCGTAGCAGGTATCGGCATTGTGATAAATAGCGTTTCGGCGTTTTTATTTTTTCGCGACAAAGATCATGATCTGAATGTGAAAGGCGCTTACCTGCATCTCGCGGCGGACGCGCTGGTGTCGCTGGGCGTCGTGGTTGCGGGCATTGTCATCAGCTTTACGCAATGGTTTTGGTTGGATACGGTGGTGAGTCTGGCAATTGTGGTGGTGATTTTCTTTTCAACTTGGGGTTTACTAAAGGAAAGTGTAATTTTGTCGCTCGAAGGGGTGCCAAGTGGCATTGATTTACAAGAAGTTAAGCAACATATTTTAAAAATTGCCGGAGTGAAGGATGTGCATCATGTTCACATTTGGGCGCTCAGTACCACGGAAAATGCCTTGACGGCTCACATTGTGACTGATTCAAGTATCGACTGGCAAAGCATTGCTACCATGAAGCACAAAATCAAACATGAGTTGGAACATCTTAATATTCAACATGCTACACTTGAAGTAGAAATGGAAGATGAGCCTTGCGAAGCAGGTGATTGTTAATAGACTTGTTCAGAAATAAAAATTGAAGTATGCAATCATCTGGTACAAAAATCACCCTAAAGCCTTTGTGAATCTTTGTGTTTTGGCACCTTTGTGGCAAGTTGAGTCTATTTTTAACGACTTTAATTCATATAACAAATTTTCAATACATTCGTTAAAACGCTGTAATGAAACGAGTGCTGAGCTTTTTAATGGTTTTATACGTGTCGTTTGGGGTGCTGCACCCTTGCGCCGATGCGTTGCTTTGCACCATCACGGAAAGTCACGCCGATGCGGATAAGCAAGCGGATGACGACTGCTCGCCCTTTTGTGTGTGCGCTTGTTGCGGCATATCTTTTATTTCACAAATACCTGTTATTCTTGTAATTTTAAATAATACTAATTTTAAATCTCATTTTATTTACCTTCCTTTCTTCGGAAAGAATTTTAATCCTTCCTTCTGGCAGCCTCCCCGTAGCGCAGCGTTTACGCTGCTTTCGTCACACCGCCTTTAGGTGGTGCTGGATCTCAGCCCTCAGGCTGTTATTTATAAATTAAAAAAATAATTGACATGAAATCATTCCTACTGTCCCTTGCGGCAGTATTCCTATATCAATTGGCGTTCTGCCAAAATACATTTAATGCTACTGTAAAAGACGCTGAAAATCAGCAATTACTAATCGGTGTGAATGTTGCGGTGCAAGGCACTTCCTTGGGTGGCTCTACCGATGCGAATGGTAAGATCATTATTGAAAATATTCCCGATGGCGAGCAAACGCTGGTATTTTCTTACGTCGGTTATGAAACTTTGAAACGGAAATTCACTTTTCCTTTGTCAGAAATGGTTGATATTCAATTAGATGCTTCAGAAGAAGAATTGGAAGAAGTCGTCGTCACCACCACGCGCAGCAGCCGCACGATTGAGGATATTCCGACCCGCATTGAAACCATTGCCGGCGAAGAGTTGGATGAAAAAGGGAATATGAACGCCTCCAACGTGTCCATGCTCTTGCGCGAAAGCACGGGCATTCAGGTGCAGCAAACCTCCGCTACGTCTGCGAATGCCAATTTCCGCATTCAGGGTTTGGATGGGCGTTACACGCAATTGTTGCAAAATGGCTTTCCAGTTTATTCCGGTTTTTCGTCGGGCTTGAGTATTATGCAGATTCCGCCGCTCGATTTGCAGCAAGTGGAAATTATAAAAGGTTCAGCATCAACCCTATACGGCGGTGGCGCTATTGCTGGTCTCATCAATTTTATTCAAAAACAACCGACCGAAGACGGCGAATTGAGTTTGATGCTGAACGCCACAAGCGCCCAGGGTGTTGATTTGAATGGCTTTTACGCACAGCAATTTGGTAAATTTGGCTTTACCTTGTTCGCGTCCGGGCATTCGCAGGAAGCGTATGATCCAAATGACGACGATTTCAGCGACATTCCACAGTTTCAGCGTTATAATATTAATCCTCGTTTATTTTTCGATTTTTCTGATGATACCAAACTGGTTTTTGGCGTCAATTTGATGGGAGAAGATCGCCTCGGCGGCGACATTGCAGCAATTGAAAAAGATTCAGAATCAGCAGGTTACGTTGAAGAAAATCAATCTTTCCGCGCTTCTACGCAGTTGCAATTCGATCATTATTTCAATGAAAATATGCATTTATTCGCCAAAAACAGCGTGAATATTTTCGACCGCAGCATTGACCTGCCCAATTATAATTTCGCCGGACAGCAGATTTCCAGCTTTTCCGAATTAGGCATCGCGCGTACGGGCGAGCGCATGGAATGGATTTTGGGTGCGAATTTGTGGACGGAGGAATTTGAAGAGGATTTAGCGCTGAATTTGCCCGGCAGAAGTTACAAACTCAACACCGTCGGCACTTTTGTGCAAAATACCTGGAATGCGTCGGATAAATTGGCGCTGGAAACCGGCTTACGCGCTGATTATCAGGAGGATTACGGCTGGTTTGTGCTGCCGCGTATTTCGGCGTTGTTTAAAATCAGCGATCAGCTCAGTTCGCGCATTGGCGGGGGATTAGGCTATAAATCGCCCACCATTTTTGTACAGGAGGCAGAAACGGTATCTTTTCGCAATGTAATGCCGATTGATGTTGATAATACCGAAGCAGAGCGCTCCGTTGGTGCCAATTGGGACATTAACTACAACACCATTTTATTCGACGATATTTCCTTGTCTATCAATCAGTTATTTTATTATACCCGCTTGGAAAATCCCTTGGTTTTGAACCAAACGGATCTGGCGAATAACATTTACCGGTTTGAAAATGCCAACGGACATTTGGATAGCAAAGGTTTTGAAACGAATATAAAATTGGTGTTTGAGCCTTTCCATTTGTTCCTGATGTACTCGTTTATTGATACTAAACGCCATTTTGACAATCTGGAAGAACAATTTTTACTCACCGCCAAGCATCGCGCGGGTGGCGTGCTGATGTACGAAGTGGAAGACAAGTGGCGTGTGGGGTACGAAGCATACTATACGGGACAGCAACTGCTTGAAAATGGAGACTTTACGCGGGATTTTATCACCCAGGGTTTTATGGCAGAGCGTATGTTTGAAATTGGCGAAGGTAACATGTTAAGCTTTTTCATCAATTTTGAAAACTTCACCGATGTAAGGCTCTCGCGCTGGCAGCCGATGTTCACCGGCACCCGCACGAATCCGATGTTTGAAGATGAAATTTATGCGCCCACGGATGGCAGAATTATTAATGGAGGTATAAAATTGAGGTTGTAATATTATAATTTCAGGTTGAGATTTCTCGCAGATGCACGCAAATTACATACGCAGATGTTCGCTGAAATACCTGGAAAATCTGCGATTTTCTGCGAAAAATACTTGCGTAAATCTGCGAGAAATTATCAATATCAAATTCGGAATAAAGCCTTTTTTATATCGTCCGCTTAGCCGCAAATGCCAATGCTTCCTGCACATCTTCTTTGGTAATCCAGTAAAATTCTTTTAAAAAATCATCAACGTTCATGCCGCCAGCTAGGTAAGCCAACACAGAATCTACCGGCATTCGGGTGCCTGCTATGCAAGGTTTGCCCATGCAGCGCTCTGGGTTGACACTAATTTTTGTAAAAATCAGGAAAAATCAGCTCCATCAGGGAATGTTTTTAAGTTAAACACCCCGAATAATACAAAAAGTTCGATACTTTATAAAATGAAAGGGTATAATTGTACACATCACAAAGATGCGGCACAACTTATATAAACTGCTTACCTTTAACCGATGAAAGCTTTTGCAATGGATTTACGAACTGTCAACGCTACCCGTTACATCCTGCCCTTGCGCGAGGGCGGCTCCCTGCCGGCGCTGGCGGAGGCGGATGATGATTTTAAATATGTGTTGAAATTTCGGGGCGCAGGGCAAGGCGTGAAGGCATTGATTGCAGAGTTGATCGGCGGGGAAATCGCGCGGGCATTGGGTTTGAAAGTGCCGGAAATTGTATTTATTAATCTGGACGAAGCATTTGGACGCACCGAAGGCGACGAGGAAATTCAGGATTTATTACAAGCGAGTCGGGGATTGAATCTGGGATTGCATTTTTTAACGGGTGCATTTACATTTGACCCGGTGGTGCATGAGGTGGACGCCAAAACCGCTTCTAAAATTGTATGGCTCGATGCGTTGATTATGAATATTGACCGTACGGTGCGCAACACCAATATGTTACTGTGGTACAGGGAGTTATGGCTAATTGATCACGGCGCGTCTTTGTATTTTCATCACAATTGGGCGACCTGGCAGAATTATATCCAAAGTCCTTTTGTAATGATTAAAAATCATGTTTTGTTGCCACAAGCTGCTCATTTACAAGAAGTTGACGCGGAATTAAAATCATTACTAACCGTGGATAAAATTCAGGACATTGTGCAAGCCGTGCCCGACGATTGGTTGGAATGGAATGATACAGCAGAAACACCTCAAAGTATAAAAAATACTTATATTACATTTTTAACCGAAAGAGTGAATAACTCTGATATTTTTGTAAAAACTGCGCAAGATGCCCGATAAACATTTATATGAATATGCCGTCATTCGTTTTGTGCCAAACGTTGAACGTGAGGAGTTTATAAATGTAGGCGTGGTATTGTTTTCCAAACAGCCCAATTATATTAAAATGCGCTATCATGTAAATAAAGATAGAATTCATTTACTTTCACCGGAAACCGATTTTGAAATCCTGCAAGAAAACCTGGAAGCATTCAATAAAATTTGCTGTGGCGTGCCAGATGGCGGTCCGATTGCCATGTACGATGTACCCGAACGTTTTCGCTGGCTGACGGCGGTGCGCAGTGCATCGATTCAAACCTCGAGACCACATCCAGGTTTTTCGGAAAATCTCGATGCTACCTTGGATAAACTTTTCAAGGAATTGGTTTTGTAGAAAGCACTGCCAGGCAAACCATCGCAATACACCATCAATAGTTCATTTATTAAAATATAATATTGAACTTATTTTTTATTTAAAAGTAATATTTTTAGAATAGCGTTTGTTTAGCAATTAAATTATATATAAATTTCAAGCGACAAAATTTTCATCACCTACTAAATTATTGGTATGCAAAAGCTAATCAACACGCTATTTTTACTTGCCCTGGTTTCCTTGAGCTTCAGCGCCTGCACCAACGAAGAAACTGCTGTAGTGGACGAGCAAAAACAAATTTCAGCCGAAGTATTATTACAAATTAAAAAATTGGGTTTTAGTACCGAAAATGTGATTAAAGAAGCCGATCACTACATTGTAGAAGGCGACATCGTGCTACATGAGGAAGACCTGGAGCGGACCGATCTGCATGAAAACTTCCTGCGTATTGCGGATGTCGAACAGTACCGCACCACCAATTTGGTGAAGAGCTTGCCCAGAGTGATTACCGTCAGTGTAGATGCAAAACTCGGTTCGAAGTACGTTACGACTACCGATGCCGCTATTGCCCGTTACAATGCAGAAGGCTTACAAATCACCATGCGCAGAGTCGCTTCGGGCGGAGATATTAAGATTACAGCTGCTCCGCTCAATGCATCCTACCTGGCTTCTGCCGGTTTTCCGTCTTCTACTGGTAATCCTTATGGCTCCGTGAAAATAAACAATGCTTATCTGGATGCTAATGGTTGGGGTAACAATTCGATCACTTCCATCATAGCGCATGAAATTGGGCATTGTATTGGCTTCCGCCATACCGATTATATGGATCGTTCGTTCAGTTGCGGTGGTGGCTACGCCAATGAGGGGCAAAGCAACGTTGGTGCTATTCACATTCCGGGCACGCCGACCGATGCAGATCGGAACTCCTGGATGCTGGCTTGCATCGGCAAAAATGATGATCGTCCGTTTAATGCGAACGACAAAACAGCGCTGAAGTATCTGTATTGATTTTAATATCATATTATAAAATAACGTGAATTATGGATACATTCAATATAAACAATGATCTATCAAGAGCAAAGCGGAAACGTATTTTGTTGTTTACTAACCCTTTACAATGATATATGTAGTGGCGGCTGCCCGGCAGATCCAGCGGAGCAATTGGATATGCCTAGCGTTTTTGGTTCTTTTTGGGCAATGCAACCCCGAAGGGATCTGATGTACGAATTAAAGATATAAAAAAGCGAAACGACAAAAAGATGTCGTATATTTATCGCATTGACAAGTTGGAAAATTAAGCGC
>JBKBWT010000190.1:0-12258 GCA_046314415.1 Saprospiraceae bacterium
GCAAGGTCGTCCGGTGATGTTCATTTTTGCCGGTAAAGCGCACCCGGCGGATCAGGGCGGTCAGGATTTAATTAAATATATCAATAATGTGTCGCACAAACCCGAATTCCTGGGCAAAGTCATTTTCCTGGAAGATTATAACATGGAAATGGCGAAGCAACTCGTGCGCGGGGTGGACATTTGGCTCAATACGCCGACCCGTCCGAAAGAAGCCTCCGGCACCAGTGGAATGAAGGCAGTGCTGAATGGCGTCCTCAACTTTAGTGTGCTCGATGGCTGGTGGGCGGAAGGCTACCTGCCGGGCGCAGGCTGGGCATTGCCGCTGGAAAATACCTACGACGATGCGAATTTACAGAACGAACTCGACGCGGAAACCATTTATAACCTGCTGGAAGAGGAAGTTATTCCTACTTTCTTCGATCGCAACGAGCAAGGCATCTCACCGCGCTGGGTACAATATGTAAAAAATAACATCGCCGAAATTGCCCCGGATTTTACCATGAAGCGCATGCTGGATGATTATTTTGACCGCTTTTATTATCAAATGGCTAAACGTACCCGCTTATTACACCAGGCTAACTTCGACAAGATTAAACAATTGGATGCCTGGAAAGAATACATCTTGCAACAGTGGGAGCAAATTCGGGTATCCGCTATGAATGTATTTGATACCGATAATTATGCCGTGGTGCTCGGTGAGTCGTTCAAATCCACCATTACCTTGCATCTGGGCTCCGTTGCCCCGGAAAATATCGGACTGGAGGTTGTTTTCTTCAAACGATTGAGTGATGAGGACATTCAATTGAAATTTGCCCAGGAATTTGAATTGCAATCAAAAGAAGGAGAATCCGCTACTTACGAATGTGACATTGCGCTCGATATTGTGGGGGTATATGAATATGGCTTCCGCATTTTCCCGAAGCATGAATTATTACCGCACCGCCAGGATTTCAACCTGGTTAAATGGCTGTAATTCAATTTTTTACAAAAAAATTATTATAAAGCATCAATAATATTTTTTTTAAAATTTTATACCAACTTGATGGAATGGCGTGTCGCAAGATGCGCCATTTTTTTATAATCAAAAAAGCTGTTATCTTGCAACAAGAACGATGGCTGCATTATAAACAACCAATAAACACCTGTAATAACCATATCATGAAAAACATTTTTATTTACTTTTTATCATTTTTATTTATTACTCCGCTTCTTGCACAAAGTACCTCGCCAATTAATTCATTGATTCAGCAGGTAGAAAATAATTTATTACCGCAATTTATTATAGAAGGCGAGTCGCCGGTTATATATAATATTGAGGACCGCATGAAATATTATAATGTGCCCGGTGTAAGCATTTGTATGGTTAAAGATGGTAAAATTCAGTGGTCGAAATCGTATGGCTATGCCGATAAAGAATCAGGTCGGAAAGTTGTGCTGGAAACCTTATTTCAAGCGGCTTCCATCAGCAAACCCGTGGCGGCTACAGCGGCTTTACAATTGGTGGAAAAAGGCAAACTAAAATTAGACGAGGATGTAAATAAATACCTGAAAAGTTGGCAAGTGCCTGAAAATGAGTTTACTACCAAAGAAAAAGTAACCTTGCGGAGATTAGTAACCCACACTGCCGGATTGACCGTGCACGGGTTTCGGGGCTACGCCCAAGGCGAGGAAGTGCCCACCGCTGTTCAGGTGCTAAATGGCTCAAAACCAGCTAATTCTGCGGCTATTTTGCCCAATGTGGTGCCCGGCACCATCTGGCGTTATTCCGGCGGTGGCTACACCGTGATGCAGCAAATGCTGGAAGATGTAACAAAAAAGTCATTCGCACAAATATTACAACAATCGGTATTAAAAAAAGCAGGCATGAGTCATAGCACCTACGAGCAACCCTTACCTGCTGAATATCATGCAGTTGCGAGCCATGGCTACCGCGGTGACGGCACCAAAGTAGCAGGCAATTGGCACACTTACCCGGAGCAAGCCGCTGCCGGATTATGGACGACACCAATGGATCTGGCGAATTTTATTATATCCATTCAGCAATCTTTACAAGGTAAATCAAAATTATTATCAAAAAAGATGACCGAACAAATGTTGACTAAACACCTGAATAACATGGGTTTAGGTCCGGCATTAAACGGTGAAGGCGATTCTTTAATATTTAGTCATAATGGCGCCAATGAAGGCTTTCGATGTCAGATGTTAGGTTTTGCACGTCTGGGAAGCGGACTGGTGATTATGACTAATTCCGATAATGGCATGGGATTGATTCAAGAGATAACCCGAAGTGTATCAAATGTTTATAATTGGAATACCTATAAACCCCGCGTCAAAAAGAAGTTTCCGATGGACGCTGCCGCCTTGGAAAAGTTTAAGGGAAGTTATGAAACCAGCGAAGGCGATAAAGTTACTTTTGAGCCAAGTCAACAGTTATTGATGGCTACGCAAAGCTGGGACGGTATGCAATTGAAATTTTACCCGGAATCGGAAAATACTTTTTTCTGCATGGAAAATGGTTATACGGTTGTATTTAATGTAAATAATAATGAAGTAGAAAGTTTAACCGTGAATAATAACCTGACACTCAAAAGAATGAAAGAATAAATAATGAATAATAAAATAATAGTGTAAAATATTCAGTGAATAATTTGACTGTTTATGATGTATAACTAAGCAACTTTAATTTTAAAAATCAAATAGAGTTTTTGTAATTTTACCACCTATGGAATCCCTCAAATCCTTTATCGGCGGCATTGCAGCGACCGTGATTGGCGGGTTGCTGGTATTTTACATTTTACAACAACAAGGCGTTTTTCAAAAAGGAGAGCCCCCTACCACGCCCGAAGTCATACCGGAAGCCGAACCTTTAGAAGAAAATGATGCGCTGTTTTCCTACCATTCGCCGACGATAACGTTCTATGAATCAGGGGATTCTACCATTGGCAAGGAGGCGCGCCAGTACACCACCCGTTTTGATAGTAAAAATACCCGTTATATTAACTGGGAATTGACCTTAAAATATGATCCGGTGGGCGTACGCAAGCGTTTTGGTATTTTAGCAATTTTCCGCAAAGCCGATGGCACCGAAGTCACGCGCCAAACGCTGGATACGTACGTCGAAAAAGACTGGGGCAAATCGTACCACACCTGGGGCTGGGGCAGCGCCGCGCCGGGCTTCTGGCAAAAAGGAAATTATACGGTGGAATTATACATCGGCGGAAATAAAGTCATTGAAGGGCAGTATGAAGTGTACTAAATGGGAGATGTGAGATGTGAAATATGAAAAGTGAGATAGGATAATTAAAATTTTAAATAATAAGCACCCGTAAAAAACAAATCATTAACTTTATTACTTTAACTAATTGATAATCAATTATCAATAGTCAATCAAGTATAATGTCAGCAGAAAAAGAAATACAACAACAGGAACCGGAAAAACCCAACCAATCTTACATCAGCCGCGTGCGCCTGAAAGGCTACAAATCGATTATTGATACGGAAGTTACATTCAAGCCCGGCTTGAATATCATCATTGGCGCGAATGGGAGCGGAAAGACGAATTTTGTGGAGTTTTTGGGTACTATTTTGAAAAGTCAATATTTAGATAAAGAGTATCAGGCATCTATAGCATTTTATTATGCAGAACAACAAGGATTATATGAAATTGAGCGCCGATTTTTTCGAGATAGAAGGCGTAAAAGGATTATATTAGGCTACAAAGAGAAATATATTTTTAATAAGGAAATTGAATTTGATACTCCAATTTCTCGTAGTTCTAATGATCTTTTAGTTTACGACGAGTGGACTGCATTAACTCCGATAATCATTCCGTTTAGCATTTCTAAAGATTTTCAAAACTTACATAGCTTAGTCAAATTTTCAATAACAGAAATAATCATTATAGACGACTTAAATAACGATAATATCATTGGTCGTATTTATAATTCCCAAACAGAACCAACTTCGACAGAAGGAATAAATAAACTTTTAGAAGAAATATTCTTGCCTGCTATCAAAAATAATAATAGAAACAAATATGAAAATATTTACAGTTTACCACATGACTTTATAAATATTATAAAAAAATTCACACCTATTCAAGATATAAAGTTTTCTCCTAACTATAAAGTTAATATTGAAGAAGGAGGAGTTGAAGTCCAATATTTAAGATTTGAATTTTTAGTAAATGGAGACTGGATTACTTGGAACGACCTTTCCGATGGTTCTAAAAGAATATTTTATATCATTACCGAAGTTACATTCTCAAATAATGTTATTCTTCTTGAAGAACCCGAACTCGGTATTCATCCTGACCAATTGCGCAAGTTAATGTCTTTTTTACGCGAGCAAGCAGAGGAAAAACAAATTATTATAACCACGCATTCACCGCAGGTTTTAAATGCTTTGGCAGCCGATGAATTGGATCGGATTATTATTGCGCGATATGAAAAAGAGGCGGGTACAAAATTGTATCACCTGACAGAAGAAGAGATGGCGCACGCGCGAAGCTATATGGAAACCGAAGGGCTTTTCCTGAGCGATTATTGGGTTTATTCCGGATTTGAAAAGGAGGAGGAAGCAGTATGACGCGAATCGGTATTTTTAGCGAAAATTATGATCATGATTCTTGTGCGCTACGCAATATTTTAGAACAAACCTATGATAAAACTAAATACGTCTTTCTTCCGATTATAAAAACAATGGAAGGAGATAATTTAGAAAATGTAAAGAAAGTAAGAGGGCTACTTGAAAAGGATATTCAAAAAAGAAGATTAGATTTTGTTATCATTTTACGTGATTTAGATAGTGATCCTTCCGATACTGAGAAAATAAAAAAGCGCACAGAATGGTTTAAAAAAGTTGCCATCAAACAAGAATTAGACATATTTTTCCTTACAATTTACCAGCTAGAAGCATTAATACTTGCTGATATACAGAAGTTTAATGAGTTATATGATGTTAAAATTACACTCAGTAATAAACCGCTTTTTCAGCAAAAACCGAAAGAATTTTTAATGCAAAAAACATTTAAAGCCAAGCGGAAATATCAAGAATCTCATGCCCCGGAAATTTTTGAAGAACTCCATTTTGACGAATTATATAATAACCACTGCCACCCCGACCATCCCTGTTTCCAATCTTTTATTGATGAACTCACAGAAAAAATATCATAAATGACTCGCAACGAATTATTTACTCAAATAAAAGAAAAACAATCTTATCTCTGCATCGGCTTGGATTCGGATATTACAAAAATTCCAAAACATTTACTCGATTATGATGATCCGGTGTTTGAATTTAATAAACAAATCATCGATGCGACGAAGGATTTATGCGTGGCGTATAAACCAAACCTGGCATTTTATGAAGCGCTGGGCGTAAAGGGCTGGGAATCATTGGAAAAGACGATTCATTATATTCCGAAAGAACATTATATTATAGCCGATGCGAAACGCGGTGATATTGGAAACACCTCTAATTTGTATGCGCGGGCTTTTTTTGAACAATTGAACGTGGATGCGGTGACGGTGGCGCCTTACATGGGCGAGGACTCAGTGAAGCCGTTCCTGGGTTTTCCGGGTAAGTGGGTGATTGTATTGGCTTTGACTTCTAATCCGGGTAGTAAAGATTTTCAGTTTTTATTACAAGAAAGTGGAAAACCATTATATGAAAATGTAATGCGCACGGCGATGCATTGGGGAACACCCGAAGATACGATGTTTGTGATTGGTGCGACGCATCCTGAAAAATTCCAGGAAATACGCGCCATTGCGCCGGATCATTTTTTTCTGGTGCCCGGGGTGGGCGCGCAGGGCGGCGAGTTGAGCGCCATTAGTAAATACGGTATGAATGAATATTGCGGCTTATTAGTCAATTCTTCACGGGGTATTATATTTGCAGGTAATAATAAAGATTTTGCCGAAAAAGCCCGCGCTGCGGCACTGGAAATTCAACAGGAAATGGCAGGATTATTAATACAATATAATATTTTAAAATAACACGATATTACACACTAATTACATTTACCCCAGATTATTACTAAACAACTTGATGTTTATGCTCCTATTTATGCCTTCTGATTTCAAATTTGGAATTACTCTCGCTTGCCTTCCAGCCGATCTACATATTCCACATCGCCGAGCCGGAATTTAACCGGCAATTTAACGGCTTTCTCTAATTTCACTTCGACTTTACAGAAAAATGCCAAATTATGATACGAATAAACAATTGGTACTGAAGGTTTTGCATTCAAAAATTTAAATGATGTAATATTAAGGGCGGGAATGGGGGCATACAGCGAAGGCATTAAAACTGGCGTAGTTGCCAGCGCCTCCCGACGCAATTCCGGGATGGATTTGCCGCTGATTTGCGCCTGCGCCACATGATTGATTATTATAAATACCGCAATAAATATTAACTGTTTCATTATCTATTCTTTCATTATCCATTCTTTAATTATTCACTCCTCCGGCTACCTTCATATAATTCATATTGCTGAAATTTACATTCCAGTGCGCCATTATATAAAGTCAATTTTTGTGCGGGTTTAAGCCCCAAATGCTTCAAAGCATCCATATTGGAGCTAATCAACCACGCTTCATATCCGGTAAAAGCCTGCTTCAAGCGATCGCCAATCATTTTATAAAATGCCTGAATATCAGCCTCTTTCAAGCGTTCATCATACGGCGGATTTGTCATTAATAAACCGGGAGGATCGGGCGGTAGCAATTTTTCAAAACTTTGTTTTTCGACCTGAATACCCTGCCCTTCCAGGTGCGCCGAGAAAATATTTTGCGCCGTAATACGCACCGCTTTCATATCTTTATCAAATCCTAACACCTTGCAAGTCAATGGTTTAATTACACTTTTGGCTTTTTCTATTACATCCTCCCATAAACGGGCATCATAATTTTTCCATTTCATAAAACCCAGCGAATCTTTATAAAGTTGGGGCGGCATATTTTTAGCCAGCATGGCTGCTTCGATTAATAAGGTGCCCGAGCCACACATGGGATCCACAAAAGTGCGCTCGCCCCGCCAGCCCGAGAGCAAGAGCATACCCGCTGCCAGTACCTCATTGATGGGCGCTTCTACCGTATTGGCGCGGTAGCCACGTTTGTGCAGAGAGTCGCCGGAGCTGTCCAGCGCCACCGAACATTCATCTTTATTAATATGTAAATTAATACGTAAATTCGGATAATCCACATTTACATCGGGGCGCTTGCCGGTACGGTCGCGGAAATAATCGGCAACGGCATCTTTGGTCTTGAGCGCGGCGTATTTGGAGTGGGTAAAAATCTCGGATTTCGTGACGGCGTCAATGGCAAAAGTTCGATCAACCGTCAGATAATCAGCCCATTCAATACGATAAATTTTTTGATATAATTCTTCCGGCGACTTAGCGCGAAACTCGGCTATAGGCACCAGCACCCGCAAAGCCGTCCGCAATTCCAGATTCGCCCGGTAGAGCACCCGCAGATCGCCCTCGCATTCTACCGCCCGTTTTAAAATTTTCACCTTTGCAGCGCCAATGTGATTGACTTCGGCAGCGAGCACATTTTCTAAACCTTGTAATGTTTTTATAATAATTTTCAAATTCGTATAATTTATACCTGCTTTTCTAATTTGCTAGCTTCTTTTTCTAAAATAATGGGCTAGAATCCACGTGCTAAGATACGCCATTTTCGGGCTTTTGAAAACAAAAATGGAATGCCGATTATCTCTGCATTCCATTTTCCTGGTATTGTAGCGTGTATCCTAGCGAATACCGGAGGTATCCACGCGTCCCATCGAATCGCGTTCGCTTTCCATCGTTGAAGTATCGCGCAGATCGGGCGAAGTCGTATTATCGCCTTCTGGCAAAGTGCCGGTGGCATTGCCATTATCTTGCATGCTGTTGGGATTATCGCCGCCGCAGGCACCGAATACACTGACCCCCAATGCAATCAGCATCGGGAAAACCAATTGCTTTTTAACATTCATCATCTTTGATTTTTTGGAATTAAAAATTTATAATAAAACTAGCCCTTGGCAGCCTATTTCCTGATGCCCTTGTGGCACCATCTTGCTGCAATAAGGCACGTAATATTGAAAGGTTCTTTTTTAGAAAGGCTCAGGATTTTGAAAGTTCAGCGCTAAACTGTAATAAGTCAATGTGCTAATTTGTTGATTAATTATTGAAAAGCAATGGATTTAGACTGAATAACTTGTATTTAATTGGAACAATTACTTAACACCGTTAAAAATCATTTACTTCCGATGTAATATTTCTAATATTTTATTGCAATTCTAATAAAACTTCCAACTGGAGGTCTGGCTCATTTTTATGCGGACGATATTTTTGAATGCGAAACTGCCGGGATTGCAAACCATAGCCGTACAATGCCCGAAAAAGGCTCGCTGATTTTTTCTTAAAAAAGCGTTTCTGATCTTCGTTTAAGTAAAGTACCAACTTGCGCTCCGGCGTATTTTTCAATATTTGCACCAACAGATAAAGAGGCTTATTGGCTTGATACAATTCGCCGGAAGGCAGGTAAAACGCGTGTTCTTCCAATTGCTGATCTACATCGGAGAAGGTAATTTGCTGGGCCAGTGCCGCGATTTGGGCATCGGTTAAATCATCGCGTAATTCAATTTTTTCCAGGTTTACCAGGGGCTCACCCGTATTACAATGCACCGGCAGTACCGGCGACGCCGCGTCGAGCAGCACATTGCCACAATAAGGCGCCTGTTCGGATTCATAATACGCTTCAATCACCAGCCGGTTGTAGGGCTTGGTCGCTTGAAATGCAAAGGTATAACGTTGCCAATCAGTAGCCGCGACGGGCGGAGAAACCGCAAGCAATTCGGCTTTTTCACAATGCAAATTCCCACCCCAGAGCCGCAGCACCACCGGATGGTCAAAATTGACAAATTTCCAGGTGGTACGGCTCACGCTTTGGTAATAAGGCGAGCGCGCGGTATATAAGGAAAATTGATAACATTGCCCGGCTTCCAGGGGCTCTGCCAACCACTGACTCAAGCCCTCCCAGGTATTGTTGTCGCGCACCACCATGCCCACGTAGGTGTAGCCATCTTTCGCCTCGTGCGTCACGCCGTACATGGCATTGTAAGGATGAATATCGGGGGGCGTTTCGCCAAATTCTCCACAGTAAAACCAACCGCGCGGCGGACGGCTAAAGCCCGGTACATCCTCAAACGACGGATTTTGCAGGAGCAGCACCGGCGGCTGCCCCTCTAAATTTTTGCAGAAAAGCCCCAAAATGAAGAGAATGGCAACAAAAGTTTTGGCAAACATTTACTTTTTTATTGGCACCACTTGCATCAGCAAGTCATTATCGGTGGCAATCCAGAGCCATTCTTTCCGCAAATCCAGCTCATTGTACGGATAAACGGTAAAATGCGCTTCGTCCAACCCTAATTCAAACAGGCGATCTTGTAAATTTATTGTTCGCTGATACTTTGCCTCGCCTTTCCCATCCACCGAAATCACCAGCCGATAGTCGGGAAATTGCTGCATGGCTTTGGCAATAAAAGTTAAATATGGATTGGCATTTTTATATTCCTGACTGATTATGACGAATTATCCAGGGGAATTATCTGTGCGAAGGTGCCGAAGGGTAACAGGCACATCAGAATGGGATAAAGTTTTTTCATAAACGAAAGGATTTTTATAAATAAATTATAACATTATGTAATTATTAAACTTTTCAGAAATAGATTTACTAAATCTTCAAGATTTAGCACATCTTTGATTAACTATTTGATGGGTATAATCTGCATGCGTAATCCATTGCTGCTTGAATGGAATAACCAGGGTAAATCTTTATCTGACTTTTTAAAAGGCGTGATTAAAAATGAATTTTCCTCCATGCCCAACTGGATCAACTGATCATATAAAGACAGCATTCGCTTTTGACGATTCATGCCTTTTAGCTCCACCGAAATAATCAGGCGATAGTTGGGAAATTGCTGCATCGCTTTGGCAATAAAAGTGAGGTATTTATTTACCCCATAATATTCTTTTTTCTGAAATGTAAAATAATGATATTCCAGCTGAGGGTTAATATCTTGAAATTGAATGGCTGCTCCATATTTTATGATGCTGTCTTTTAATGAATTTACGGTGGTGGGTAAAGCGGCAAGCAACGTCTCCATCTCAAATATTTCGGCTGGGTTGATTGGTTCTAAAGGCAGCGATTTTGATGAATGCAGCGGCAATTCTTGTGCCTGGGTTATCTTTGGTTCTCTTCCTGAATAGGCTGGACGTTGGGCCTTATTTACACTAATTTTTGGTTCAGTATATAATGTTGGCTGTACTCGTGGCACAGTATCATTCACCACCATGGATTCATTAGCTCCTGTACCACAACCTTTTATAAATTCTATATTATCTATCAGTACATTTCCATTATATGCAAAGGTAGTCCCTGCCTCATAATAGGCAGCTATTGTAATATGTGTATAAGCTTCTTTCGGTTTAAAATTAAATTTAAATTTTTGCCAGGTAAAATTAGCGACCGGCGTAGTAACCGCGAGTAGTGCTTTAAAGTCGCACAAATCAAAACCGCCATAAATTTCTACAATAACCGGCGTATTATAATTGGCTTGTTCCTCCGTCAACTTGCTTTGGCTGATATAATTTTTTGAACGCGCAGCATATAAAGAAAAGGTGTAACAACTGTCCACTTCCATAGGCAGGGGCAATGCTTGCGTGACGCTTTCCCAGGTATTGATGTCGCGCACCACCATGCCGAGGTAAGTATTGCCATCATAGGCTTGATAATCAACCTCAAAGGTAAGCGCCGGATCAGGTTGTATATCAGGCGGCGACTCTCCCGGAAAACCACAAACCTGCCAGCCTGTAGGAATCCTGCTATGACCTGGTGTATCTTCAAAAGAAGGATTCTTAAGTGGAATACGTTGAGCAAGAGCGCAATACGGCAATAGTAATAAAAGAATGAGGTAAAGTCTGTTTTTCATATTGGTTGAATAAATTGATGACTTAGAACTTTTGGATATAAAGATGCATATTCTTCATTTTTTGCATAAATAAAAACCAATATTTTTAAAAAAGTAAATGCGGCTGCAAGTAGTTTGCGGCTAAGCTCAAAATTTGCCGGGATTTATGTAAAGTTTTACCCCTACCAACGTAAAGGTTTACCCTTGTTAACGTAAAATTTTAGCCCTACCAACGTAAAGTTTTACCCCTGTCACTAAAAATTTTAGGTGCGCTTTGCAAAATTTTAGCTTCATTGCTAAAAATTTTAGGTGCCGCTTGCAAAATTTTAGCTCCGTTACTAAAAATTTTAGGCATTTTATTTAAAAATTTGCCCTTGGCGACTAAATAAGCGGGGCATAACAAAAAAAGCCGATCAGATTGGCGCAATCTGATCGGCTTAGTGGCTAAAAAAAAGCAGCAGCGCTCAGGCTTTTTCAAACTCGGCTTTGGTATAGCCAAAGAGCATGACATCAATGAGTTCGCCGCTCGGGCGACGAAACTCAGCGCGCAGGTCGCCTTCGCGGCGGAAGCCACATTTGCGGGCGAGGCGCTGGGTAGCATAATTGTCGGTAGCAGTGCGCAGGCGCAGCTTTTCAATATTGAGCTCTTCGAAGATAAAACGCAGGGCGGCTTGTACCACTTCCGTCATAATGCCTTTGCCTTCAAAACTTTTGTCAATAAAAAACGCTAGTTCGCCGGCGGGCACGCCCCAATTGATGTTGAAAATACGCAGGAAGCCAATCAGCCTGGCATTTTTATGCTCCCACACGCCAAAGGCGTATTCATTTTGCAACAGCCAGTCGGCAATTTTTCGGCGCACAAAAGCCTCGCCGGTATCTTTACTACTGACGGATTCAAGAGTTTCAGGGAAATAGTCGTAAATCCGATGCGTGTTTTCGGCAACAAGGTTGTACATGGCTTCGCCTTCATTTTCGCGGAAGCGGCGTACCACCGTACGGGGCGTCACCAGGGCAGTGTCAACTTGAAATAAATGCGGTTGCATGCGATGTTAAATTGTTTTTTGGAATACCTGATTATTCAATTGCCGGAGTGTTGGAATGCTGAACGTTGGAACGGCGTTGCGGGTTGAAGGTTTTGGTATGGTACGATGCCATAACTTTTCGGTTCGCTCAGACCTCTCCCCCTTTTTTCCGCTACTCCAGGTGATTTCATCATTTCATTGCGAAATTTAACAAATTAATCTTTGAATTGCTCAATTAAGCACGATTCCGCTTAAATTGTGATCTTTGTATTGC
>JBKBWT010000191.1:0-12038 GCA_046314415.1 Saprospiraceae bacterium
CGGGTGAAAAATGCTCCGCAAAATTGCCTTCCTTTCGTCAAAATGTCAAAGAAAATAGACAAGAGTATGGTAGATTATGTAATTTCGGGTCGAATGTTTTAGATTGGCAATGTACAGAAACAACGAATCCATATAACAATGAAACAATACATCCTTGCCCTTGACCAAGGCACCACGAGCTGCCGCGCAATTTTGTTTGACAAAAACGGCTCGATCCAAGCTGTTGAACAACAGGAATTTACGCAATATTACCCCAAGCCGGGCTGGGTCGAACACGATGCGTTGGAAATCTGGAAAGTGCAACTGGCGGTGACGCAAAACCTGCTTAAAAAACGCAATTTGTCGGGCAAAGATATTGCCGCAATTGGTATTACCAATCAACGCGAAACGGCGGTGGTTTGGAATAAAAATACGGGGATGCCCATTGCCAATGCAATCGTGTGGCAAGACCGCAGAACTTCGGGCATTTGCGATGATTTGAAAGCGGCGGGGCACGAATCGTACATTCGTGAAAGCACGGGATTAGTCATTGATGCCTATTTTTCGGGTACGAAAGTAAAATGGCTGTTAGATAATGTTCCCGGTGCGCGCGCGCAGGCGGAGCGGGGCGAATTATTATTTGGGACGATTGATTCCTGGTTGGTTTGGAATTTGACAGGCAGACAGTTACATATTTCAGATATTTCAAATGCTTGCCGGACTTTAGTGTATAATATTCATTCTTTACAATGGGATGAAAAATTATTACAATTACTAAATATTCCGAAAAATATGCTGCCGGAGGTGAAATCTTGCAGCGAAATTTATGGTCAAACCGAGGCGAGTTTATTCGGCGAACCCATTGCCATTGCGGGCATGGCGGGCGATCAGCAGGCGGCGTTATTTGGGCAAGTTTGTCACAGTCCCGGCATGGCGAAAAACACCTACGGCACGGGCTGTTTTATGTTAATGAATACTGGCACGAAGCCCGTCGCTTCTCAGTCGGGCTTGGTCACAACGATTGCCTGGAGTTTGAATGGCGAAGTCAACTACGCCCTGGAAGGCAGCGTTTTTATTGCGGGTGCGGCGATTCAATGGCTGCGCGATGGTCTAAAAATCATTGACGAATCGCCTGATTCTGAATACTTTAGCTTGAAAGTGCCGGATACCGGAGGGGTTTATGTGGTGCCGGCGTTCACGGGTTTGGGTGCGCCTTACTGGGACATGTACGCACGCGGCGCGATTTTTGGTTTGACGCGTGGCACGAGCAAAGCGCATTTGATTCGGGCAACGTTGGAATCCTTGGCGTACCAAACCAAAGACGTTTTGGACGCGATGGGCAAAGACGCGGGTACGCCACTCAAGGGCTTGCGCGTGGACGGTGGCGCTTCGGCGAATAATTTGCTCATGCAATTTCAGGCGGATATCTTGGGTGTTCCTGTAGAACGTCCTAAAATTATAGAAACAACCGCGCTGGGAGCCGCATATCTGGCGGGGTTAGCGTGCGGATTCTGGTCAAAATCGGAGTTAGAGGAAAAATGGCAATTGGATGCTAAATTCAATGCACAAATGCCTGAAGAACAACGGAATAAATTATACAGCGGCTGGCAAAAAGCAGTGAAACGCACGATGGATTGGGAGAAGGATTGATTTTTTATTTGACGTTTATTATTTTTTATTTGATGTTTGATTAAATAAAATAGTGTAAGTCACGAGAGAACGTTAAATAAAAAATATAAAATAATAAATACAACATGGCGGGAAAGATCATAGAGGTTGAACAACTGTTTGAAATACAGCACAATAGAATTTTATTTGATGTAAGAACACCGGCGGAATTTGCACAAGGACACATTCCGGGGGCATTGAATTTACCTTTATTTTCCAATGAAGAACGAGCGGTTGTCGGTACGATTTACAAACAACAAAGTCCAGAACTGGCGCTGCTCAAAGGCTTGGAATTCGCGGGTGCAAAAATGCGCTGGTATGTCGAAGAAGCACAAAGAATCTCAAAAAGTAAAGAAATTGCCGTGCATTGCTGGCGCGGTGGCAAGCGCAGTGAAAGCATGGGCTGGTTATTACATCAGGCGGGTTTTGATGTAATGATTGTAAAAGGTGGTTATAAAAATTATCGAAATTTTATACATAGTTATTTAGCAGAACAAAAAGCGCCGTTTATTATATTAGGGGGTTACACCGGCTCCGGCAAAACAGAAATATTACATGAATTAATAAAATCAGGCGAACAAGTACTTGATTTAGAAGCTATTGCGCATCATAAAGGCTCAGCGTTTGGCGCATTAGGGGAAGTACCGCAACCAAGTGTTGAGCAGTTTGAAAATAATTTATTTGAAGCTTATTACAAACTAAATAAAAATCGGCGCATCTGGATCGAAGATGAAAGCAAAGCCATTGGCAGGGTTTATATTCCTGATGGATTCTGGCGACAGATGACCCATGCACCGCACATCAAATTGGAAATTCCATTACAAGCGCGGATTCAACATTTAGTAGATATTTATGCAAATTATCCAAAAGCCTATTTAGTCGAATCATTTACTAAAATTAAAAAACGCCTGGGGGGATTACATTTGAACCAAGCTTTAGAAGCCCTGGAACGCAATGATTTCGCGGAAGCAGCAAGAATTGGCTTGGTTTATTATGATAAAACGTATGAATATTGCCTGCAAAATAAAACCGACGCGACCATTTTCCCGTTTATAGCCGAGCATTTTGATCCGAAAAAAATCGCCGCAGATTTAATAGAATTTGCTGCGCAAATGGATGGGACTCTGATTTATAATGATGTTAATGATTTTCACTGATTTCATTTAGTAGAAATTTAGTTTTGAAAACGTGTGCACGGGAGGGCGGCAAATCACTGTTCGAGCATGAGATGGCTTAATCCCATGGATTAAATAGCGTTTGCAGAGTTTGATTTGCCTAGCGTTTTTTGCTTACTTTTTTGGGCGATGCAAAAAAGTAAGAAACAACAAGAGTGAAGCAAAATAATTTGGATATAGTCCAGAACATTAAACTTGAAGAATATTCAAATGACTGAAAATAGCGTTAAGCATTACAAACTCACCCAATACAGTCACGGCGCGGGTTGCGGCTGCAAAATTGCCCCTAAAGTTTTAGATCAAATATTACATCATAACGCCGATAAATTACATTTCCCGAATTTATTAGTCGGTAATGAAGAGCGCGATGACGCGGCAGTAATGGATTTGGGCGACGGCACGGGCATTGTCAGCACCACCGATTTTTTTATGCCGATTGTGGATGACGCCGAGGATTTTGGGCGCATCGCTTCGGTGAATGCCATCAGCGACGTGTACGCCATGGGAGGCACGCCGATACTTGCGATTGCGATTCTGGGCTGGCCCATCAACCAACTGCCACCGGAGGTCGCCAATCAGGTAATCGAAGGCAGTCGCAAAGCTTGCGCGGAAGCAGGCATTCCGTTGGCGGGCGGACACAGCATTGACAGTCCGGAGCCGATTTTTGGCTTAGCGGTGACGGGTCGGGTAAAATTAGAACATTTAAAGAAAAACGGCGGCGCGACAGTTGGGTGTAAATTGTTCTTAACCAAGCCATTAGGCGTCGGCATTTTAACAACCGCGCAAAAAAAAGAAAAATTATTACCGGAACATCATAATATTGCTCGCGATAATATGATACAATTAAATAAAATTGGTGAAGTATTTGGCAAATTATCGTATGTAAAAGCAATGACGGATGTAACGGGCTTTGGTTTGTTGGGTCATTTGAGTGAAATGTGTGAAGCAAGTGATGTAAGCGCCGTGCTGAATTTTAATAAAGTGCCGACCATTGATAAAAATACCCTCGATTATTATTTAGCAGCTAAATGTATTCCCGGCGGCACGCATCGCAATTGGGATAGTTATGGGCATAAAATCGCGCCCTTGACCGACGAGCAAAAATTCATTCTCGCTGATCCGCAGACGAGCGGGGGATTACTGGTGGCGGTCGAGCCGGAGCGAGTGGCTGATTTTCAAATAGTTGCAAAAGAAAATGGGTTGGAATTGGAGGCGTTTGGGGAAGTGGTTGATAAAAAAGAGTGGTTGGTGGAGGTGCATTGATTTTTTAGGTAAAATATCGTATTTTTGAAAAAATGAAAGCTATGAGTGTGGTAATATCAGATGAAATAGTAAGAAAAACGGGTTTAACCGAAAAAGGATTTCGCTTGGAATTAGCAATTTATTTTTTTGAAAAATATGTAATGACTTTTGGTCAAGCCAGCGATTTTGCTGGGCTTTCGCAGTATGATTTTCAGCAGGAATTAGGAAAAAGGGATATTTTTATACATTATGATGAAGACGATTTGCAAGAAGATATAAAACAATTGGCAGGGGAGTAAATAATAACATTTTCGATTGATAATGGCGTATTGATTATTGCTTAGCAATTTGATTTTCAATTATTTTGTATTTTCATATTTACGTCTTATCATTTCCAATTTGGTATAATTTTGATCCTTTACCGAAACACCTCCCCCAACGGCAACTCAACTCCCAACACCCACAAACGTATCATAATGACTTGCCGAGGCAAAAACAACGTTGTTTTAATCCATAAACAATTATTTATAATCTTCCCGTGTCGGGCTAAATACATCGATCACCCACACTTCGGTCAACGCGCGCCCGGAGTGCGGCACGTTAGAGGGGATCACCGCGCAGTCACCGGCTTTACATATCCGTTTTTCACCATTTATAGTGAGTTCTAATTCACCTTCTAATACATTGGTGATTTGTTCATGTACGTGAAAATGTTCTGGTAACACACTGCCCGCATCGATGCGAAAATGCGCAACGGTAACGCTACCAGTATGAATCATGCGACCATGGAAGCCGGGTAAAATATCTTTTACGGGAATATCGGCAAGCGCAATAAACGGATCCATATAATGAAAGAATTATAAATGAAAAAATTAAGAATGAATGAATAATTTCAATTAGGTGCTCGGGCTGCAAAATAGAAAAATTTTACCATTGATGAACAACTTAACGCCTCGACATTTTTATTGAAAAATTCAAATAACCCTCCTAAAATCACTAAACATGAAACGCTCTTTGGGTGGATTTTTAATTATTCTGGGCATTATCGTGAGTACGTATGCCTTCAGCGCTTACAATCTTTACACGGCAAGCGACCCAGCAATGGGCGCCGTAGCGCAGCCGGCACAGCCTTTGTTTTACCTATTTTTTGCTATGTCAGCCATCAGTGTTATCGCCGGGGTGGTGCTCATGACCACGCACGAAAATGATGCTACGGAATAAAGCATATTTCTAATATTATATAACCCTTAAAATTTTATACCAATATGAAACGAACTATGGGAATTTTGCTATTGGTAGCCGGTATTGCGCTGGCAATTTATGGTTTTACAAAGTTTGATCGCAATACAGCTGACATTGAAATTGGCGATGTGGAAATCAATGCCGGTAATGAAGGCGGACAACAAGAGGCGTATATCCTCATTGGTGTGGGGGTCATAGCCGCCATTGCCGGCGGGGTCATGCTGGGCGGTAGCCGCAGTGTAACGGCGTAAAATGAAAATAGTCAGGCGACATCATATCGTCTGACTATTATTATAAAATTCCGTGTCTTTTATTTAAATAATATTTTCATAAAATATTATCCCTCAGCTTTATACACCAAGCAATATTATTTAATTTTTTAATTATTCATTATTCATTTACTAAAACCCTTTCAATAACATCACCGCATTTACCATCATGCGCGCCGGACCCAGCCAAAACATACGGTACTGCGTGTTATCCAGCAGAAAAACGACCTTCCCCTGCCCCATCGGCAGCACCCCGGCAAAGGTATTCCCTGCAATATTCTTGACATTCTCGGCACTGGCGTAGCCTGATACCAGCGTGTTTTCTTTAAAATACGAACCCACCGTTTGCAAATCCGCATCGGGTTTTAACGCCAATCCATCATATTTAATGGTATATAAAGCCGTATCCAGCCCAAAAGCCAGCGGATTCGTGTTTTCAATTTTAGCGTTAAACGCCGTACCCGGCACATTTTTCTTGCCATAAAAATCTTCCCGATCGGCAAAAGCCAGTAAAGTTGCGGCTTCGCTGGTGTCGCGCTTCAGTTCCTGTAATTTTACCTTGGTAAATTTCGAGCGGTCATCGGTGAAAAATGGCACGGCATTTTCGGTAGCAATTAAAATACCGCCACTTTCTACCCAGGCTTTGATTTCGTCGAGTTGAGGCTTGGGAAATAATTGATTCAAACCATTGCCGCCACCAGGTAAAATGAGTACATCATAATTTTTTAAATCCGCACCGCCATAGCGCGAGCCAAATTTCGGAATCGCTGTTTGTTGTAATATAGAAGCCTTGATACGCTCAATGGGCAATTGTATATCACGATCAAATAAAAAGTATATCTGCCCGGCAGTCAGGGAGTTAAATGGTTGTTCAACCAGCATTGCCACTTTCGGGCGCTTGATGGGGCGACTATCACCCGACGCCAAATCCATGCCTTCCAGCATCCGTCCCGTACCAAAGCCATCAATTACAACTTTCGCTTGCTCAGCAATTTCCTGCAAATCCTTGGCAAAATCTTTCCCGACATTACGCCCTTTCAAAATGACCAGACTGCCCGCGCCATAGCGTTTTTTACCATCATAAAAAGGTTCTTTCACCGTGCGCACATTATAACCTTTATCCCACAGCATTGCCAGCGCGCGCGGCGCATGACGCTGCTTCCATTCAATCACATAGGCATATTGTGCATCGGGGTTATTTAGTTTACCTTCATAAGTTGGGGGAGTCTTTACAATTTCTGTCGAAAGTTTTACATTATTTGTAATAAAATACGCATCCAAATTATACGCCAGTGGTGCCGACCAGGTCGCCATGTCGTACATCACCGAGTCTTCAATGGCAAGATTGCGTTCTAAAATGGTGTTAATCAATAAGTAACGCGGTTGATTTGTTGATACGATATACGTTCCTTTTGGAAAAGTTTTACGCTCAGGTTTACCCGTGCGGAAGTTTTTGGCATCAGCAATGGTAATATCTGCGCTCGTTCTTTCTACTTGAATATTATGTCTTTGTAAGGTTGTTATTACATCATATAAATAACCTTGTGCATTATCCGGCAAAATGTAAGCTTGCACCGGCGATTTACTATTTTTAGGATTCCAGGCTTCAAAACTATAGCGCAGCAAGGCTTCCCGATGTTCCACGGCTTTTTTAATGGTGGCAATCGAAGTTGAAAAATGGTCAAACACCCGATGTTGCAAGGTCAGCACAGTGCCATCGTCGGTTTCCACCGCCAAACCCGCACCAATACCACCTTGTTCCACGAGCATACCAATCGCGCCATTCACGCTCGGATAGCTGGAACCATAGCCGGGATAGAAAAAGTCGAAGGCATCACGCGTGAAATAATTCACCTGAAATTGATCAAATACTTTAATATTTGCTCGTCCAAACGTATCACTCCAGGGCTCGTAGCGGTCAGGTAATAATAAATTGCGCGGCGTTGTACCCGGTGCAGTGTAATAATTATTATTATATCCCTGTTCATGATAATCGACATGCACCTGCGGCATCCATTTTTGATATTCCGTGGCGTGCCCGCGCGATTCAGGGTGAACGCCCCATACCCAATCACGGTTGAGATCAAACCAATAATGATTCGTGCGCCCGCCGGGCCATTCCTCATAATGTTCCATATCACGAGGTTCGTAGCCTGTTACATTGCGCCGCACCGATTTGTACCAATATACATACCGATCGCGTCCGTCGGGATTTATACAGACATATAATATTATCACCGAGTTATTTAGTACCTGCTGTGTTTCGGCATCCTGCGCCGCCACCAAGCGATACGCCACCTGCATAACTGCCTCAGTACTAGAGGCTTCATTGCCATGAATATTATAACTCATGGATGTAAAGATGGGATCATTTTTTATAATTTGCTCGGCTTCTGCTGGGCTGATTTTAGCCGGATCGGTGAGTTTTAAATGCCGCTGCTGTAATTCATTGAGTCGCGCATGATTTGCCTCCGAGGTAATCACAGCCACATATAAAGGGCGACCTTCATACGTTTTACCGTATTCCTGCAATATCATTTTATTGGAGGCAGCATCCAGCGCTTTAAAATAATTTACCACTTCTGAATAAACGGTAAAATCTTCGCCCAAGCGATAGCCCAGAAACTGCGCCGGAGAAGGCAGTTGGGCATCATATTGTAAATTTGGCTCATAATCAAATCGCTCGTCAAAGAGCTTAAATTTTGGTTGCGCCCACAGGCTTGCGCACGCGAGCAGCACGCAATACAGGCTAAAGTGTTTTTTCATGTTGCGAATATGGATTTAGAAATTAGTGTAGCGCAAACATAACACGGGAAAAGCGAATTACAAAAAGATGCAGAAGACAAGTACTTTTTAAATAAAAATTATCAAGTATAATATTATGATTTCCAATATATTTACGTCAAATTACTTAATATATTATAAAAAATTTTATCATAAAATAAAATGATGGTAAAAGCAAAATTTTTCTTGCAATTCAGGCAAGCTTCTGTAAATTTAGCCGCATAACCACACATCCTTACTCAATTATGAAAATGTTACACGCCAAAGTCTCTTTCGACAATACGCAAACGGCTTTTGCGGACAAGAACAACCGCGACCTGCGCCGAATTTATTATTTATTTAAGTTAATGAATTATCCGGCATTATTAAAATTTGGCATGAATTTGATAGAAAACACCATCCAATGGCGCTGGGTGCAATTTATCATTCGTGACACGATTTTCAAACAATTTGTCGGCGGGGAAACGCTGGAGGAATGCGCCCAAACCGCTCAGCACCTGCGCCAATCCAATATTCATACGTATATTGCTTACTCGGTAGAAGGTAAGAAAATGGAGGCGGAGTACGAGCGTACAACGGCGGAGACAATAGAAACCATTAATTTTGCGCAAAAACATGATATTCCTTTCGCGGTATTTAAAGTAACGGGCTTGGCGGAATTTGCTTTATTAGAGAAGGTGCAAAGTGGCGCTCCGCTGAGCGATGCCGAAAAAGCTGCATTTGAGCGGGTGCGCGCGCGGGTGGATCGCATTTGCCGACGTGGTTATGAGACCAAAGTACGGGTATTGGTAGATGCCGAAGAAACCTGGATACAGGATGTTATTGATGCGCTCGCCAACGAAATGATGGAAAAATATAATAAAGAGGCGGCTATTATATATAATACGATTCAAATGTATCGTAAAGCCGGCTTGTCTTTATTACAAAAAAGTTATGAACGCGCCGTAGAAAAGGGCTATTATTTAGGCGTAAAGCAGGTACGCGGTGCTTATTTAGTAAAAGAATCGGAACGGGCGGCGCGATTGGGGTACGAAAATCCGATTAATCCGACCAAGGCAGCAACTGATAAAATGTATAATGATGCGCTGCGTTTTACCTTGCAACGCTTGGATCGCATTGCTTTACTGGCAGGTACGCATAATGAAGAAAGCTGTTATGAATTAATGCAACTTACGGAGGAACTAAATATTCCGACCAATCATCCGAATATTTTCGTCGGACAATTATATGGCATGAGTGATAATATTAGTTATAATATGGCTAAAGCCGGCTTTAATGCGATTAAATACGTGCCGTACGGTTCGGTGAAAGATGTAATACCCTATTTATTCCGCCGGGCACAGGAGAACTCCGCCATTGCGGGACAGGGCAACCGCGAATATCATTTGGTAAATAAAGAAGTGCAACGACGTAAAAATGAGGGCTGATTATTTAAAATTTTGAATGTTATTTTTATCAATTTCCATCAAACCGGTATTAATGGTGTAAGGAATCGGCGCAATACCCGTTTGTAAATCATTGATAGAGAAGCGATTGGTACGATGTTTCATATCAAATAAAAATTGCGCGCCATACCAGGTAAATAATTCGCGTTTTTGCCCCACCAGCAAATCTATTACACCTTCGCGCACCAGTTGTAAATGTTCCGGCTCGGCATCTACCGTTGTGATTTTAATTTTACCCACCTTATTGGCTTCTTTTACCGCCAGCGCAATGCCGGGTCCGCTGTTGGAATCAAAGCCGCCGATGCCCGCCAAATCTGGGTTTGCCGTGATTAAGTCCGCCGCTAAACGCGCCGCTTCTTCCACATTGGCTTTATCATCATATTTACCTAAAAATATAATATCAGGAAATTCTTTTATACCATCCTGAAAACCCTGAAAACCCGCTTCCATATTAGTCAAACCCAGAATGCCCATCACGGCTACTTTGCCTTTCCCATTAACTAATTTTGCCATCCGTCTGCCCTGCGCCAAACCCATCTGATACCAGTCGGAGCCAATAAAACAGTGCCTTTTGGAACCTGGAATTTCCGAATCATACACCACCGTCGGGATGCCCGCTTCCACCGCTTTGTTAATCGCCTGGGCAATGCCCGGATCGGTTCCGTTTATCAGTAATCCTGCTGGTTTAGTTGGTATAACTTGCTCAATCGTAGCGATTTGTGCGGGGACATCCCATTCAGCCGGTCCCAGAATGGTCGTTTTCACCCCCATTTTTTTACCCCAGGCTTTAAACGCCGCCTGATCGTGTCGCACATATAATGGTAAGTTAATAGCCGTCGTCACCATTACATACTCTTCATTCGGATCAACCTGCGAATAATCAGCATTATCTTCCGCTAAGTCATTGATGGTGTTTGTATTAGAAGCGTTGCGCTCTGGTAATTCACAGCTTATTAAGAGGAATAATATAAACGCAGTAAAAATATTTATCCTTGTAATCATATTAAACCAATTCGTATTGTTATATTAGTAAATAACCCTATTACTTATATCTTCTTTGAAAAAACATATCCAACCATACCGCTGTAATTAATATAATACCGAGTATAATTTCCTGCCAATACCCTGATACTCTTGATAAAATCATGATATTGCCCACTAAACCCATGAAAAAAGCGCCTAATAATGCCCCCGGAATTTTACCGACACCGCCGGATAAACTCGCACCGCCCAGGATAACGGCAGTAATGACGCGCAATTCCAGCCCGCGCCCGGAGGTGGAAAGCGCAGCGCCCAGGCGCGAGGATAATAATATGCCCGCTATCCCGGCTAATAAGGATGTAATAATAAAGGCATATAACATCATTTTTTCTACTTTAATGCCCGACAGCCGCGCCGCTTTTTCATTACCACCAATGTAATAATACCGCCGAAAAAAGATCGTTTTTTGACTTAAAATAGTAAATAAAAGCACAATTATGATCATATACCAGATCGGCATACGTAATCCCAGCAATTTACTTTGCCCAATGGCATTATACCAATAAGGTAAATTTTGAATGCCCGCACCGCTCAGCATCAATGCCAATCCGCGCGCAATGCCCATCGTTGCCAGGGTTTGAATCATCGGATTAATGCCTTGACGCGCTATAAAAAAACCATTCACCCAGCCCACTAAACCCGCTGCGCCTAGCCCCGCCATTACTGCCAGCGGCACCGGCACGCCATAATAATACATCAAATGCGCCGCCAAACCACCCGATAATGCTACCACCGAGCCGACCGATAAATCAAATGCCCCGGCGATTAGCAATAACATCATACCTACGGCGACGATGGCATCAATCGAAAAATTTAAAGCAATCTGACTAAAATTTTCAAACGTAGGAAAAGTATCAGGAAAACGAAAACTCGCTACAATACAAATTAGCAATATTAATAAACTAAGTGAATAAACGCGGTTGGTTATAATATTTTGCATCATTATTTTATCATTTCTTTCCTAAATTGACATTTGAATGCATTCCTACGGGGTTGGCAGCATTGCCAGACTTAATATTTTTTCTTCCGTTGCTTCAGTATGCAATAATTCACCGGATATTTTACCTTCCCGAATAATAGACTTGCGTCAAATTGATTATCAGCATATTAAAAAATTCCAAAGACCGGCACAAATACCCAATATCATATCCATATCATATTGGCGCTTCATTCTGATTTGGTTGTAAATAATC
>JBKBWT010000192.1:0-9160 GCA_046314415.1 Saprospiraceae bacterium
GTTCCAACGCCATTTTCAGTCTCTACCAAAGCCGCGACGGCATCATCTGGATCGGCACGTACAAGGGCGGGGTAAATGTTTTTGACCCCAAGAAGTTCAAATTTCAGACTCTTGATAACAACCTTCGTCCTGAGCATCTCAGCTACAAGGTCGTCCTCTCCATTTTTGAAGATATTAAACGGCGGATTTGGTTCGGCACCGACGGTGGCGGTTTGAATCGCTTCGACCCGATCAACGGGCAGTTCGATCATTTTGTCCATCAACCCAATAATGCCAACAGCTTAAGCGGCAACGCCATCAAGTCCATTTACGAAGACGCACAGGGCAACCTCTGGGCGGGCACTTACGGCAACGGTCTCAACTATTTACCCAGTGGCAGTTCCCAATGGATTCGCTTTCAACACCATCCCAATAATAACAATAGCCTGAGCCACAACCACGCCTGGGACATTGCGGAAGACCCCGACGGACACCTTTGGATTGCCACCCTTGGTGGCGGCGTCAACGTCTTTGACCGCGTACACCACACATTTAAACGTTACAATGTCAACAACACTCAGGGCAAGCTCCTCAGCAATCAGGTATTTACGCTCCTGCCCGATGGCAAGCGCCACCGCCTTTGGGTCGGTACTGCACGCGGGCTATGCTATTTTGATTTGCAAAAAGAACAGTTTTTCCCTGCATTTCCCGACTCTACCCACCTCGATTACGAAGTGAAAGTCCTCCATCAGGACAAGCTCGGACGTATTTGGTTTGGCACCAAAAAAAATGGCATATACTGCTACGATCCTGAAAAGGAAGCGCTTGTTTCATACCGGGTTGAAAATGGTTTAATTAGCAACACCATCGCCGCCATTTTAGAAGACGAGCAGCATTTCCTGTGGATCAGCACCAATCGCGGCATTTCCCGACTCGACCCCAGCACCGGTACCTTTTACAATTATACCACCAACGACGGTTTGCGCAACACCGAATACCTCAGCGAGTCTGCCTTTAAACTGCGCAATGGCAACCTGCTTTTTGGCGGCTCAGAGGGTTTTGATGTAATTAACAGCACCCAAATTCCCAGCAACGAGCACCTGCCCAACGTCGTGCTTACCAAACTGTGGGTACTCAATCAAGAAATCCGCCCCGGGAATGACCAATCGGCGCTTGCGGAAGACATCACCGTTGCTAAACACATCCGCCTGCGACATTTTGAAAATGTCATCAGTTTTGAATTCGCGGCGCTCAATTTTACCAACCCTGAAAAAAATCAGTACGCCTACTGGCTGGAAAACTTTGACCAAACCTGGAATTACATTGGCGACCGGCGGCTCATTACGTTCACCAACCTGAATCCCGGCACTTACACCCTGCACGTCAAAGCCGCCAACAACGAAGGACGTTGGAATGAGCAGGGCACCTCCCTCCAAATCCACATTCTTCCGCCCTGGTGGCAAACCTGGTGGTTCCGAATCCTGGTCGTTTTGATCCTAGCGGGCAGCATTTTTGGCGGTTTTACGTACCGCATTCACACTATTAAAAAGCACAAACGCGAGTTGCAGCGCCTTGTGCACCAACGCACGGAAGAACTTGCCCAAGAAAAGGAAAAAGTGGAGCAACAAAACAAAACGCTCCTCCAGATTCAAGGCGACATCCTCCTGCAAAACGAAGAGATTCGTAAGCAACGCGACGACATTCAGGCGATGAGCGAAAAAATTCACCGCGCCGACCAGGAGAAGCTCGACTTTTTTACCAATATCTCCCACGAAATCCGCACGCCGCTCACGCTTATCATCAGCCCGCTTGAGAAAGCGCTGCATGCCCTCGCTGCCGACGATCCCTTGCGCCGCCCTTTGTCCACCGTGTACCGGAACGCGCAGAAGCTGGTGCTGCTGGTGAATCAAATGCTCGATTTGCGCAAAATTGAAAACAAGGGCTTCGTATTGCGCGCCGCGCCGCAGGATCTCGTTTACATTTTGCAACAAATTCTGTCCGCTTTTGCCGAACGTGCCGCGCAGCAAAATATCGCCCTGCATTTTACAAGCGAAGTACCCAAGCTGGAAGTCTGGCTTGATTACGAAAAGCTGGATAAAATCATCTCCAACCTTTTAGCCAACGCCCTGAAATTCACACCTGTCAACGGGGAGATCAGCATTTATATTAAAATCGTAGAAAAAGAGCACAAGGGTCAAAACGCACAAATCACCGTTTCCGACACAGGCATCGGTATTCCGGCGGCGCAGCTCGATCAAATTTTTGATGCGTTTTATCAGGCGGATAACGCCCACCAGTTGCAAAGCGGTGGTACCGGCATTGGTTTAGCCATTGCCAAAAGTTTGACGGAATTGCATCACGGCACGATTCAGGTACAAAGTGAAGTCGGCAAGGGTACGCAGTTTCAAATTCAGTTGCCCCTTGGTAATACGCATCTTTCTGAAGCAGAAATGGTCAGTAATTTAGACGCGGTAGTTATTGCTCCTTCCCCGGTATTGATTACAAATACAATGGATACTACTACCGCCTACCATACCCCGACTACAAATGACCAGCGCCCTACCATTTTAATTGTAGAAGACAACGCCGATCTGCGGGCGTACCTGCGCGAATGTTTGGAAACTTTTTACCAGATACACGAAGCTGCCAACGGACGCGAGGGCATTGCCAAAGCCTTGAAAATAATGCCCAACCTGATTCTTTCCGATATTATGATGTCCGAAATGGATGGGCTGGAATTGTGTAAAAACATTAAAACCCGGTTGGAAACCTCCCACATTCCCATCATTCTGCTCACCGCCAAATCCGCCCAGGAACACAAGCTGGAGGGATTGGAGATCGGTGCCGATGATTACCTTGCCAAACCTTTCGATATTCGTGAAGTTCAGATTCGCATTGCCAACCTGATTCAAAACCGGCAGCTGCTGCGTAAAAAATTCAGTCAAAACATCACGCTCGATCCGCAAGAGATTACCCTCACCTCCACCGACGCGCAATTCTTACAGAAGGCATTGACAATCGTAGAGCAGTACTTATCCGATCCCGATTTTAGCGTTACGCACTTTGTGCAGCACATGGGCGTGAGTCGTTCGTTGCTGCATTTAAAACTGAAGGAATTAAGCGATCAATCCGCCAGTGATTTTATCCGTTCCATCCGATTAAAAAGAGCTGCCCAACTGCTTGTGCAAAACCAGCTTACGGTAGCCGAGGTTGCCTACACGGTTGGTTTTAATGATCCTAAATACTTCCACAAATGCTTCAAAGAAAAGTACGGCGTTACCCCTGGCAATTTTGCTGCTAATCTATTTCCCATCGATGTTAAATAGCGATTAGTAATTAATTACCGATGGCTGGTAACTAATTACCAATGGTTGGTAACTAATTACCAGTGGCTGGTAACCAATTACCAATGGCTGGTAACTAATTACCGATGGCTGGTAACTAATTACCGATGGCTGGTAACCAATTACCAACGGCTGGTAACTAATTACCAACGGCTGGTAACTAATTACCAACGGCTGGTAACTAATTACCGATGGTTGGTAACTAATTACCGATGACTGGTAGTTGCCTTCCGATGACTGGTAGTTGCCTTCCAATGACTGGTAGTTGCTTTAGAGATTGCAAAAGCAACCTAAGGAGATGCGGCAGAAGGGTACTATAAAAAAAGCCCATTCAACATATGTAGAATATTTTTGCACATAGCTCCACTCCATGCTGATTTTGATATCCTACATTTGAATCAATAAACCAAAACTAAACGTATGAAACGAAGCTTGACTTATTGGTTACAGTTCCTGGTAGTGCTGTACCTCAGCCCTACTATCTTGCTTGCTCAAATACCCAATAATCCCGCTGCCAATGGTATCCTGGGGCAAAAAGATTTTACCAGTAAAATTGCCGGCAAAGGTGCCGATCTATTCAATGGTCCCAATGGGGTGGCAGTTGATCCTACCACCGGGAAACTTTTTGTCGCAGATCGGGGCAACCACCGCGTGTTGCGTTGGGCAAGTGCCGATGCTATGGTGAATGGCTCCGCTGCGGAAGCCGTGCTGGGACAACCTGATTTCGAAACCGTTACTGCCGGGGTTACTGCCGCTAAAATGGACAATCCCATTGGCATTCAGGTAGATAAAGCGGGCAGACTGTGGGTGAATGATTTTTCTAATAACCGCATTCTGCGTTTTGACAATGCCAGCAACAAGCCCTCTGGTGCCAATGCCGACGGAGTATTGGGACAGCCTGATTTTACCAGTAAAACTGCCGTCACTTCTCAAAACAACATGCGCGGTCCGGTGGTGAGTTATCTGGATCAAAATGGAACCCTGTGGGTAGCAGAATTCAATGCCCACCGCGTGACCCGTTATAATAATGCAGCTAGCAAGCCTAATGGTGCTCCGGCAGATGGTGTGCTCGGACAACCCGATTTTGTCACCGGCAGTAGCGCACTGACCGCAACGGGCATGTCCAGTCCCAACGGTTTATACGTTGATGCCGACGGAAGACTGTGGGTCAGTGAAACCGGCAACCGTCGTGTCACCCGTTTTGACGATGCTGCCAACAAACCCAACGGCGCAGCTGCCGATGGCGTGCTTGGACAGCCTAATTTTACGACCAATACCGCGAACGTTACGCAAAATGGTTTTTCCAGCTTGCGCTATGTCACCGGCGATAGCGAAGGACGCATCTACGTTATTCAGGAAGGCAGCCACCGCATTGTCATTTTTAATAATGCTGCCAGTTTGCCCAACGGTGCCAACGCCGATTACATCTGGGGACAAGCCGATTTTACCAGCGGTACCGCCGCTAATCCGCCGACTGCCAGCAGTTACAACACGCCCCGTGCCATGTTTATCGACGAAGCGGGTGGCAAAGTTTGGGTAGCCGACTGGGCAAATCATCGCGTGCTGCGTTACGACATTCAATACAAACCAACCATCGTCATTACAGATAATCCTGACCCGGCAAGCGTACTTGGTCAGACGGATTTTGTAAGTAAGCTCGCCGGCAAAGGCACTGACAAATTCAATGGTCCAAATGGCGTCGCGGTAGATCCCCTTAGCGGAAAGGTCTTCATTGCCGATCGCGCCAATCACCGCGTGTTGCGCTGGGCAAGCGATGCTGCCCTTTTGACCGGCGCAGCTGCGGAAGCGGTATTGGGGCAACCTGATTTTGAAACCAATACGGCTGGCGTTAGCGCAGTAAAAATGGATAATCCAATCGGCGTTTATGTCGATAAAGCGGGTAGATTGTGGGTGAGTGATTTCTCCAATAACCGGGTCTTGCGATTTGACAACGCCTCTAATAAAACTAATGGCGCAGCTGCGGACGGCGTGCTCGGGCAACCAGACTTTACCTCCAAAACCGCGGTAACGTCTCAAAGCATTATGCGTGGTCCGGTAGTAAGTCAGGTTGATGAAACTGGTACCCTGTGGGTAGCTGAATTCAACGCCCATCGCGTGACCCGTTACAATGATGCTGCCAATAAAGCCAACGGTGCTCCCGCCGACGGCGTGCTCGGGCAGCCCGATTTTGTGACCGGTACTAGCGCGCTGACGGCAACAGGTATGTCTAGTCCCAACGGGGTGTACGTTGATGCCGACGGCAGACTCTGGGTTTCGGAAACCGGCAACCGTCGTGTCACCCGTTTTGACAATGCTGCCAACAAACCTAACGGTGCTCCGGCAGACGGTGTACTGGGTCAACCCAACTTTACGACCAATACCGCCAATATTACCCGGAATGGTTTTTCTAGCCTCCGCTTTGTGACCGGCGATAGCCAGGGTCGGATTTATGTCATCCAGGAAGGGAGCCACCGTATTGTGATTTTCAACGATGCCGCTAATTTGCCAAATGGTGCCGACGCCGATTATATCTGGGGTCAGCCCGACTTTACCACCGGTACCGCCGCCAATCCGCCTACTGCCAATAGTTATAATACGCCCCGCGCCATGTTTGTAGATGAAGCGCGTGGTAATATCTGGGTGGCAGATTGGGGGAACAATCGCGTGCTGCGTTATGGCGTTGCGGCTGGTAATGAGCGCAGTCTTACTTTGCTTGCGCCAACGGGCGGCGAAAGCTGGATGCAAAACACCGTTCAAAAAATCGTTTGGAACAGCAGTCAGGTTGAAAACGTCTTGATCGAATTCTCTGCGGACAATGGCGCCAACTGGACCGCCCTTGCTACCGTAGCTGCCGCCGATGGCGAATACGAATGGACCGTGGACAGCGATTTGACCGACCAGGCATTGGTACGCATCAGCGACGCCAGCGACAATACCGTCCAGGATGTGAGCGAGGCGTTCCGCATTATCCCAACTATTTTCAATATAACTTTGCTTTCGCCCAATGGTTATCAGCAATGGGAAGCGGGTAAGACGATTCCTATTTTGTTTGCAAGCACCAACGTGGACAGCATTAAAATTGAAGTGTCTTATGATAATGGTGTGATCTGGAAAACGCTTGCGGCTGCTTATGCAACGGAAACCGGTAGCTATCCCTGGGTAATTGGAGAGACACTCAGTGATGAAGTGTTGATTCGACTGGCAGATGTAAATAATGCCGCCACAAATGATGTAAGTGCTCATGTTTTTAGCATCACAGAACCGCGCAGCGGTGGGGAGCAGGATTTTATTTTCTTCTCCGACAGCCCAACGCCTGGTTTTTATGATTCCAGCTTTGGTTTTGCCAATGCGCCCAGTACCCTGAAACGCGTCGGCGACAAGCTACCCGTTTCTACCAAGTATTCCCTCGTTGGTAACTATTCGTTGGAACTCAACTGGTATTCCGATTTTGGTGGCGATTGGGGCGCAGCTGTGGCGGGCATTGGCTGGGTTGGTCGTGATTTTACCTTGAAAGATACGCTGTCCATCAAGGTCTTTTCCGAAAAAGCCTTGAATCCGGCGGCAATTCCATTTATCTATGTTGAAGACCTTTCCAACCGGAAATCGACTAAAATTAACCTGACTAATTTTGTCAGCAGAATCAACGCCAACCAATGGCAGGAGATCAAGATTCCGGTGCAGGTTTTTGAAGACAATCCGGGCGCGGCTGACCTGACCCGGATTAAAACGATTTTCTTCGGGCAACGCCTGGTGGATGGCGCAGAACAAACGCTTTACCTCGACGATATTCGCGTGACGGGCGAGCCTATTTCCGGCGATTCTACGAATGTTTACGTGGTGCTCGGCTCTTCGACTGCTGCCGGCACGGGCGCCAGCGTTGCTGACAGTTCCTGGGTAGGGCGCTTCCGCAACTACGTCAAAAGCTTCGATTCTACGGCACTAGTGATTAATTTAGCGGTAGGCGGCTACACCTCTTATGATGTAATGCCGAGCAATTTTGTTCCTCCGGTGGGCAGACCTGCGCCTAAGATCAACAATAACATTACATTGGCACTAGCGTACAATCCAACTGCAATTTTGATCAATTTGCCGAGCAATGATGCCACACAAGGCTTCACCATTGAAGAACAGGTCAGCAATCTGAGAACGATTGTCAATCTGATTGAAGCGGACGAAATTCCGTATCGGATCACGACGACCCAGCCGCGCAATTTAAGTGCAGCGGGCGTTCAAAGTCTGCGCGACATGCGGGATTCCATTCTCACGATTTTTGGTGAAAACGCCGCGAATATCTTCGATGAACTCGCGGCACCGGATGGCAAGATTAAAGCCAATTACGACTCCGGCGACGGCATCCACGTCAACAACAGCGGTCATAAATACATTTACGATCAGATTGTTGGCTCCGGGATTTTGGATTCTCTGATTTCAACAGATGTGGAAGACCTTGGCAGGAAGCCGTCCTTTCTGGAGCAGAATTTTCCGAATCCGGCGCAAGGGATGACTACTATCCGCTACCATCTGCCGGAGGCGGGGCAAGTGCAGCTCCATATTTACGATACCCAGGGCAGGCTCGTCCAGCAATTGGTGAATGAAAACCAAACGACCGGCAGCTATCAATTGGAATGGAATACGACCCATCTGAACGCGGGCATGTATTATTGCAGCATTACCATCAATGGCAGCCGCTTTGCGCGGGAAACGATGAAGGTAGTAGTAATGAAATAGTCGATTTTATAATAAGTACGTTTGTTATTGATTTACAATCCCGGATTTTGTAATAAATCCGGGATTTTCTTTATTACAAATGTAATATTAGCAACATTATTCACTCAGGATTCAAATTTCACCTTTCAAATTTCCTATTTCTCATTTGTTTACGGTTCGTATTCGGAAGGAATGACGCCAAACTGCTCCTTAAATCGCTCGCGGAAATATTTCAAATCTGAAAAACCGACCTGATAAGCCACTTCTGAAATATTATATTGATGCGTTGCCAGGAGTTGCGCGGCGCGCTTGAGGCGAATGGTACGAATCAACGTATTCGGTGTCTCGTTGGTCAATGCTTTTATTTTTCGATACAATTGCATGCGACTCATCGCCATTTTTTTGGCAAGACAATCAATAGAAAACTCGCTATCATCAAGATGATGTTCCACGATATCCAGAATACGCTGCAAAAATTCCTCATCCAGGGAAGTGACCGTCACAGCAGAGGGTGACAAATCAAAGGTCTTGCTGAATTTCTCGCGTAGGGTCTGACGAATGTGAATTAAATTTTTAATACGTACTTTCAACAATTGCATGCTGAAAGGCTTGGTGATGTAATCATCGGCGCCAGTTTCCAGCCCGTCAATTTTATACACCATCGAGGTTCGCGCTGTGAGCAGCACCACGGGAATATGGCTGGTGAGAATATCGCTCTTGATATGCCGGCAAAATTCTATGCCATCCATACGCGGCATGGTAATATCGCTCAAAATCAAGTCAGGCGGGGTTTCCCGGGCTTTTTCAAGCGCTTCTACCCCATCCGCCGCTTCGGTCACATCATAATCCGCCCGTAAATTTGCTTTAATATAATTTCGAATGTCTGCATTATCTTCTACGATTAATAAGTGCGGTTTTGTGATAGGCGTATTTACTTCGGTTGGCGTCTCATTTACTTCCGGCGCGTTGGCGTCCGACAGTACAAAACGCTCGGCAAGTGCCGATTTTGCTGGGTACTGCGCAATTTCTTCCAGCGTAAAGTGCTCATTACCAGATTTTAAGATCAATGAAAACACAGCGCCACTGCCCGGTTCACTCTCGGCTTTTACTTCGCCTTTATGCTGCTCCAT
>JBKBWT010000192.1:9170-11988 GCA_046314415.1 Saprospiraceae bacterium
ATGGTTTTGACCAAAGCTAAGCCAATACCTGTACCGGCAAAAATCGCCTGCTGAGGTTGGTTATTACCTTGGTGAAATGGTGCAAAAATTTTATCCAGTTGCTCCGGCGCAATGCCTTGCCCACTGTCCGCCACACGAATGATAATCTGCTCTTTTTCAAGGCTTTCCAATAAATTCACTTCTACTTTCCCGCCATCGGGCGTGAATTTAAACGCATTGGACAGCAGATTAAACATCGCTTTTTCCATTTGATCCCGATCAATCCACGCGACGATTTCTTCATTATTGGAATTAAAAATTAAGTCTATATGATGCTCATTCGCAAAAGTTTTAAAGGACAATATAATATCCCGTAGAAAGAAAGTCAGGTTGGTCTTTTCCGCCCGGATTTTCAGTAAGCCCGCTTCGCTCTTGCGAAAATCCAGCAATTGATTAATCATAGTTAATAATTTCCCGGCGTTCTGGTACATCATGGATAGCACCCGCAGTAAACTTCGATCATTGGACTTTTCTTTAACCAATTGCTCTAAAGGACTGATTATCAAAGTCAAAGGCGTTCTTAATTCATGTGAAATATTCGTAAAAAATTGTAATTTTAACTGATTTAATTCCTCTAATTTTTCCCGTTCCACTCGTTCCAAAGCCAGGCGATTGCGAAACGCGGCGCGCATGTGCGTAACCCACCACACGGCATATAATAAGGCTATAAAAAGCGCTGCATATATCGCAAATGCCCACCAGGTCAGCCAAAATGGCGGTTTTACAGTAATTTTAAGGGAAATTGGTTCGCTCCAGATGCCATCGCCATTGGCAGATTTTACGTAGAATGTAAAATCGCGGTAGGGTAAATTCGTATAATGTGCATAACGTTTTTCAGCATCGGTGTAAACCCAATCCGGGTCAAATCCTTCGAGTTTATAAGCAAATTTGTTCTTTTTGGGCTCGGCAAAATGCAGGCTGGCAAATTCAAATGATAAAACATTTTCCCGATGATTCAATATAATATGATCTACTTCCGATATGTGTTTGTCCAAGATAGTCCGATTATTATTCATTTTACCGATGGGAACGGATTTATTAAATAATCGAAAATCGGAAAGTGCCGTCATTGGTGGCGTGGCATCCAGATGGATTTGCTCCGGCGCAAAAATATTGAGTCCCTCCACTCCTCCGAAACTCACCAGCCCGGAAGACAACCGAGTGCCGCTATTATTATAAAAATAATTATCCTGCAAACCATCGAGCACATCATAACTCCGTATTTGCACCCGGCCGTTGATCCATTGCAAGCAGGCAATTCCATTGGCGGTGCTCACCCAAATATTGCCCTGTGCGTCATCCAGCGTGGTTTGAATGGTATTATCCGGCAAGCCGTCTTTTTTTGTAAAATGCTGAAAATCATTGGTTTTTGGCATCAACATATCCAAACCATCGCCCGTAGCAATCCACAGCCGCTGCTGGCTATCCCAAAACAAGCTATTTATTTTATCATTACTTAATGTATTTTTTTGCCCGGCTTTATAACGATAATGCCGCTCCAAATGTAATTTATTATGATAAGCATCATAATTTAATTTTAATAAACCATTGCCGCGCGTGCCCACCCACAACACTGTTTTCCCATTTTCATTGACTTCTATGATATTTACATTAGGAAAACTCGTCAAGTTAATATCATCGGCTATTGGAAAATGATGAATGGTGCCGGTTTTCTTATTATATAAATCAATGCCGCCATCCCAAAGTCCCAGCCAAAGACGCTCCGATTTTACATCGTGCATGTAAATAACATAGTCATCATTTAGTTGTCCTTTCGTAAATTGCTCAAGCTGAGTAAGTTTACCGCCTTTTGCCGGAATATCACTTGCCCGAATACGCATCACGCCCGCCCCTTGCGTCGAGACCCAAATCCAGCCATCCGAATCGGATATTACACTCGTTGTAAAATTGGCAAAATCTTTTAGTTTTTCCGGTACTAATGTATAATGTTTTACCTGATTATTACTTCCTGTAAAATCCAGTTTATTTAGTCCGCCATTGGTGCCCACCCAAAGCTGATTCGCCTGATTGCCCTGGCAAATCGCAGTCACAATGCTATTCGTAGCATGGGTGCCGCCTTCCAGGCGAATGCTGTGAAAAGGCTTACTACGTAAATTTAATTTATTTATACCTTTACCCGTGCCAATCCAAAGAATGCCGGAATGATCTTCAAATAATTCATATACCCAATTGTTACTCAGGCTATTAGGCACATTGGGCTGCGAAGTAAACCGTTGGAATTTTTTAGTCTCCGGATTAAAAAGATTCAAACCATTATACGTTGCGATCCAGATATTACCATTTTCTTCTTCCCAAATGTCTGATATTACATTATGTGATAAACCCTCCGGATCGCCCGGATTGGCGCGATAAGACTCAAATTGCAAATATTTTAGATCACTTGGACTATAGGTTACTTTTTTCAAACCAGCCTTAGTACCAAGCCATAACGTATTAGCATATTTTTTAGAAGGTCGTACTTTATAAATAAAATCATCTAGGGAAAGCCCACTTGGCAGCGGTGTGCTGTACTGATAACATTCTAAATGATAGGTCTGAGCATTGATAAAAGTAATGCGATTTAAACCGCGATTGGTGGTTGCCCAGATGGATCCATCCGGCGTTTCACATATAGAATAGATATAATCTGATGTATAGCCTCTTCCTTGATAATCAGGTACTGATACATTCAAAAAAGTATTGGTATTTGGATCAAAGCGATTGAGTCCTTTTTCGGTGCCTACCCAGATATAGCCTTTACTATCGGCAAATAAACTCC
>JBKBWT010000193.1:0-11889 GCA_046314415.1 Saprospiraceae bacterium
AAACACCGTATTTACCTCGCTGCTCTCCAAGCTGCCTGGGACAAACTTGCTCAGCTTAAAGGTCATACTGTCAATGAACTCAATTTTCAAAATTTATGCGCTGCGTAATATCAGTTAGAATAAGTAAGAATGTATGAAATTTCAGCCGACGTTCGATTTGGATTAGTAACTGACGATTGATTATTGACAATTGTTTTTCAATCATCAATAACCAATCATCAGTTCATCAATTATAATTAGTAGCCAGGATTCTGCTTTAACACACCAGCCTGACGGTCAATCTGATCCTGTGGGATCGGATAGTACTCGTTTTTGTTAGCCGTAAAGCGTGCGCCGCCCAAAGCTACTTTCAGGATATTTCCTTCGTAAGCCAGGTAAGCATTGATCACTTGATCCGCAACGCCCCAGCGTACCAGGTCAAAGAAGCGATGTCCTTCGCCCGATAATTCCAGTTTACGCTCGAAACGAACCGCAGCAGTTGCTGTAGCTTTATCCGTCCAAGGTGTATTGTACAAACCGATCACATAGTTAGCTGCATTAGCGCCACCGGAGGTTTTCACCCAGGAAGATGGATCTGCCGCTCTAGACCGAACACGGTTTACATATTCGCGGGCTTTCTCCAAACTACCAGCTTCGATTTCAGCTTCTGCTGCCATCAATAATACATCCGCGAAACGGATAATATGATAGTTAGTAGCGATATAACCACGGGTCCAGGAACTACCATCGGTGAAGGCATTTTGCTGTGCTTGTGAGAACACATACTTCTTAGGTGCGTACGGACCAGCATACGTTTGGTCACGAATCCAGTCAAAGCCTGGGTGGTTACCCCAGTCGAGGTAAGGAATACCACGACGACCTACCGAATGATCAAGACGTGGGTCGAGGTTACCGGCATCCGGTGTAAATGGATCTTTCGACAGAATACCAAAGTCAGTCTTTACCGCATTAGCTGCGCCGTTGTAAGAACCATCGAGCAAAGGTAAACCATTCGCATTCGTACGGAAGGAGTTCACCAACTCAATACTTGGTTGATTGAAACCGCAGCAACCGGCAGGACCGCCGTTATACGGGAAGTTCAACACGTTTTCAGGGAAAGCATTATTCGTCGTACCGGTATTAACCGACATCTGAACAGCAAATACTGATTCTTCGCTATTGTCAAATGCGGGATTAAAAATATTGGCATAGTTTGCCAACAAACCATATTTCTTACCATTCGTAGTCACGCCGTTGGCAATAACCTGGTCAAACTGTGCTTTGGCATCGGCATACTTTTTCTGATAAAGCAGCGTCTTGCCTAAGTAAGCAGTAGCAGCCCACTTATTCGCTCTACCGGCAGCAGCTTGTGTTTCCGGCAGGTTAGCAGCAGCAAAACGGAAGTCTTCCTCAATCTTGGGCCAAATATCGGTGGTGTTAGGTACTTTTTCAATGCCTGAACCGTAATCCAGGGTTTCATCCAGGAAAGGCACATTGTTGTAAATGCGCTTCAGGTCGAAATAATAGTGTCCGCGCAGGAAACGTGCTTCTGCCGAGATCCGCTTCTTGTCAGCTTCGGTCACATCCGGTCCAGCTTCCGCCAAAATACGCAATACAGCATTTGCACGGCTAACACCTTCGAAGAGCGCACGCCATTTGTCGATCACAGGTCCACCGTCAGTTGGTTGGGTTTCAAAGCGCTGAATTGGATTGATTACATTTTGGTCACCAGCGTTCGTACCCTTATTGGCATCCCCGCCTAAAATACTACCCGTTACCCAGTTAGAAGGACCATCATAGAAAGAACCAAATCCACGCAACGGAGCATAAGCGCCAATCAACAAACCTTCGATACCGGCTTTGCTTTTGAGCTGTTCATTAGCCAGCTGACCGGTAGGTGGCACTTCCAGAAAATCTTCACTACAAGCCCAGATAAACAACAACGAGAATAGCATACTCGCTGCCATCAATCTTAGTTTTATCGTTTTTTTCATATTTTAATTTTTTTGAAAATCAGATTAAAAATTAAAGTTTACTAATTACACTTGTCAAAAATATAAATTTTAAAAATAACTTTTGGTTCGTGAAAGCTTTAGGAAACTTTAAAGTTTCCTAAAGCAATCTTGCCGACAATTAGAAGCCAACATTCAAACCAAAAGTGACACTTCTCGTTATCGGGTAGTTACCGAGGTCAACACCGAAGTTGGTATCTGCACCGCCACCTACACCTGGATCCAAGCCAGAGTATTTAGTAATGGTAAACAGGTTGTTCGTTGCAGCAAACACGCGCAAACGACGGAAACCAATTTTTTCCAGCACGGATTGTGGTACGGTATAACCGATGGAAAGGTTCTGCATGCGCAAGAAAGAACCATCTTCCACATACCAGGAGCTAGATTGGGTATTGGTACTGAAGTTAGATACGTTTTCGAAGATCGGCGTAGAAGCATCCAGATTGTTTGGCGTCCAGGAATCTCTTACCCGAGCACTGATCGCAGCACCGGTGAAGGAAGGATAGAAATCCGTGAACCACTTCGACACGTTGAAAATTTCGTTACCTATTGACGTATAAATATAAGTTTCAAGATCAAAGTTCTTGAAAGTCAGACGGATGTTTACACCACTGGTAAAGTCAGGCACCGGACTACCAATAAAGGTACGGTCTGCTTCGTCCACTTTGCCATCCGGTCTGCCGGTCAATTCACCAGCATCATTTCTACCATTAAGATCAGCAAAACGGAAACGACCTGGCGCTGCACCCGGTTGCGTGGGCGCACTAGCTACTTCCGCTGCATCCTTGAAATAACCAATCATTTGATAACCGAAGAAAGCGGAAAGGCTTTGTCCTGGTTGGTTACGAATAGGCTGAATACCCCGATAGTCGCCACCCCCGAAGAATGGTACATTCGGTGCGATCTCCGTAATTTCATTCTTCAACCAGCTACCCGTCAGGTTCACTTCATAACCTAAATCGCCGGTAATCTTACCACGGTTAATAATTTGAATATCAAAGCCGCGGTTTAGCATCGAACCGATGTTTACATCTGGTGGAGTGGCATAATCGCCAATTACGTGAGGAATAGGTACTCGGTACAACAAATCTTCCGTGTTTTTTTCCCACCAGTCGAAAATTACATCGAGTTTACCATTGAAGAATGAACCATCTATACCGATGTTCGTCGTCGTACTCGTTTCCCAGCGTGCATCCGGGTTACCGATACGGCTGCGCGAGAAACCTTCCGCAGCAGCGGTGTTGCTACCATCAATAGCGTAGGAAGCATTGCCTAAAGAAGCAGAGAATAAGTTGAACTGGTTATCGGACGCTACGTTGTTGGAGTTACCCATTTCACCCCAACCACCACGAATTTTCAGGTCGGTAATCCAATCCAAGCCCTTCATAAATTCTTCACCGGTTACACGCCATGCTGCCGAAATAGCCGGGAACACCCCATAACGGTTGTTGGCACCGAAGCGAGACGAACCATCGCGGCGAACCACACCAGTAATATAGTACTTGTCATTTAAGCTATAGTTGACTCTACCGAACAAGGAGTAGAAAGTAATACCTCGGGACAGACCACTAAAAACCTGGCGGTTGCCTACAGTGTTTAGGGTAATATAATCCGGGTCTTGCGAGAATGGGTTCAAACCACTACCATTAATATTACGACCAAAACCGGTATTCAAAGCTTCAAGACCGCCTAACAGGTCAATGCCATGTACGCCAAATTTCTTTTTATAATTGGCAGTATTCGTGAAGGTCCAGCCAAAGTTATGTCCATACGATTCGCTGTAGCTAAAGCTGGAGTTGTTTTCCGAGTTTTCGTACTGACGACGTCCGTAGCCAAACCCTGCAAAATTGCCATAGTTACCACCAATGCTACTGCGCAGCGTTAAACCATCGATAACATCCCATTCCACATAAACATTACCAAAACCTTGAATACTATAACCACGATTATCTTTTTGACCATCGAGTTCAGCTACCGGGTTACGTGGGTTGTTAAAACCACGTGCTCTTGTACCGGCATAGCCCCCAAACTCGTCGTAAACCGGAATGATCGGCGACATACGGAAAGCCGAGAGAATCACGTTTTCGTCGTCAGCAGCGCCAATCCCACCTTCGCCACCTTGCAACAGCAGTACCTGACGGTAAGTACCCTGCAGGTTTTGACCAATGCGAACACGCTTGCCTAAGTCAAATTCTGTGTTAATACGTGCAGAGTAGCGACGGAAATTTTGATGAATCAGAATACCAGCCTGTTCCTGTAAGCTCAAACTCGCATAGAAGCGAGCGCCATCGCTTGCACCCGAAAAGCCTAAAGTATGACGGGTAAGCGGTGCCGTGCGGGTAATTTCGTCGTACCAGTTGGTACCTGCCTTATTTGCCCGCATTACCTGATAGATAGGCTGATTGAAATCAGATACGTTGTATTTAGCACGCTCGGCTGCCAGATCAACGGAACCTACAATACCGTCTGCGTCGCCTACTTTAATGAAATCCGGCAATCGAGGTGTAGCACCACTGCCATACTGTGGGTGGGTTGTTGGCAGACCTGAGTTTTTCAGCGCAATCCAGGTCCAATCGGCTTGTTCTTGTGGATTTAAAATTTCCTGCGCTTCACCCGGATCAGTGATACCTACTACTGCGTCGTAGTTGATACGCAAGCCCTTTTCACCGCGCTTTCCATGTTTAGTGGTAAATACCACTACACCATTGGCAGCACGCGCACCATAAATGGACGCCGAAGCAGCATCTTTCAGTACCGTAGTGGACTCAATGTCATCCGGCGCTAAGAAGTCAACGTTTCCGACCGGTACACCATCTACTACATACAGCGGAGCATTACCACCGAAAGCACCAAAACCGCGCACGCGAATCTGGCTGGTCGTACCCGGCTGACCGTTGGTGATAACCGTAACACCTGGTACACGACCTTGTAATTGTTGTTCTACGTTACCAGATGGAATTGCCACCAGGTCTTTTGATTTTACAGTGGAAACCGCACCCGTTGCCTGACGGCGACTTTCTACTGAGTAACCTGTTACCACGACTTCCGACAAGGCTACAGCATCCTCCTCCATATTCACGTCAATGGTCGTCTGAGCACCAACGGCTACTTCTACCGTACGGAAACCAGTTGCCGAAAATACCAGAATACTGTTGTCACTAGGTATTGTCAGCTGAAATTGACCATTTTCATCGGTTGCTGTACCGGTGGTAGTTCCCTTTACCAGCACGTTTACACCGGGAAGCGGACCAGCAGGATCACTTACCGTTCCCGACACAGTGCGCTGTGCCAGCAGGGTCCCTGATGCCAAGAAGAAGAGAAGCATCAAAAGTACCATGCCTTTAGGCAGATAGTAAGATTTTTGATTCATACATTCAAATAGTTTAGTTAGTTAAATTATACAATAAATTTTTTTACCATTAATTATTGGCTAAACCCGCCTTTTCCGGTGCAAAGCATCGGCAACTCAGCGCAAAACGCATCTGCCAAATTATCGCAAACGAACCTACAGGTCTTCCCTTTTACCTGCTTGCGAGTGGCTCCTTAGTCTAGTTTGATGATGGACGTTAACAGAGATATGTACACGGGATTTGAAATTATTGTCTGTAAAATCGCAACTTAGAAAAATTTATTAAAGGTATAGGATTTTGAATAGAATGATTTATTCTTTTTTGACAAAATATTATCCAAATCTGCCAAAAAGGCTTTTTAGAAACACGTGTACACAAAGTTATAAGCAATTTCCTGCACTAAGTGTCTGATTTAAAATAATAAAACAATACTGGCAAAATACAGCATTTGATAAAATTTTTTTTGGTTTTTCTAGGAATCAGGTATGCTTCACCCTGAATTTTTGAAAGGTTGGGCGTAAGGATTCGGGCAAATAGGGTATGTGCAAAATTTGTTGCAGCATCTCCGGGTCTGCGCCCTGGGTCGTAAAAGCCGTTACCACATCTTTGATAGTCACCGAAAAAGCAGAAACTTCGATCAATTGAATGGGGTCGCCCACCTGCAAGTCGCCCGCCTCGAGCACCCGAAAATAAGTGCCATGCATTTGCTGCGCATAAAAACGCTGGATCATATCGGGCAAACCAAATTTTATATTCAATTTGAAACAAGGAAAACGGGGTTGTACGGCTTGCAATAAAGTAGTGCCACACCTATATATATTACCCACATAAACTTTATCGTCGGGCAAGCCCTCGGTTGTAAGATTTTCGCCAAAAAGCCCGGGCGACCAATTGATCCGGTCGAGCACGGTTTTCCAACGTTCATAATAACTGCTATCATAAGCATACACTGCCTTATCCTTGCCGCCGTGCACGCGCAAATCAGCCTGGGCATCGCCTTCAATATGCAAAAGGGATACCTTCCGCCGATCGGCAACCGGCGTTTTAAAAATGCTGGTTTGTACCGTGTGCCCCTGCCATTCTACGGAGCGGGGCTGACCAACATTAAGCGATAATAATTGCATATTATATTAAATATGATATTAAATTTACAATAACAAAATAAACTAAATATTTGATAATCAAAATTTTAATCAAAGCAAGGTACAATTTATCCCGAAACAACCATCAATTTTATATAAAATGATTTTGATCTATTATAAAATTATCCATTATCAATTGTAAATAAACCATCAATATAGTATGCTTTAACCAAATATAATAACAAACGCCCATAATTTGACATTATGAGCGTTGCTTTTCTTCTGTTTTTTTAATCATCGCACCAGCGTTACATCACCGCTGAATATTTCCGTCTTGCCATCAATAAATTTTATTTCGGCGTAATAGACAAATACCGCCGGATTCATTTTTTTGCCTTTCAAAGTGCCGTCCCAACCTACCGTAGGGTCATTGGGCTGGATATTCGATTGGTCAAATACTGTACCGCCGCGTCGTTCAAAAATAATGAAGCGCTCGATTTCTACAATTCCATCGCCGCCATGAATGTAAAAGTACTCGTTGACGTTGTCGCCGTTGGGACTAAAGGCATTGGGAATATAAACTTTGCGCTCCGTGTCCACTTCGACAAAGACGCTGTCGCGTAATTCGCAGCGTCCAACCGTAGCAACCAGATTATACCAAAGGCTCCGCTGGGTACTTGTGAAAAAAGTATTAACATTAATCGGGGTTAACTCACTGTCGGGCAGCCACTTATAATTGAGATTGGCATTATTAGCAATCACCTGAATCGTGGCTGTATCGCCTACTACTACCCGGATGGTGTCGGGTTGAATATACGCAAAAAGCGTATCGGGTTCACCAATTTCTACCGTGTAAATGGTGTCACAACCTGTGGTTGCCAACACTTCGATGTCGTATTGACCAGGTTTCAGGGCTTCAAATAGATTGCCACCCTGCTGGAAATAGTCCTTTCCGGTAACGGTAATGAGATGATTGCCATTGGGCGTCACCAGAATGCGCCCGTCGTTTTTGCCATGGCAGGTCAGGTCTTCGGCTTGAATGCTTGCCTGCGGAATCGGATTGATGGTAACTTTCTGGCTTATTGTATCAAAACAAATATTATCATAAGCCGCTATAAGTTTTGCAATATATTCACCACCAACGCCATATGAATTAGATGGATTAGTAATTTCTGACGTATTGCCATCGCCGAATTCCCAACGATAACTATTGGCGGATTTGGATTCATTCACAAAAGCAACCCCTGTTGGCGCACAGCCATTCAGGTAATTCACTTTAAAAGCCGCTTCGGGTCCTGGTCGGACGAATATGCGGCGGCTCTCGGTATTTTTACAGCCATTATTATCCGTTACAGTTGCTGCTACTGTATAAATACCTGATTCTGAATACTTATATTGCGTTGCCCGACCGCTGCCTTGCTCTTGATCACCGTATTGCCAATTATAACTGCTCAGATTCGTGGAAGTAGGAATAACTTCAAAAATGCCCGTTTCGCGAATGCACAAGGAATCGGGAAGGCGGATGGTAAAAACGGGTAATGGCGTAACCTCGATTTTCTGTTCAATGGTAGCTGCACATTGATTGGCATCGGTTGCCGTGAGCCGCACCGTGTAAACCCCTACACTATCATAACGATTGCTCGGATTGGGCAAGGTAGAAGTGCTGCCGTTGCCAAAATCCCAGAATGTACCTACAATTTCCGACGCAGTGTATTTAAAATTGACATCCGCATTTTGGCAAGCGAAAGGCTCCAGGTTTAACAATACGGTCGGAGTTGGTCGAACGTCCACAAAAGCAAAAGTGCTGTCGAAGCCACAACTGCGGGCATATTGAATGATTTTATAACGCCCCGGTTCACTGTAAACGTGCTGGGCATTGGGCGTTGCCGAGGTGTTATTGTCGCCAAACTGATAGGTAATACTAGCACCCGGCGTCGAAAAATTGCGCAGGCGAATGGTATCCCCCACGCATACTTCGGTCGCATCTATATTAAAGAAAGCTTTAACATTTGTAGGATTGATTGGAATCAAAAGCGAGGTAGTATCTGCCGCACAGTTATTCCGGGCAACCAGCGTTATTTTAAATGTATCGGGTTCATTATTAATAAAATAATATTGCGTTGGTGGGATTGAATCGCGTGAAGTCAAACCATTGCCAAAATCCCAGAAGTAAGCAGTCGGCTTACCGGCGCTTGCATTGCGAATTTCGACGGCATCGCCAGAGCAATAGCGGCTAAGACGCGTTCCAAAATTGGCGGTGGGTCGCGCCAGCACCTGTACCGAATCGCGGAAAGTACGCTCCCCACAAATATTACGGGCTGCCAATTGCACATAATAAATGGTGTCCTCCAGCGTCCCGACAAAAGTAACCGGCATTGGAATGGCAATAGAATCAGTGCGCCCGTTGCCAAAATTCCAGGTAAAGCTTACATCTTCACCCTGGCTACGATTGTTGAATTGTACCGTCAAATCCGCGCAACCGCTGCGTTGATCCATGTCAAACGCCACCATTGGCGGGGGTTCTGACACATGCAACAGCACCGTCGTGTCTTTGGTACAGCCAAATTGCGATTGAACTGTCAGGCTCAAATTATAATCACCCGCAGTAGCATACGTTACTTTCGGGTTTTCTAAAGTAGAATTCTGCCCGTTTCCAAAATTCCAGTTAAAACTTGTGGCATTCACCGAAGTATTGGTAAATGCAATAGAATCGCCGATACACTGGCGGCTCTCCGTCGTAAAACCCGCCTGCGGTAAAGGATGTACGGTTAGCACCAATTGATCTTCCGCCGCACAGGCAGCCGCAGCCTGACTTTTTATTTGATATGTAAGTGTATAATTTCCAGGACTTAATGCTTGAATATCGACGACGCCGCGAATTGAATCCACCACGCCTACCCCACTCCAGCTACCCCCGCCCGGCGAAAATCCAGCCAGCGTAATTTGCGCTTCTGATTCGCAATATCCTACATCAGCACCAGCACTTACACCGCTCAGATCAATAATATCAACCGTTACCTCATCTTTGGCTTCACAAGTGGTGCCGGCAAAAATGGTATAAGTATAAATTTTTCTACCTCCGCCAGCCTGGGTCAAATTGATTAAACCCGAATTTGTATTGATCTGACTACCAGACCATTGCCCGCCAATTGGTGCAGCCTGCAAGGTTAAATTTCCAATGCTGATACACACCGTCGTATCCATTTGTGCAGTAGCCTGCGGCTTGGGAATAACCTGAATTATGAGAGAATCACTTGCCACACAACCCGCCGGGGAGGTGTAAGTATAAAGAATCGGGTAAGTTCCCAGATTTAAATTATTATTATTAAAAATACCTTGCGCAGCATTGGTAATGCCCGTACCCGTCCAATTATTCGTTCCGCCGGTAGGACTCACCTGAACATTAAGCTCATCAGGCAATATAATATTCCCATTAAAAAGACAGAATGAAACCGTTGCTTCGGCAATATTCACGGTTGGAACAGGCGCTACCTGAATGGTTTTGCGAGCGGTCGTTACACAGCCATTGCTAGGTTCCACGTAGCGATAGGTCAAGATTTGTGCCCCTGCACCTGCTTGTTGCGGCGAAAAAATACCTTGTAAAGAGTCCACAATGCCATTACCCCGCCAGGCACCACCCCGTGGTGTAAAATCCAATGTAATATCGGGCTGATTATTACATATCGTTATATCATTTCCTACCATTACTGGTGTTGCCGGTAAAACGGTTATACTAAAACTCCCCTCGGAGCGGCAATTCGCCGGACCATACGTGTACTGAATACTATTCGCACCAACATTGGCAGTAGCCGGGTTGAAAATGCCCTGCGCATTCACGCCCGGACCCGTCCAAGTTCCACCGAGCAAATTGGCACTTAATTGAATCGGATCAGCCGTATTACAAATAGGCTCTACGGGAGTAAATGAAATGCTGGCTTTAGGAATAATTTCTATCGTTTTAACAAAAGTTTGTGCGCCACAAGCGCCCGTTACCGTGAGCGTTGCCACATAAGTACCCGGAATATCATAAGCAATATTCATGGGATTGGGTTCGGTCGAAGTACGCGGATTCCCGCCATCAAATACCCAGCTGTACGAACTGATCGTTCCGCCGTAGGTAATTTTGGGCGTATAATCGAGCCGTTCGCAAGCAATTTGGGGGTCTTCCCAAGTGACCGACGGTGGTTCTGAAATTTTCACTTTCTGTTCCCAGGTCGTGTTACCGCATTCATTTTCAGCAGTTAATGTAATGGTATAATCGCCTGCTTTGCTAAATAAAATACGAGGTGCCTGCGACATATTATTCGTGCTATCCACAAAGGTGGCGCCATCTGCCGGGGTAATTTTCCAACTAAACATTGTAGCTCCCGTGGAGCGATTGCGCAGATTGACAATCACCGGCACGCATCCTGCACCCGATGGAATATCCGCTTCCGCCAATGCCACCGGAGGGGCTTTTACTTCAATAATACTTGAAAATGAGCCAGTTCCGCATTTACTTTTTACATCAAGTGTAACAATATACATACCCGGACCGCTGAAAGTATGCGTAGGCTCAAACAGACTGGAGGTATCGGCGGCACCCGACGCCGGATCGCCAAAATTCCAGGCATAAGTAGTACCCGTGTCTGCTGTACAGCTCGTATTTTTAAACATGGCTGTAATATCGGGCGTACACAGCATGGGCTTGGTTTCAAACTGCGCAATAGGTTTTAAGAATATATATACTGGCTTGATAACAAAGTGATTAAATTGAGTACAACCGGGCACACGCGCATCCAGCCGCAATTCTGAAATTTTTAACCCATCCTCACACACGTTCTGATCGGTAAAGCGGTAGGTATGCCGCACACTACTCAGGTCGAATGTGGTATCTCGCGTACCGTCGCCCCAGTCCCAGATGTAAAAAGTATTATCGTTGCCAAATTCCTGCGACGTGTTGCGTACCACAATTTCAATGCCTTCGCATACGTCATTTTGCTCCAATTCGTAGCTCGCGTCCACGCGTTGGGTACCTGTACATCCCTGACCATACATTTTAAAGGTAAAAAAAGGCAGTAAGCACAAGCAGTACCAGATGAAGTGTTTGGGTTGAAGAAGGTGCATTTGGATTATGATTGTTAGACAGCTCGGAAATAATCGGTTTTCTCCGTAAAATTAAAAGGAATTTGCCAGGAGTAAGGGTAAAAATTACAATAATAAAAAATTTAACATAATTCAAATATGTATTTACCATACAAATAATTGATATTCAGAAAATTACAACCAAATATTCAACAAATTGTATATAGCCCCTTCCACCATTCAGCTGTTTAAAGCCATCCACTTCTGGAAACAATCACATATAAACATATGGCTTACATTATTTTCATTAAAAAGTTACACATTAGAGTTGCGTCCATGTAAATAGTTGAAAATCAAAGTTGATTAAATTTGGGGTAAAAAAAGGAGCATGAGCCTACATTA
>JBKBWT010000194.1:0-11861 GCA_046314415.1 Saprospiraceae bacterium
ACATTTTCATATACTGTTAAATAAGTGGTTATACTTTGGGAAATATTTTGAGGTAAAGAAACAATATCATTATCTCCATCACCATCAATATCACCTGCGGCGATACTCCAAGTGATTCCAGCATTATCATTTACGATTTGAATAGGTGCAGCAAATTTACCTTCCGCTTCATTACGATACCAAAGAATACCTGATTGGTAATAAGATACCAGAATATCTGTTTTTTGATCTCCGTCAATATCTGTTGCTATAGCTGCACGAGGTTCGTTATAAATATTATCTACTTCTTGGCGAGAAAATTGCTTTCCATTTATGTTTTTATACCACAAAACATTATTGGATGCTGCTGCTCCGACCATTACATCCTGAAATCCATCATTATCAAAATCCGCTACCGAGAGGTTATTCGGCAAGCCACAGCCTTGATCTACAACTTTCTCTACTGGAGTATGGTCAGTATTGAATTTTATATTTACCAGTGCATCTCTTTGATCTGATATGAATATTATATCACTAGAGCTATTTCCATCTATATCTGATAGAATAATTGAATTAGCTTTATCCGCGCCCACTAATGTAGGTTCAAGCTTTTGAAAGCTTCCCTTCCCATCTGTATTTTCAAAGTGAGCATACGTATCATGTCCGCCTATAGATATATCCGCCGTACAGAATATATCCAAATCATCATCATTGTCAGTATCAATTGTTATAATCGTACGCTCAATGTCTCGATAAACAAAATCTGAATACTCAAAAATTACTCTTCCTTGACCAAATTGCTCGCTACGATCTAAATTTTCAAACCAGTGCACTTTATTCTGTAACTCATTGATAGTATATGTTAAAATATCTTGATCTCCATCCTCATCTAAATCTGCAATCGTAACATCCCTGATGACATCACTAAAGGTTTGAATAATTTGAGGAGGAGCGAAAGAAAATGTATCAATGATACCCCTGAACCAGAGAACAGCAGAAGAGTCTTGAAATCGAAACCGACCACTCAATAAAATATCTAATTGATCATCTTCATTTATGTCTATCAGCGAAAGATTTTGTAGTTCTACAATATTATTTGGTAAAAGAGCACTCGTTTTTTGAAATACCCCAGTATTATTTTGAAATAATTCTATTTTTAAATTACTACTAAATGCTTGAGCTAAAAAATCAAAATCTCCATCTTGATCAAAATCAGCCATTACAATTGGTTTTTGAGCGAAGCTTGAAAATATGCCAACCTCCTTTATAGTTGAAAAATTTTCATTTATATTTTCCCGCCAAATTATTTTGATTTCGTTTCCATTAATATAGTAAGCTATATCCTGATCTTCATCTTTATCAAAATCTGCTACATAGAGTTGAACTGGTTTCTCACTTGTTGAAAACAATAACTGCGCAATAGAAAAGCTACCTTTACCATCAATATTTTTATACCACCATACACCAGAAGTATCTTTATAGGTTACTATTAAATCCTGATCTCCATCGGAATCTACATCAATTTTTTCTACTAACTCAGCATTCAAAGGCATATTTAAGGTAATTACTGAAAATGACTGTGAATAAATACTTGATATTAATAAAATTTTAAAAATAATGAAGACGCAAGAAAGCTTTGTTTTCATAAAGGTGTTTTTATATGTGGTCAAAAAACAAAAATACGATATACCTTTTTCCTTAAATTGAGAATAAAAAAGAACAAATTTAAATTAACATATTTTTGCTAATATTAGGCATTATTTTATACCTATTATAATCCATCCTTCCAAAGTTTCAAAAACTTTGGAAAGATGGAATCTTATAATTTGTTTGATGATTTTGATGCGCCTGATATGCATCAAGAAAATCAGCTGAATCATAAATAGCATGGTTCAGACCAGAAGCGGCTAGTTTGTCTGAACCATGATTAATTTGATTTTTTAATGGCGGTGAGCTCTGTACCAGCCGACTTCATCCGCCGCCCCACTACTGCGGCGACGATGATATAACCATCCCTTGTTACTGCACTTTTTTACAACTGCACGTTGCTTTTTTCTAAATGTATGCAGCTTGTTTGCAAATGCATTGCGTTTGTTTGCAAATGTTTTGCTACTTTTTGCAAAAGTTGTACATTTTTTTACAAATGTTTGAAGCTTATTTTTAAAATGTTTGCATTTATTTGTAAATGCTTGAAGTTTTTTTTTAAAATCTTTAAGCTTGTTTGCAAATGTATTCTATTTGTTTACAAATATTTGAAGATTCTTTTTAAAGTGTTTGCATTTGTTTTCGATTGCACGCTGGTATTTTTCAAAAATTTTGCGTTTATTTGTAATATGTTTCATATTTTTTGTAATTGCACGGTGACTATAAAGGATTGCTTATGCTGCATTTTGATTTGGTGGGCATGATGCGCCGCCGGGAGATTGAAAACCCGTATCGTTTTCTGGTGAAAAACGGATTTAATTATCACACTGCCCGACATTTGCTGCGCAACGAGCGGGATAGTTTGTCGTACAAGAATCTGGAAAAGCTATGTTTGCTATTGCATTGTACGCCCAATGACTTGTTTGTCTGGCAAAAGCCAACGGATGCGGTGGTGGCGGAAAATCATCCTTTGCATCAGTTGAAACCCAAGCCGCAAGAGGTGAATATCATGCAGAAATTGCAAGAGTTACCTTTGGATAAGCTGGAACTCGTAAAGCAATTTGTGAAGGAATTACCGGAAGAATGAGGTAAAGTTGGAAGTTGGGGGGACGAGGTACGAAATGCCCATCCTTATTTATGCTCCGATACTTGGGAAAGTGTAGCAATTGCTACTATTTTAAACCACCGGCGTTTGCATCCTTATCTTGAGCTTTTGCAAAAAGAGCTTGATCGTCCTTGCTTTTTACACCGCTGCGGTGGCTTTGGAATTATCTGATTAATTTCAGGTAAAATGGATAAATTTACCTTGCGTACCAAATCGCAGAGAAAACTTATTCAATTCAAACACATGAAACCCAAACGCTCTATTCTTATTGTCATCATTTGTTTTTTATGGATGCAAAATTTCGCTTTTGCACAGTCTTTAAAAGACCTGCCGCTCGACTCCCTGGTATCCTGGCTTGCTGATAATTATACATTAAAAGGTGATAGCATTTATCAATATGGGCATATTGCGTTGCAACAAGCGCGGATGAAAAAAGATTTGTACCTGGAAGCCAAGTCTTACGATAATCTGGCTAGCTGGTTTTATTATCATGGCATTGTACAACAGGACAGGGCAGATTCTGTGCTCCTTTACGACCAAAAAGCATTGGAAGCATATCAGAAACTGGGTAATAAAAAATACATCGCGGAGGCTTACAATCATTTGGCGAGCGATTATATTAATCAGGGAAAATATAAGCAGGGTGAGGATTTGCTTTTTAAAAGAATACAAAATTTTGAAGCCGTCAACGACCAGGAAGGTATAGCGACCGCTTATTACAGCTTGGCTATCTTGAGTTTAAAATTAGAAAATTATCAGAATGTAATAAAATATGGGCAGCAGTCCATGAACATTCGGAAATCCCAACAAGATACCGTCGGGGAAGCCCTGGTGCTATTTTTTGTAGTAGATGCCTGGTCGAAACTGGGCGAGCACGACAAAGCCCTGGCAGCCGCTAACCGCACTTTTGAGCTGATCAAACCCTATGAAAAACAAGACATCGGGCTGCGCGCTAGGGCATGTTTTTTTCGGGGTCGGGCTTATAAATTCATGGGGCGATACGAAGAAGCCTTGAAAGATTTGAGAGAAGGCTGGGCGTATGACAAATCCCAAATGCTCGATGACACTACCCGCGCCGATGGCTTCCAGCGTGAAATTGGCTCTGTTTTATACCTGCAAGGCAATTACAAAGCCGCGCTCCCGGCACTGCTGGCGGGCTATCGGCACGCGATTCGGTTCGATCAACCGGAATTTATTTGGGATGATTTGAATTACATCGCTGCTTGTTATGAACACTTGGGCGACTACCCGAATGCCCTGAAATACAAGACTTTATCTTACGTTGCCAAAGATTCGATTCAAGCAAATAGGATTCAATCGCTCCACTCGGAATTATTGGCAAAATATGAAAGCGAACAAAAGGACAAAACCATTAGCACGCAACAAGCTCAAATTTCGCAGCAGCGGCAGATTCAGGTACTGTCGTTCAGTGTAGCAGGCTTGTTTTTGCTGCTGTCTGGCGCACTCTACTGGGTCTATCGTAACAATCGCCGCACGAGTCGTAAATTGGAAGCATTGAATGCAGATTTAGCCAATAAAAATACGCAGCTCGACCGGCGCAACGCAGAGAATGAATTGCTACTCAAGGAAATACACTATCGGGTGAAAAATAATCTGGAAATGGTATCGAGTTTGTTGCTCCTGCAATCGCGGCAAGTGGAAGACCCCAATGTGCGCGAGGTGATGGAAGAAGGTCAAAATCGGGTGCAATCCATTGGCATGGTGCATCAGAAATTGTATCAGGGCAATAATTTGTCGAGTATTGAAATGAAGGATTATTTTATCAATTTAAGTGAAGGCATTTTGGATACCTTTGATGCGGAAGATCGGGTTCAGATTGAGTGTATCATGGATAAATTGGAATTGGATGTGGATACCGCTGTGCCGATTGGCTTGATTGTGAATGAGTTATTGACCAATGCTTTAAAATATGCGTTCCCGGATGGAAAAAATGGCAAGGTAAAAATTCGACTGGAAGCTACCGCCGACAACTGCCTGCGTCTGGAAATAGCGGATAATGGCGTTGGAAAAATGGCGCAAACCAAAGGTACTGGATTTGGCTATGAATTGATCAATTTGTTAACACAACAACTCGGCGGCACGATGCAGGAAGAAGTGAAAGATGGCACCATCGTGCGATTGGAATTCAAAAAAAACCGAGCGGCGTGAATAAAAACGTTAGCGGTTAACAGAGAAAAGGGGAATTAGCAGTTTTTAAGATATTGACAATCAAGGATTAAATAGAAAATACTATTTTTTGGGGTTGATAATCTTATGGAATCCAACAGCGTAAAAATATTAATTGTAGAAGATGAGATGCTCATTGCAGCCAAAATATCCACTTTGCTTACCGAGTTGGGGTATGAGGTGACGGGCATTCTCGCACGTGCAGAAGATGCGCTCGCGCATGCTGTAGAAAATGTACCGGATATTGCGTTGCTTGATATTCGCCTGAAAGGCAACATGGATGGCGTGGAACTCGCACAGGCATTGCAAAAAGAGCGCAAATTGCCCATCATTTTCTTGACTGCCAATGCGGACGATGCCACCTTCAATCGGGCAAAAACCACCAAGCCATACGCCTTCATTTCCAAGCCTTTTAAAAAACTGGATTTGCAACGTGCCATTGAATTGACCATTAGTAGGATGGCTGATAATCAAGCACTTGAAACAGAATTGGAGCATTCGGAAGAAGCCTCTTTTATATTGAGTGACCGCATATTTGTGCGCCACAAAGACTCGATGGTCAAAATTTTTCTCGAAGATATTTTCTACATCGAAGCCGATCGTAACTACTGCCGCATTTTCACCAGAAACAAAGAATACCTGCTCGCCATCACCCTCAAAATCATAGAAGAAAAATTGCCGACGCAGCACTTCATTCGGGTACACCGCTCTTTTATTGTCAACCTCGCACAAATAGACGAAGTCGCCGAAAGCCACGTAATCATTGCCCGAAAAGCCATTCCACTGAGCAAGTCGCTGCGGGAAGAATTGTTGAAAAGGATACAGACGATTTGAATGTATCCGCGGCTTCAGCCGCCCCATTAGTAGGTCGGCGACTAAAGCTCGCCGATACGCCCCCGCTCAAAAATCCCCCTCCTTCGCTCAAGAAAACCACCCATTCGTCCTCATTGGCTTGGTAGTCGTGCAGTTTTGCTGCTTTTTTACAGCATCATTATTCAATTAAACACTACGCCATGAGGAACAATTACTACTTTTTCAGATTGGTACTGCTACTCGCCGCCGCCTGGCTGCTGTGCCTGCAAGGAACTTACGCGCAAGCCTCGGAAATCAGAACACCGAGAGGCGTCAAAATCATTATTTCCAGCAACCGCGGTAAGATTTGTGAAATGCCGTTGGCTTATATAGAGGAGGATAATGGTTCTTTTCCTGTGCGTTATCGGAACGTTAATTCTTACAGCCGAGAGCTAAATGAGTTGCTGAAAAGAGCCTTTGAACAGGTATCACGCCAGCGATATTTTAGAGCAAGGGTAGGGGAAGAGGTCACCATTACGATTGAAACGATTGCGAAAGATACCAGTTTCTTTTTTGTTCCAGGAGGTCCATATCAGTTCCTTGCCCCACCATCTGCTTTTAACAAAGAAAATTACTCCCTAGGTGACTATTATGGTAATCACTCTACAGAGGCTTCAGGGAACGAGTGGGTTAATGTGTTCCGCAGAGAATCAGTCTTGGAAGTACGTGACAACTTCTCCGGGAAGATACTAAAAACTACCCAACAAATCAAGTTTACTTTCTTACGCGGAGGAGAACAGGCTTGGGTGTACCTTGCACTGGAGGAAGGTTGTCGCAAAAATTGTATCTTTAATCAACAAGATCAAGAGCGCTTTATGCCCACCAAATATTATAACCTCGTACTCCCCTTCATCGTAGAAGGCGTTATTCCCGAAGAGGTGCCCATTCTTGGCACGGTTACCGAGCCACAAGTACCCTACCTGGTGCTGCACGACCCTCCGGGCGACGGTAGCTTCACCGAATTTCAAACGACCGAGACTACCTGCCGTAGTCTGGAAACGAACTCCTCAACGGATGAATCCAACTCCTACAATGCTAATGTGAAAATTGGCGTAAAAGGCTCGATTGGTCTGATTGCCACTGTTGATTATGAAGTTTATGCCGAAATCAGGGGCAGTGGCGCTACCGGCAATGTACAAATCCAAAGCAACACCAGACAAACCTGCGTCACCATCAGCAAAGGTTTCGCTACGGCAGACGCGCCCGACGGCTCGGATGTATTCATCGGTTATGGCATGGATGTGAATTATGGTGTCTTTCGTACTATTGTTGTAGATACTAATATTTGCGGGGGGCGCATTGATTCCGCTTTATTGTATGCGCCGATTCCAGGAACGGTGCGGCAGTTTGTTTACACCAAAGAAGGCATCGAGGCGGATATCGCAGCTTTACAGCGCATTATAGCCGATTCGGTTGGCGGAAATCCGAATGATCGCGCAAAAATTAAAATCATCAACGACGCGCAAAATCAAATTGAGGCATGGAAACAAGTATTGCAACTCAATGAAGCCAACAAAAATGATTTGAATGCGCCTCCTTTGTTTGAAAATATTTCCTTCAGCGGCGGTGCAGGTCCCATTTCGCGCGAATCTTCCATTGAAATTACCGATACCAAAACGATTACCACCGAAAATTACATTGACGGGGCTTTTGGTTTGCAGGGCGTGGTCAACATAGGCGGCTCCGGCTTCTCCGGCGGGTATGAATACAAGACCCAAAAGCGTTTTGGCGAAACGACCACGCAAAGCGGTACGGCTGCTAAAAATGTGCGCTACACCTTCCGCGATGATGACGCGGGCGACAAATTCAATGTGGATGTGGTGCGCGACCCCATGTACGGCACGCCTGCTTTTAGAATAAAATCGGGTACCATCAGTTCCTGCCCTTACGAAGGCGGCTACCAGCGCGACCAGCCCAAGCTCCGGCACGACGGCGAAACGGCTGACACCCTTACCAAACAAGGCGTTCCAGTGGGAAGCTCTGCTACTTTCAAACTGGATTTGTGCAATGAATCGAACGAAGCGCGTACCTATAATTTAAAACTCAATGCACAATCCAACCTCAATGGTGCCGTGGTGACCGCAGCAGGTGTACCCTTAAATGGCAATGATTTGGGACAAACTTTTACGGTACCCGCCAATAGTTGTGTGCAGGATTTGGTATTAGAAGTTCGGCAGCTATCAGCGACCAGTCCGCTGGCTTATCCGAATCTGGAAATTTTCATGTACTCGCCTTGCGATGAGGAAATTACGTCCAGCGTATTTGCATCGGTTTATTTTGGAAATGCTACGAGCACCAAGGAAATTGGCGATGCTTCATTGTTATCGGTTTTCCCCAATCAAACCAGTAGCCAGCTTCGTGTAACCTTAGCAGGGGATGATGCCATCGAATCTTATCAACTCAGCGACTTGACCGGTAAAACGCTGCACCAGGTGCATCTGAAAAACGCCTTACAACAGACCGATCTGGATCTGAGCACTTTACCCAAAGGCATGTACCTGCTACAAGTGCGTTCGGGCGAGCGTGTCTATGCAAAAAAGGTGCTGGTACAGTAAAATATTCAGACCTGACAGGGTTTCAACATCTGCCAGGTCTGAATATTTTATTCAATATATAATATAAGGTATAACCCTTATATAATGATAAGGAAAATACAAGATACCTGGTTTTTTAGACAGCCTTTAGCCCTGATAGTTATTCAAATGGGTCAGGGCTAAAGATTTAAAACACAAGAGTAGATACTTTTGCCAGCGCTGCATCCAAGCCATTTACATCACTACCACCGGCGGTTGCAAAGAAAGCTTGCCCGCCTCCGCCGCCTTTGATCTCTTTTGCCAATTCGCGAATCATCGTGCCGGCATTCAAACCTTTGGTCTGTACCAAATTATCCGAAATGCGAATGGTAAGTTGCGGTTTGTCGTTGGCAACCGTACCGAATACAATCACCGCATTGCCCACTTCTTTTTCCAAATTATAAGCCAGCGTTTTCACTGCACTGGCATCTGTCAGCGGCAAACGTTTTACAAGAAGTTGAATACCATTCTGTTGTACAAATTCAGCACGGAGTTCTTTTTGTAAATTCGCAGCTTGTTCCAGCAACATGGCTTCCATTTGCTTTTGCAGTCGCTTGTTTTCCTCCATCAAATCCGCCACGCGCTTCGCCGGTTCTTTCGGATTTTTAAAGATTTCGCGGATTTTATTTAATTCATTCAATTCTTCATTAATGTAAGCTTCGGCTTCATCCGCAGTGATGGCTTCAATGCGGCGTACGCCTGCTGCTACCGCCGATTCGGATACAATTTTGAACAAGCCGATTTCACCCGTCGCCGGTACATGCGTTCCACCACATAATTCCCGACTAAAATCTTTATCAAATGTAATGACGCGTACTGTTTCACCATACTTTTCGCCAAAGAGCATCATGGCACCGGTTTGGCGGGCTTCTTCGATGGGCATGTTGCGCACCTCTTCGAGTTGGATGTTTTCGCGGATTTTTTGATTGACTAAATGTTCAATTTCTGCCAGTTCTTCTTTCGTAACTGCCTGAAAATGAGAAAAGTCAAAACGCAACCGTTCGTCGTCCACATTCTGTCCTTTCTGTACTGCGTGTTTGCCCAAAATACGGTGCAATGCCGCGTGCATTAAGTGCGTGGCAGAGTGATTTTTAGAAGTGGCAGCGCGTTTAGAGGCATCCACTTGCGCAATGACATTGAGAACCTGAATATTTTCCGGTACTTTATTGACAATATGAATGATGAGATCGTTCTCTTTTTTGGTATCAATTACCTCAATGTGTTCGCCGTCGAAATCCATGTAGCCCGTGTCGCCCATCTGACCGCCGGATTCCGCGTAAAAAGGGGTTTTATTGAGTACAATTTGATATTGCAAGCCTTTTTTGTCTTTGACGGCGCGGTACTTAATAACCTCTGCATCAGAAACACTGAGTTCATCATAGCCAACAAAAGTTACGGCGCCTTCTTCGCCCAGTACGACCCAATCACCGACTTGTTTTTCGGCATCGGCTTTCGAGCGATTTTTCTGAATTTGTAATGCCTTTTCAAACCCCTCAATATCAACGGATAATCCTTTTTCACGCGCGATTAATTCGGTCAAATCAATTGGAAAACCAAAGGTGTCGAACAATTCAAATGCATCTTCACCGGAAATCACCCCTCTCCCGTCTCCCCCAAGGGGAGAAGCTGAGGTAGTTTCCCCCCGTTGGGGGGACGGAAGGGGGGCTATTGAATCCAGGCGTTTCAAGCCATTTTCCAAAGTCCGCAAAAACGAGCGTTCTTCTTCGAGAATGACTTTTTGCACAAAATCTTGCTGCGCTTTTAATTCTGGAAAAACCTCGGCGAATTCATCGGCTAACAAAGGCACGATTTTATTTAAAAACGGCTCTTTAATTTCTAAAAAAGAATAATAATACCGCACGGCTCTGCGCAAGATTCGGCGAATCACGTAACCTGCGCCACCGGAAGCCGGCAACTGTCCATCGGCAATCGTAAAGGCAACTGCGCGAATATGATCGGCTACGACGCGCATGGCGACGTCGGTTAAGGCATTGCGATCATAAGAACCGGTATATTTTTTACCACTTTCTTTTTCAATGAATTGAATAAAAGGTGTGAATACATCGGTATCATAAGTATATTTTTTGCCTTGCAGCACCATACAAAGTCGTTCAAAACCCATGCCCGTATCCACGTGCTGCGCGGGCAGCACCACGAGCGAACCATCGGCTTTGCGCTCGAATTGCATGAAGACGTTGTTCCAGATTTCTACGACGGAAGGATCGTCTTGATTCACAAGGTTTTCGCCTGGAATTTTAGCACGCTCTTCATCGGAACGAAAATCGTAATGAATTTCCGAACAAGGACCGCAGGGCCCCTGCGCGCCCATTTCCCAGAAGTTATCTTTTTTATTGCCATCTAAAATATGATTGTCGGGCAAATATTTGCGCCAGTATTCCCGTGCTTCCTCGTCAGATGCCAAGCCTTCTTTCTCGTCACCGCCAAAGACCGTCGCATACAAGCGATCTGGTTGAAGCCCAAGTACTTTGGTCAGCAATTCCCACGACCATTCAATGGCTTCTTCTTTAAAATAATCGCCGAACGACCAGTTGCCCAACATTTCAAACATGGTGTGGTGCGTACCGTCGAAGCCTACGTCCTCCAGGTCATTGTGTTTGCCGCTCACGCGTAAGCACTTCTGCGTGTCCGCAATGCGCGGCGCAGGTGGCGTGCCGTTCCCGAGGAAATAATCTTTGAATTGCACCATGCCGGAGTTGGTGAACATCAGCGTAGGGTCGTTTTTCAACACCAGCGGCGCCGAAGGCACAATTTTATGTTGTTTCGATTTAAAAAAATCGAGAAAAGCTTGCCGTATTTCTTTGGAAGTCATTTTGTTAAAAAAGTTTGGACGTTTGGTGTTTGGAGGTTTAGGCGTTCACATGAACACATCGAACCTGAACACAATTAAAGAAGGCGCAAAATTAGCAGTCGCACCTTAATTTATCTAATCATTTTTGGAGAATCCTTATAGAAAAGGAATAAAAGAGCATATTACAGCCCCGAAGGGGCGGCAGGATGAGGAGTGAAATTGCATTGAATGAATGGCAAAGTATATAATTCCATAAAGCCTCCAACATTTTATCTTTAAAAAGAGTTCCACTTTAACAAAATTCATTGTGACTTTTTTGTTAATATGACATTTTCGTAAAAAAGAAGCTGGATTCACCAGTTTGAAATTAGCAAGTGCTTTATTTAACCCCTTACAAGTGTAAATTGACACTTTTTTGGTTTTTGTTTTTCAATGTATTCATTATTTGATTACGCATTTGTCTAATTTTTGTGTTAAAGTTTTGAGAATATGAAATGGGATTCTATCTTTGGAATTGTTGAAAGGATCTCATGACATAAACAAAAGAGAGAGAAGAGTGCTAATTTCAGCCCTTACTATCCGAATTTCCCTATGCAACGAGCTGAAAATTAGTTATCCGGTAAAGCAAAAACGCTCATGAGGAAAGAAAAATTTGTTTACAACACCCATACCCTCAAATACGAAAAAGTAATCGTTTCCTGGCGTGTCAAGC
>JBKBWT010000195.1:0-11766 GCA_046314415.1 Saprospiraceae bacterium
ATCAAAGTTTTATTATGAAAGATATATTTGTAATTATAATTATTATTTTTGTAAATATAGCTTCGGGGGTTTCGCAAAGTGCTGATAATGAATATTGTGGAAGTGCAGAAAAAATAAAAGTATTTTTTCTCAATCAAGGCATGTATGCAATACCTATAAAAATAATTGGTGATTCAGAAGAAAAAATGGATACAGTAGTAAATGATTTTGCAAATTTAAAAATTGAAATTGAAAATTCAGTTGAAGATATTTATAATAGAGTTCTTAAAGATATTCAAATTGCTTTAAAAGATGGATTTTTTGCTAAGGGTTTTATTACAAAGAATGAGAATTTTTGCGAAAAAAAATTGCTGGATTTAATTTTACATGATTATTATAAAGACAATTATGATGCTTCTATAATAATGCATATTTGGGATAACCCTGACGAGAAAGGTATGGATTTACTTTTTACAAAGTTCAATCAACTTGATTACAATAAAAAGAGATAATTATAACATGAATGAAGTGAAGGAATCCTTGAATTTTATTGAGGAGTTTATTGAAGAAGATATTAGCAATGGCAAGCATGAAGGACGGGTGCACACGCGCTTTCCGCCGGAGCCGAACGGGTATTTGCATATTGGTCATGCCAAGGCGATTGTGTTGAATTTTGATATTGCCAAAAAATATGGCGGCAAGACCAATCTGCGCATGGATGATACCAATCCGACGACGGAGAAAACCGATTATGTTGAGAATATAAAGAATGACATCCAATGGCTTGGTTATCAATGGAATGGTGAGGTGTTATATGCATCAGATTATTTTCCGAATTTATATGAATATGCCATCAAATTGATTAAAAAAGGCTTGGCGTATGTAGATGATTCGACTTCGGAAGAGATTGCCAATCAAAAAGGAACGCCGACCGTGCCTGGTAAGGAAAGTCCCTATCGCAATCGTTCGGTTGAGGAAAATCTGCGCTTGTTTGAAGGGATGAAAAATGGCGAATTCCCTGATGGTTCGCGAGTTTTACGTGCCAAGATTGACATGGCTTCGCCGAATATGCACATGCGCGACCCGATCCTCTATCGCATCAAGCACGAGCATCACCACCGCACGGGCGACACGTGGTGTATTTATCCGATGTATGATTTTGCGCATGGACAAAGTGATTCGATTGAGCATATTACACATTCTTTGTGTTCATTAGAGTTTGAAAATCACCGTCCTTTATATAATTGGTTTATTGAACAACTGGAAATTTTCCCTTCCCGGCAAATTGAATTTGCGCGGATGAATGTGGAATACATGATTACCAGCAAGCGTAAGTTGCTGAAACTCGTGGAAGAAGGCTACGTCACAGGTTGGGATGATCCTCGTATGCCAACGATTGCCGGGATGCGGCGGCGCGGCTATCCGGCGGCGGGTATTCGGGAATTTTGTCGGCGGGCGGGCATTGCCAAGCGCGAGAATTTGATTGAAATTGGTTTGTTGGAATTCAGCGTGCGGGAAGAATTGAATCGCATTACCCAGCGCGTAATGGCAGTGCTTGATCCGATTAAAGTGGTGATTACCAACTATCCACAGGGGCAAACCGAGGAAATGGAAGTGGAAAATAATCCGGAGGATGAAAACGCCGGCACCCGCAAAGTGCCATTTTCGGGCGAAGTGTACATTGAGCGCGACGATTTTATGGAAAATCCGCCAAAAGGGTATTTCCGTTTATCACCGGGTGGTATGGTCCGATTGAAAGCCGCGTATATCATAAAATGCGACGAAGTTATTAAAGATGATAATGGAAATATCATAGAATTGCGTTGCTCTTACATTCCGGAAAGTCGCAGTGGATCGGATACGTCGGGTTTGAAAGTGAAAGGTACCATTCACTGGGTATCGGCATTACACGCCCGTACAGCAGAGGTACGCATGTATGATCGTTTATTCACTGACCCGGAGCCGACGAACCACGAGGATAAAGATTTTTTAGAATTCTTTAATCCAGAATCGTTGAAAGTGATTGAAAATGCTTACGTGGAGCCGACTTTAACGAGTGTAGAGCCTGGCACACAATTTCAATTTATTCGCAAAGGGTATTTCACCGTTGACCCGGATTCTACCGATGAAAAATTGGTTTTTAATCTGACGGTGAATTTGAAAGATAGCTGGAAAGCACCAAAATAATTTACAAATTACGATTTCCTGCTAAAGCAAAAGGCGCTTTGATTCTCAAGATCAAAGCGCCTTTTCATTCGTTAATTGTCCTTCGTAAATCGAAAATTTCTAACGTCTCCACCACGGCTCAATACGGATCACGCGGGTTTCGCCATTCGGCAACGTCACTTGCGCTTTATTATCACAAGGTTCACCAAAGCCATAATCAATGGTAGCTTCATTCCCATTGCGACTTACCTGGCGGATGCCATCGCTGATCCAGGGACAAACTATAGCCCGGCGCAGCGGTTCTATAATTTCTGAAGAAAAACTTCTACCATCGCGATTGGTAATCATAGAATTCCCCGTGATTTCAATTACATCATCAAAACGGCGCGGTGTATTGCCTCCACTCACCACCTTATGCGTGTGTGTCCCTTTCCAGCTAGCCTTGTCGCCATCCGGGAAGGTAATGGTTACATCCGTCGTGCGGGTGAATGAAGGATTATTATTATCCGAGCGGCTATTTACCAAAGTAGTAAAGCCTTCTACTTTAGCACTGTCCACATAATAATCCATAAATGTCAACTTACGCGTTGCACCAGCCTGATTCATTGGCGCGCTGATTTCGACGACAATTTTTCCTTTTTTTACGCGCCCACGCGGACCCGTACAACCATTGCCATAATCTAATGTAATGGTTTTGGGATAATTATTACCCGCGGGTGTAACAGTTTTCGTCGGACAATCATCGCGTACTTCTACCTCCGAAAATTGATTTTCAATAATATCATCCACTTCGTCTTCTGCATCAAATACGACATCTTCCGTAGCCAGCAGGTCTTCTGTAGTTATTACATTGTCTTCCTTAGTTGTACCTTCATCTTCATCTTTATTACATGCCACAAAAGTAATGGTAAATAAAAGCGTAGCGAAAAAGAGCAACTTTTTCATGGTAGATTGAAATTTGTTTTGGTTAGTAAATAAGTAAATAAAATAAATGTAACAGGGTTGTAAAAGCGTGCACGTTTTTTCAACTTAAAGGTGTAAAATGGTTAATTTATTCACCTGTTTTGTTCATCTGCTGCATAGACTTTGCAATAACGTGAAGGTTTAATGTGCATTGTGAATTTTTTTTTATTCAGCATGTTAAAGTTTTACAACTGACAATTAAGAATTGATTTACAGGTGATTGAGAAGAATCAGGATGCAGGGTGATTTTTGTCACCAACCAGGCTGTAACAAAACGGGATTTTTACAGGAAATTTGCTTAGATATGACCATCACCAGTCAAACTATTCCACTGAAATCGAGTGCATTAGAAACTGTGGAAACTAAATGCTATCACTGCGGCGAGCCTTTTCAGGATACGCCCTTGCATTTTGATCATAAAGATTTTTGCTGCGAAGGCTGTAAAACGGTGTATGAAATCCTGAATTCCAATGGGTTATGTCAATACTACACGATTGATGAAAAAGCCGGTGTAAGCCTGCGCGGGCGCGCAAAAGAGGAATATGCTTATCTGGATGACCCTGAAGTGGCGGCGCGGCTGATCAATTTTACCGATGGCGACAAGACGAAAATAACCTTTTATTTACCACAAATTCACTGCTCTTCCTGCATCTGGCTGCTCGAAAATTTATATAAATTAAGCCCGGGAATTATTACATCGCAGGTTAATTTTCTTAAAAAAGAAGTATATTTAACCTACTCAGCATCAACTATTTCACTGCGAAAAGTAGTGGAATTACTCGCCAGTATTGGTTATGCTCCAGCGATTAATATGAGTGATCTGGATTCTGATAAAAAGCCGGTGGTCGATCGCAGTTTTTATTATAAACTAGGCGTGGCGGGCTTTGCTTTTGGCAATATCATGTTGCTGAGTTTCCCGGAATACCTGGGTTTGGACAAATCGCACGATGCTTTTTTCTTTGAAGTATTTGGTTATTGCAATATCATATTGTCTTTACCTGTTATATTTTACAGCGGTTGGGATTATTTAAAACAAGCCTGGCTGGCCTTGCAACAACGCACCCTCGATATCAATGTACCCCTGGCGTTGGGCATTGTCGTGTTTTTTGTGCGCAGCGTCTATGAAATTGTAACGCACACCGGCGCGGGTTTCCTTGATAGTATGGCGGGTTTGGTGTTCTTTTTATTAATTGGTAAATGGTTTCAGCAAAAAACGTATCATAATATCTCCTTTGAACGCGATTATAAATCTTATTTCCCGATTTCTGCCAGTAGAAAAACCGGCGATATTACAACGACCGTATCATTAGATAAATTAACGCCAGGTGATGTTATTATTATAAAACATCAGGAATTAGTGCCCGCAGACAGTGTGTTATTGAAAGGAGAGGCAGAAATTGATTATAGTTTTGTAACGGGCGAAGCGGAACCTGTAATAATAAAAAGCGGCGATAAAATTTATGCCGGCGGTCGCCAGATGGGTGGCGCTATTGAAGTGAGCCTCACGCGTAAAGTGTCTCAAAGTTACCTGACTCAACTCTGGAATAATGAGGCATTTGCGAAGCCCAAGCATTTTAATGGCGCAAGTCGAGTTGCCAATCGCATTGGTAAATATTTCACCGCGGTTATTTTATTAATCGCATTTGCCGCGCTAATCTATTGGTATCCTATCGATTCTACAAAAGCGATTAATGCGTTTACGGCGGTACTGATTATTGCTTGTCCCTGTGCGGTCGCATTAGCCATTCCCTTTATTTTTGGTAATGTATTAAGAATTTTAGGCAAGCGTGAATTTTATTTAAAAAATACGGGCGTCATCGAATCATTGGCGGACGTACAGGCGGTGGTGTTTGATAAAACCGGTACCTTGACCAATCGCGCGAAAAGCGAGCTGCAATTCATCGGCGAACCCTTGAGTTCCCTGGAAAAAAATATGATTCGGGCTTTGGTTAGCCAATCCTCGCACCCGGTAAGCCAACAGATTCTGACCTTTATAAACGAAGATAATAATATCGATGATTCATTATATCCTGTTAAAGAATGGAAAGAAACGGTGGGTAAAGGTATTGAAGGTATTGTGGGACAAAAGTTGATTAAAATTGGTTCTAAAGCATTGATTGATAGTTTTTTACATGTGCAATGTCCTGATGATAAAGGTGTTTATATTCAGATTAATGAATCGATTCGTGGTTATTTTCAAATTAGTAATCAATATCGGAATGGACTAAATGAAGTAGTGAATTATTGTAAAAATTTAGGTAAGATTTTCCTGCTTTCCGGTGATAATGATCGCGAAAAAAGCTTTCTTACGCCTGTATTTAACGGTGGACAATTATTATTTCGGCAAACGCCACAGGATAAACTTGATTTTGTAAAAACATTACAAAAAGAACATCATAAAGTACTGATGCTGGGCGATGGACTCAATGATGCCGGGGCTTTGCAGCAAAGCGATGCCGGTATTGTGGTCACCGAGAATACCAATAATTTTACACCGGCTTGTGATGCAATATTACATGCCGATCAATTCGAGCAATTGCCTCAATTGATGGAATATGCCCGTAAAAGCATTAATCTTGTGTATGCGGCTTACGGCATGGCATTTATATATAACATTTTTGGATTATCTTATGCTGTAACGGGCATCTTTACACCCGTTGTTGCAGCAATTTTAATGCCGTTAAGCTCCGTGACGGTGGTGCTGTTTGGGGTGTTGTCGAGTAATTTATTGGCAAAGAAAATTTTGAAGTAATTTGTTTCTTGATTGAACTAAATAAAATACCAGCCTTTTTACTTTTTTGCTCAAAAATGTGGCTGGTGATGAAAATTTATATTTTTTTATTTACTTTTTTAATGGGTGTTCCTTCCGTCACTTTTGCTTGTATCACGTGTGACCGGAACATTCAGCAAGGTATTTATAATAGCGCCTTCTATATCAATATATTAAGTATATTATTTCCATTTGTTGTGTTGGGCTTGGTCGTCGCCGGACTGAGTATGCTGGCAAACCGCAAATATCGAATTGTACAAACTAAATATCCTGATCAAATTATTTTAAATGCTGCTCCGCTCACGGCTGCCGCTACCATATTGGGCATTGGTATCGGGGGCTTCATAGATGGTATTTTCTTACATCAAATATTACAATGGCATGAAATGATTTCCAATCGATTACCACCGGTTAATTATATAAACAAGAGTATAAATATGTTTTGGGATGGAATTTTCCACACCGGCACCTTGATTATAACCCTGATTGGGATTATACAATTATGGAAATTGTTACCTCGCCCGGATATTGATCGCTCAAGCAGATTACTGGTAGGAGGAATGTTACTCGGCTGGGGTTTATTTAATTTGATTGAAGGAACAATTGATCATCATATTTTAAAATTGCACAATGTGAAAGAGATAACGGCAAATGTAGCCGGCTGGAATATAGGTTTTCTTGGGTTTTCTGTGGTTTTAATCGTAGTAGGATTTTGGTTAACCCGTCATCAATCAAAACCTGCTATTAAAACTTAACTTAAAATCAAGAATATTTTATTTACAATTCACCTCTTTCCATCAAAATATGCGCTTTTAAAATCGTTGTAACGGAAAGTGTATCGGTAATTTCGCCGCGCAGGGTCATTTCCACCACTTCGCTAAAGGGTAGTTTTTTGACTAGCAATTGCTCGGTTTCTTCGGGTTGGGCTTCGCCAAAAGTAAGCGCCTGAGCGACAAAAGCAACCCCAATTTCATCGGTGATCGAGTTGGAAAGGTCAATATCGAGTATTTTGGTCCATTTGGCAGCCTTTATGCCTGTTTCTTCCAGGAGTTCGCGCTGCGCATTTTGTAGCGGGTCTTCGTCGAGTGGTCCGCCGCCCTCCGGAATTTCCCAGCTATAGCGATTAAGCGGATAACGAAATTGCCCCACGAGCCAGGTATTCATTTCCGCGTCTAAAGGTAGAATACCAATGGCAATATTTTTCATATGTACCAGCCCGTAAATACCCGCTTTCCCCGATGGATTCAGTACATCACGATGCGTTACATTAATCCAGTTGTTATCATATACTTCTTTGATCTTAAGGGTTTTCCAGGGATTTTCAAAAGAATTCTTTAAGTTAAGCATTCTGGATTTCCTTAATGTGATATAAACATTTAGCGTATGAAAGAAGGCGAAGTCGGACCCTGCATCAACTGCGCTATAAAGTAATCAACCAAGCCGGGCTGGAAGGCAAAAGCCGCCAGCAATGTAAAGATTACACCGTAAATGGCACCCCAGAAGTGCGCATTATGCCCGATATTATCCATTCCGCGTCTTTCCATATATGAAGAATAAAATAAATATAATACGCCGAAAATCAATGCCGGTAGGGGAGGGAAAGCAAACCAGCCCCAGGGATTGAATAAAATATAGCCGAAGACCAGCGCCGAGGTGCCGCCGGATGCGCCGACTGCAGAATATCCAGGATTATCTTGATTTTTGAAATAAGAAGGAACGGATGATATAATAATAGCGGTTAAATATAATAAGATGTATAATATTTGCCCGATACCGGCACCAAAGATATTAATAAACGCATTTTCGAGAAAAGTGCCAAACTGATATAATACCAGCATATTAATAATTAAATGCCCCCAGTCGGCATGCACAAACCCATGCGAAAAAAAACGATACCATTCTCCTCTGGCTTTCATTTGAATAGGGTAGAGCATCAACTTTGCCACCGCCGCCGAATCGGTAAAACCGCGATAGGATATCAAGCCGGTTACCACTACTAAAATTAAAGTTAAACTCATTTTTATGATGTTATTGTGTTATTGTGTTATTGTGTTTTCCCATCCTCCTATTACCCTATCACCCTATCCTCCATTATGATAAGGTTCATTTTTTAAGATGGTCATAGCGCGATATAATTGTTCAACAAAAAAAAGCCGCACCATTTGATGCGAAAAGGTCATTTTTGATAACGATAATTTACTATTGGCGCGTACATATAAATCTTCTGAAAAGCCATACGCTCCGCCGATTAAAAATATGATGCGTTTATAAGATATTTGTAATTTTTGTTGTATATAATCAGCGAATGCCTCCGACGTGTAAACATCGCCTTTTTCATCTAATAAAATCAGGAAATCTTCATTTTTTAAACGCGCCAGAATCGTTTCCCCTTCTTTGTTTTTTAATTGTAAGGCATTTAAATTTCCGGCTTGCTTTATATCAGGGATTACCGAAAACTCAAAGTTGATATAATGTTTCAAGCGTTTTAAGTAAATAGTTATGCCTTCTTCTAAATATTTTTCGTTGGTTTTACCGATTGCCCAAAGCTCGATTTTCATGTAATGGGTTATTAATTATCGGGTTTTATTATACATTTAAAAGATTTGATGTTGGGTATATAAAAAGTTTGGGAGCTTAGCAGTTTGGGGGGGCTCTGTTCCCGCTCCTCTGCTCTCGCTTCTGATTTTAAACTCACAACAATTCCAATTCTTCCATCAGGGAATGCCGCTCCGGGAATTCTGTACGCAGGTTTTCGATGAGGCGTTCCGCTAATTCATCATAATTTTTTTCATATAATTGGTGAATAATCGTACGTATTTTTTCGGATGGCTTGCGTCCCACATGATTTTTTAAATAATGAAAAAACAAATCATTATATAATTGGAAAGCAATATTTATATCATATTCCACTAAATATAAGCCAAATTCCCGCGCCAGATCAAGTGATTTGGCTTGTTCTAAATGTTGCGCCAATTCAGGATATAATCCTTCTTCCTGATAAATAGCGGCTATAAGTCGTTGTTTACCAGGTGAATATGGTAATTGTTTGATGGAATGTAATAAGGATGGATATAATTCCTTCCAGTTTTGATGTAATATGCGTTTTAATGTAATATAATATTGCGCATTTAAAGTTGCCAAAAGGCGCAGCCCGGCGTATAGGCGTACATTTTCCCAATCTTCTTCTGCTTCGGCTATTTGCAGCAGCGTATCTTCCATTTCGGCAGTAATATTTTTAGAAACGCCATTTGCTAAAGCGCTCTGAGCCAATATTTTAGCATGTTTAAAATCCTGCCGCTGCATGGCTTGTTTTACAGCAAAATGTAATATTTCTTCGTTGGTGATATAACGCTGAATAAAGGCTTGTAATTCTTCGGTGCGATCCAGCTTTTCGAGTAAAGTTAATTTTTGTAATAATACCGGTGCGATGTCGCGTTTTTCAAAGTAATAACGGGTAATTTGTTCCTCCAGCAATTCGAGCAACTGCTCGGTTTTACTGGATTCATCGGACATGGACAATAAAAGTCGGAAAAAATATTGATCTACCTGATTGCTGCGGTAAATGATTTTACTACCCTCGGTAAAGCCATATTCCCAGATCGCTTCACGCAGCGTCGGCGGCGGCAATAAATTTAATACCTGGCGTAACGTATCAAAGGCGTGGCGCACCTGCTGGCGCAATTCTTCTTGTAAATATTGAGTTTTACGTAATAAAGGCGTCACTTTTTCAATTACGCTTTGCGCCATTACAACCGCTTCTACCAAATGCCGCTGGACAATCGCATCTTCCATTTGTTGCTCAATTTCCAACAATACCTTATATATACTATTGGCGCCGCGTTGATTAAACGTGCGGTCGGGGCGACGTGCCGAGCTAATCGTGGTATCCAGCAGTTGCAAGTATTTCTCTTTGCTATCAATGTCCGACACATCCGGCGCAAAACGAGCCTTTAATGCAATGGCAAAATTGCGATTCGTTTTTGCGTATTGACGCACAAAAGCGACCAAATCTTCATGGCTTACTTGTTCCAGCACAACTCCAGTGGTCAGTCTGCGGGGTGCAGGCTCTTCCGAACGTTCCACGGGGGGCGCTTTAGGGGGTATTTTTTCACTTCGTTCCTGGCGAAGCTTGAGTAAGACGGCGCTGATATGTCCACACATTTTTTCCTGCCGAAAACGCTCACACTCGCACGAAGCCGCCAAAACTTTGGAAGGCGAGATTTTTACTTCTACTTCCAATAGTCGATTGTCCTCGACCTGCGCCAGCCAGAGATGCTTCTCCGCTTCCAATAATTCCGACACTTTTCCTTCCTGCAAGAGCTGTTCGCCATGCAGGAGCGATTCTTCATCGAGATGTGCTTCAATATTTTGTAGTGGAAAATTCATAGTTATAGCCAAAAGAATTGGAACAACTCAAAACAGAGAAGGTTTTAAATGATCCAATTGACAAAGTTAGGGACAAAAGCATTGCAACTCAAAACCCCCAAGATGAAAAATGTAAAATTTCGATTTTTAGGAAACCTTGGGAACAGAATTTAATTGGCGATTGTTGTCGAAACAAATTCTGTAAACACTTATTTATAAACACCCGACTATGAAATCCTTATTCTTACATTTTGTCTGCTTTTATATAAGCATTTCTTCTCTTTATTCACAAGAACAACATCAAAATCTTTATCAATTACCCATTCGTTATCATGCAGATGTAATAAAAATTGACGGCGACTTATCAGAAGCAGTCTGGCAGGAATGTGCCGTCGCGACTGATTTTTGGCTGCAATGGCCCAAAGACGATGCCAAAGCCGAGCGCCGCACCGAAGTGCGCATGACGTATAATGATCATTTTCTTTACATTGCCGCAGTTTGTTATGATACAACGAATCATATTATTCAAACATTACGTCGGGATGTAAATTATTTTGATAGTGATGGTTTTGCGATCGTAATGGATCCGGTGAATGAAAAAACCTACGGATTTATGTTTGGCGTGAGTCCGCTGGGCGTGCAAACCGAAGGTTTACTGGGGAATTTTCAAGATGATATCGGCACCGAATGGGACAACCGCTGGTACTCGGATGTAAAGCAACACGCCGATCGCTGGACTTTGGAAATGGCAATTCCTTTCAAAACGCTGCGCTATGACGAAGGAAGGCAAAAATGGGGAATAAATTTTATACGTAATGATTTGAAAAAGAATGAGTACCACACGTGGGCACATGTACCATTGCAATTTCAAACGACTGATTTTGGCTACATGGGGGCGCTGGTGTGGGATAAGCCGCCGCGCAAAGCCAATGGAAATATTTCATTAATTCCTTATATTACAGGTGGTTCAAATATCAATTATGAAAGTGATGGTCAATTAAAAACCAACGGCGACCTGGGTTTGGATGCAAAAATTGCCGTGACTTCGGCTTTAAACCTCGATTTAACCGTTAATCCTGATTTTTCACAAATAGAAGTAGATCAACAGGTTACGAATTTAACCCGATTCAATATTTTCTTTCCGGAACGCCGGAATTTCTTCCTGGAAAACAGCGATCTGTTTGCCAATTTTGGCTTGCCTCCGGTACGTCCGTTTTTCTCCCGCACCATTGGCTTGGATGCCGACCGGCGACCCGTGCCGATCGTTGCCGGTGCGCGTTTGAGTGGCAACTTGAATAAAAACCTCCGCCTGGGCTTGATGAATATGCAAACCGGCAGCAAGGGCGATGTACTGGCGCAAAATTATACGGCAGTTGCTTTACAGCAGCGTATTTTTGGACGTTCTCGAGTACAGGGTATGTTCTTAAATCGCAATGCGTTTGCCGATAATCAATTGGTAAACAAAGACTTCGGTAGAAATGCCAGTTTTGAATTTGTGTATCAAAATAAAGGCGGCGAATGGA
>JBKBWT010000196.1:0-11735 GCA_046314415.1 Saprospiraceae bacterium
GCGTGCCAATTTTCAGGGAAAATAAAAAAGAGGACAAGTAGCAGTACTTATCCTCTACTACTAAACTAGAGAGATCAATAGAAATTAGAATGTAACTGCGGTTAATCTTTTTGAGGACCGTGTAAATTATAGGTGTTGCGCAATGCTCACTACAAGTAAGCTGCGCTCGCAAGGTTTAGGATTTTTGGTTGGTTGTTTGGTGGTTAGAATATTGTTACAAGTATATACGTAAAAATTCGTAGGTGCTACTACATTTTTTGTAAAATCCTCTTATGTAAATATGGTGTTTAAGGGCATATTTATTGGTCTGAAAAACCCAGAAGCGTTTCGTAGCTTCTTTAGGATACTGCTGAAAATTTATTTTTTTATATACGTTTTACTTTTTGTAAATCTGTACTTTACAACTGCTCAGGCACTAAAATGTGCACGCTTTGCGTGTGGTGGTTAGGTTGATTCAATAGGTTGCAGTTTTGGGAAAATTTTTCCTCTTGTGCCACCATAAGAAAATTTCAGAAATCTATCTGAATCCTTTGTTCCTGGAAGGCAATCGTGAGAAATATGGGAGAATAGTTGCGTGTTGCGCGAATTCAATGAGGTTGGTTATTTTTTCCTTTTTGAATCCGGGTGCAAATTACATAAAAATATTTAAATAGCAAGGGTTTTAGTGGATAAAAAAAATGATTTTTTCCTCTCGATAATTTGGGTGTTTCGAACTAAAATTTACCTGATTTTTGCGAAACCGTGCTTGAAATATGGCTTTTCTGGTCAATTAAAAGGAGTGGATGCATAGGAAGTTGTAATTTACGCGCCGATTTGCAGCAGTGCAATCTATTTGTTGGTAAATAAATGAGTGTCATAATGAAAATCCAATTTTTGCATAAGTGGAAGCAGTGTCAGACGTTATTTGTAGCGTTGGGGATGAGCCTGTTGCTCGCAAATTGCACTACCACCAAACCACTTGATTTTAGTCGCGCCGACGCGGTAAATGCTACCGTCACTCGCACCGACTTGCTGAATGTGTATCAGTATGGGCTGAAAGCCGATTCGGTCAATTATGTTTATGCCGAGGCTTCTGCGGCTATGAAAATGGGCGACCAGATTCTACTGGCTATTGATAAGCCCGTACCGGGGAATTTCTCACCGGTCTTTACCGTGCCGGTAGCGGATGTGCTGAAAAAGCCGGAATATAGTAATCGTATTAATTTTGTGAGTGCTGCGCCTTTTAAGCAGGCATTAAAACTGGAGGCTTTTGCCAAAGCGCCCAATGATAGTTTGTTTTTTGCTACCACCGCTTTTGACCGGGTCAGAGGTAGCTCGGCGGATTGGGATGGCTATAATGCATTGCTGAGCTGGCAGTCAAAGAATTATGCTGACGTGCAATATGTGGCTGCGTCGGAACGCAATGGCGTGACGAGTTCGCGGGACTTGCGCAGCGCTTTTCAAAAAGTGTTGACTACCAGCCAGTTTCCCAATGGCGTGCCTTATTTTAAAATTGAAGCGTTGACGGTACTGCCGGGCAATCGGCTCGTTTTTGGGGTGCGCGAAATTGGGGAGAGCTATCTGAAATTTGAATACACCTTTATTTTGGTGGAGGCGACTTTTAGCATTTCGTCCGGCGGGGTTCAAATCAATCCGAATTTTAAGAAAATATATGAGTATAAACCGGTTGTAAACGGGCACCAAATGGGTATTTCCGATTTGCTATATCATACAGCCAGTAATAGCCTGCTGGCTTTGAGTTCGTATGAAGCCGGTACGGATGAAAAAAACAAGACCTTCAGCAGTAGCCTGTGGATACTACCCCTGTCGCGCCTGGAAAAGGGGGAAGCCCCGCTGCCGGTGATGAGTGAAGGCAAGCAACTGGAAATGCCCTACAAAGGCGAAGGCATGACGTTGCTCGACGACCGCACGCTGTTTGTTATATTTGATGAAGACCGCAAGGATACGCAGGTCAAAATCGGTAAGGAAATGGTTGCCAAGCAGCCACACCAGGCTATTTTTTCGATTATCAAATTGCGCTAAATAATAAACAGCATCAATGCTCCATAAAATGGTACAAACATTGATGCTGTTTATAAAGAGGCGAGTAGTGTACAACGGGTTCACTACTCACCTGTTAGCAAAATATTTAGTTATGCGTTGATAATTGATCTTTGTAACGTATTAATTGCTTACGCATCTTTTCAGCGGCAGCAATCAGCGATTTCTCAAACGATTCGGAAGTTTCCTCGGCGTACAAAATCTGTCCTGGTACATTCAATCTAATCTCCGCGCTGTTGCCCGTCGGTGTTGACTGCGAGCGGTTGTCGTGATCGCGGAAAAAGATGGTTACACTTTCAATTTTATCAAAATAGGTCGTAAGTTTACCTACTTTTTCATCAATTAAAGTCTGCAAGCCTTCCCCTACGGTAAAAGGCGCATTCACTTGTATCGTCATATCGTTCTGTTTTTAGCATGTTCAGTTTTTGGTCTCTTGATAGAACAAATAAGTTCTTCATTTGGCTCACGGTAGCAGTTCTTATTCTATTCCTCCGAAAAAAATAGCTTAAAAAATGGCTACCTCTTTTTTGTAACTCATTAATTGCCAACGCAGTTTTTCCAGCGCATTTTCCAATGCATCCTCATAAGCATCGCCTCTTTCCGCTGCGTAGAGTACTCGCCGCATCAGGTACAACTTCATTTCCACTGTTTTCTCGCCTTCCTCGGTAAAAACCACTTCTGCACTTTTAATTCTTTCAAACAACGATTTCAGTTTCTCTACACTTTCACTCGCCAATGCCTGTAGTTGGTGTTGAATCTGGTTAGGTGCATACACTCGGATATTCATACATCATAAATTTTATAAAATGAACGATAAGATTGTAAATTTTTACTAGTGAATAAATAATAATGTAACACGCTTCGATGCAATGAGCATTGAGCATTTATCCTTCAGCATGTTGAACTAATGCACCGGTGTTTGATTATAAATTAGGATGTGAACAGTAACCTTCCCCGAATTATGGTTATATGTAATTATGTGTATGTAGTCTCTGCTTACAAATTTAGGTCGAATTATAAGTCGCTGTAAATGACAATTATCAATAGGGCTGGGTGAGTATTGTCATAATTTGTATTTGGAACGCACCCGGAAAATTTTTAGTTTGGCTTAACAAAAAAAAGAATGAAAAATAAATTATTACTTTTATTAATTGCCGGGCACTCAATGCTGTTTGCCCAGGATTTCTCCGGGCTATGGCAGGGTATCCTCACCCAACCGGGTAAAACCGATACTTTTTTTTATCAACTCGACATCCAACAAAACGGCACCGCTATTCAGGGAATTTCCTTTTCACGCTCGCCGGATGGTAAATCTTTTGGCAAATTTCAATTCACCGGAGCCTGGAATGGTCAACAACTGGTGGTACAGGAAGTGATTCAAACAGAACCTGCCAATGGAGGTTGGTGTCTGAAGTATATTTTATTGCAATATAATAATAAAAATAATACGGAGCAACTTTTTGGTGACTGGAAATCGGACCGTTGTACGCCCGGGCAGGTTTTTTTACAGCGGCAGGGCACCAAAAATGCGAACACCATTGAAGTGGAAGCGCCTTTTAGCTGGGCGGGGCGTTGGACGGGTCAGCTTTCGCAATCAGACCGGGACTATGTTTTTTTTTATGAATTAATGCTCAACGATACTTTTGACGGGCAATCCAATATTGTCTCTGAAGCCAACGGTGGCAGCGCTTTTCATCAGCTGCAATGGAATTTTAATGCGCAGGACAGTATTTTTACGCTCACCGAAACCAAAGTGACCAGCAAAACCGACTCCAAATGGAAATGGTGCATTAAGTCGGCGCAACTGCGTCTTAGTAAAAATGCAAATGTGTATCGCTTGGAGGGCGAGTGGCAGGGCTATCTGGAAGGGCATACCGCTACAACAGGTAAATGCGCACCGGGCAGGCTATTTTTGGAAAAACCCATTGAAACCCAACAAATTCGACAGTTAGAGCAGCAGCAAACGGCAAATTATACCACGGAACACCAGCGTGAAGTACGCGTGTCGCGGGTAGTAGAAGTGCAAAAACCGAATATTCGCATCAAAGTGTGGGATAGTGGAGTAGTGGATGGAGATATTGTTACCCTCTTTCTAAATGGGAAAAAAATACTGGAAAAATACCGCGTTGCCAAAGCAAAATATGCCATTCCGGTCACCCTGGCAGCTGATAATAATTTCCTGATTCTGCACGCCGAAGCCTTAGGTGATATTCCACCGAATACCATTGCCGTTTCGGTAGATGATGGGACGCAGGAACAAATGCTGGTACTGAGTTCAGATTTAAAAACGAGCGGGGCACTACTGGTTAAGCAATTTAAAATCAAATAAAAGAGGAGAAAAATCGCGTCCCCAATTGCTGCCGGCATTAATGCTTTGACGACGCGATTCTGCTGTCTAATGATTTGACAACTATGGAAGCGGTTTATTGTACGCCTTCGATCGGTGTTTCTTCGTGTACAGTGATCTTGCCGTTCTCGTAAGTGGCAATTTTATAATAGGTGTGAATACCGTTGGGCGGACCTTCTTCGCTAATCGCGGTGTGATACACTACAATCTTGTCGCCTTCCTGCTTGGCGTAAAAATAATCGCCCAAACCGGCAAACCAGCTACCCAGCGCAGCAACTGCATCCGTCGGAATACCATAACTGGCATAATTTTCCGGTTTAACCTCCATACAGGCTGCAGTGATGTCCATAAGCTTGGTTTTGCGCTCACCCGCAATGGCGTAAACAGAATTATTGGGCACATTGGTCTCCGAACCGTTGCTTTCACAAGTCAGTTTCAATTCACCGGAACCAGTGCTTACAGTAGGAGCCGCAGCTGCAGCGTCGCCGGATTCGTTGGAGCCATTGCTTTGCTGGTTATTGTCTTGCTTACAAGCCGCCAATGCAAGCCCCATTCCTATCAGTATAATAATTTTTTTCATTGTGTTATAATTTGTCGCAAAAATAGAGAATTGTAGAAAAATTGTAGGTGGAAAATCTATTTTTTGGGAACTAATTGTATCTTTGCATCGCTTTATGAAAGTGGTTGTCGGCACGAATGCTTGCAGCCATTTTGTATCAAAAACGGTGGTTGTAGCTCAGCTGGTTAGAGCGTCGGATTGTGGTTCCGAAGGTCGTGGGTTCGAGCCCCATCATCCACCCCAAACATAAAAGCCGCTCACATGGAGCGGCTTTTGTGTTTTAAAACGTACCGGTTTTACTTTGCCGGTTGGGGTGGCGACTGCCAGATGACGTTCATAATGTACCACTTGCCGTCCAGCTTTGCGAGATGAAAATAGTCCACCCCCCATTCTGCCGTCAGTTTTCCGACTGCCGTTTTGTCCAGCACATCAAATACTTCAATCTTTTTCGGAGATTTTGCATTGGCACGCTTGCCTTCTTTGTTCCAGGTTTTAGCCAGATGAACCAATTGTTCGTAGCTCATGTCTAACTGACCCGAATAAGCATTTTTGTCCTTTTCAAAGTAAAAGCCGCGTTTGCGCAGGGTCGGGTGTACGCTGCGCTCGATCCGTGAAGGATCCACTTCATAGACGCCCTCTACGTAGTCCAGGATGGCTGCTTCCACCATTTTTTGATCTTCGGCTTTTGCCGTTGGGATGTAATGGGCTTTGAGTAATATGCAAGCGCCCAATAAGGCAGGCATTAACAGAAATGCATACTTTTTCATGTTCGGATGATTTTGATTAAAAAATAAGCTTTTGTGAAGATAATAAGGATTCGGGACAATTTTATTGTAGTGGCGACAAAGTTTTGGTACTCAGTAAATAATCCAGTCTCTTCTGCGAACTCGCACCATGATTCTAAAAATTATACAAATAATACTCTCTATTGTTAAGCCAAGATTAATTTAAAATTAAGTAGCTTCGAGCATCTTTTCACATAAACTCCAATACATGCAGTTTTTTAAATTACCCTCACTTAGTTTATTAATAATGCTTTTTACCAGTACGGCAGTGCTGGCGCAGGTGACTACTTCGGCTATCACGGGCAGTATTTCTGATGAAAACGGTGAGCCGCTCATCGGTGCTACGGTCAAGGCGACACACGTTCCTTCGGGAACCATTTACGGCACAGTCACGCAAGAGGATGGACGCTACAGCATTGCTAACATGCGGGTAGGTGGTCCTTACGCCATTGAAGCCAGTTATGTAGGCTATGCGCTGAGTACACAGGAAAATGTCTTTCTGGCACTGGGACAAAAATTTACCCTGAATTTTCGTTTGCGCAACGAAGGTGTCAATCTGGAGGGCATCACGGTGACGAGTGAGCGCGACCCGGTGCTGAATGGCAAACGCACGGGTCCGGCTACTGCCATTAACCGTGATCTGCTGGACAAACTGCCAACGATCAGTCGTTCGGCGGCGGATTACACGCGTTTGAATCCGATGGCTTCGGAGGGTGGTTCGTTTGCAGGTCGCAATGACCAGTTCAACAACTACTCGCTGGATGGTACTATCTTTAACAACCCCTTTGGTCTGGATGCAGCGACGCCAGGCGGGCAGACCGACGCGCAGCCGGTCTCGCTGGATGCCATTGAGCAGATCAGCGTGTCCATTGCACCCTACGACGTGACGCAGTCAGGCTTTACGGGCGCTTCGATCAATGCGGTGACCAAGTCGGGTACGAATCAGTTTCACGGAACTTTGTTCGGCTACTTCCGCAATCGCGACATGATCGGCAATGAGGTGGACGGTACCGAGGCGGTGCGGGGTGATTTGAAACAGTTACAAACCGGCTTTAGTCTGGGCGGTCCGATTATTAAGGACAAAGTTTTCTTTTTTGCCAATTTTGAATTGGAAAACCGTTCAGACCTGGGTTCCTATTTTGTGCCGAATAATGGCACGAATAGCGGGCAATCGAATGTGTCGCGGGTATTGCTTTCGGATATGCAGTTGGTTGCGGATTTGCTGCGCACGACTTATGGTTATAACGTAGGCGCGTTGCAGAATTTCCGGCACGACGCCAACAATCGCAAGGGCATTTTCAAACTGGATTTCAACCTGAGTCAGAATCACAAGCTGACTATGTCTTACAATTTCCTGGACGCGTTTAAGGATAAACCGGCGCACCCCTCCGCCATCGGGCGACGCGGACCGGATTTCCTGACGCTGCAATTCCAGAATTCCGGCTATCGGATTAACAACCAAATCAACTCCGGTATTATTGAATTGAAATCGTTCTTCGGCAACAAATACGCGAATAAATTGCAGGTGGGCTACACCAATTTCAGCGACAGCCGCAATCCGTTTTCCGAGCCTTTCCCGGTGTTGAACATCAGCAAGGGCGGCGTGCGGTACATCATTGCCGGGCACGAGCCGTTTTCGATCAATAACCGCCTGGAGCAGGATGTGTTTCAAATTAACGACAATTTCAACATTTACGCTGGTAAGCATACATTTACGATTGGCGGCGCTTTCGAGCGCTTCAATTTTGACAACTCTTTCAACCTGACGGGCTACGGTTTGCGCGTTTTCTTCCCGGATGTGCCGATTGAAGGAGTTGAAAATTTCATCAAATCGCAGGATTTTGCCAATGAAGTGAATGCAGCACGCGCCGCTTTTGAAAATAACAATGCCAACGACGCCTGGGCGCTCGCGGAAACCAATCTGGGGCAGATTTCCGGCTATATTCAGGATGAAATTGCGGTGAGCAATCAGTTCACGCTAACCCTCGGCTTGCGCGTAGATAATCCTTTGTATTTCAACACCGCCGAGCTGATTCAGGAGAATATTGACCGCAAAGGCGGGCTGCTCGCCAACGGCGGCACGTATGATCCGAGCATCGTTTATTCCGATGAAAACGGCAATGACGTGACGTTCGACCACACGACCCTGCCGAAAAATAATCCACTGTTTAATCCGCGTCTTGGGTTCAATTACGACATCAAAGGTGACCGCTCGGCGCAGTTGCGCGGTGGTACGGGCTTGTTCTCCGGGCGTTTCCCGTTTGTGTGGATCGGCAACCAGGTGGCGAATCCCGACTTCTTCTTTTACAATATGACCGACCCGAATTTCAAATTCCCACAGGTGTGGCGCAGTAATTTAGGCTATGATCAGAAGATCGCCGGCGGCTGGATCGCCACGGTGGATTTGTTGTACACTAAGGATTTGCAGGCACAAATGGTGCGGAATTATGGTTTGCGTTTGCCGACCGGCACACTGCAAGGTCCCGGCAGCCGTCCAATTTATCGTACGAGCGATCGCGTGCTGGTTTTCGGCGCACCAACCAATGCGTACGTCTTTACCAATACCGACGCGGGTTACACCTTCAACGGCTCCGTTTCCATCGAGCGCAACTGGAGCAATACGTATGTAAAACTGGCGTACAACTACCTGCAAGCTGAAGATGCTGCTTCCATTGATGCGGAAATTTCTTCGGATGCCTATGATCGGAACCCTGCCAACATCAACCATACCAACCGTCCGTTGCTCGCGCCGTCGCTGTATGGCAATCGCCACCGGATTTTGGGCGTGGTTTCTAAAAAGATCACGTACGGTAAATTCGGTACTACGGCGAGTCTATTTTTTGAATACGTGGAAGGCGGGCGCTACAGCTACACGTACGCCGGTGATATTAATAATGACGGCTCCGGTTTAAATGACCTTCTGTACGTGCCGACTGACGGTGAAATTGATCAGATGGTTTTTTCGGGCAATGCACTGGCGCAGCGCGCAGCACTGAAGCAATACATTGCGCAGGATGAGTACCTCTCCGGTCGTCGTGGTCAGTTTACTGAAAAATACGGTGCGCTGGCACCTTGGTACAATCACTGGGATTTGCGCATTCTGCAAGACTTTTATGTGAGCGAAAGCAACAAGCTCCAACTGAGCATTGACGTGCTGAACGTGGGCAACCTGATCAACTCCAGCTGGGGCGTGCGGCAGTTTGCAACCCAAACGGGCTTGGCACAGCCGCTCGCGGTAAGCGTGAATGCAGATGGCTTGCCAACCTACAGTTTCGATGCCGCTCAAACGCAAACCTTCTTCAATGATTTCAGCCTGTTGAGCCGCTGGCAGTTGCAATTGGGCTTGCGCTATGAGTTTTAACATGGAATTTTAGTTTTTATTAAAATTTTTAAATAAAAATATCATAAACCCGGAGCGCTTACATACCGCCTCCGGGTTCTTTTTTAGTATGACATAAATCATTGCGAAAACAGTCTTTTGCTTAGAACTTTACCGGCATACAAGCGTATCTTTATTGAATAAGTATTGTAATAATTCCGATCTGTTTGCTCACCGGTTGACCTGATTTTTTGCACTGTTATTTATAAGTCTTAAATCGCAAGTCGTCATGGATTTTAGCAACGCACAGGTCATCCTTATTGCTTACATCGCTTCTAATGTGGTTGCCATTTTAATGTTATTAGCCAGCTGGAAAAAACCGGCGATCGCCAGAATCCTGTACTTACTCTTATTCCTCTGGGCGAGTTGGGCGAATACGACCACTGCACTTTTTGCGCCGCAATTATACCTGGAGTATGCCCAATTTACATTTTTACCGCTTTATCGGGATTTTATTAATGGGTTATTTAGTCATCATGTAACAACTTTGGTGTTGGGCATTGCCGTATGTCAATTTTTAATTGGGAGTTCGATGTTATTAAAAGGTGTAATATTCCGGTTGGGAACCATGGGTGGTATTGTTTTTCTGTTGAGCATTGCACCGCTGGGTGTAGGTTCGGCGTTTCCGGCTACGCTGGTGATGGCAGCAGGTTTGTATTTATTAATCCGAAAAAATAGTAATATTTACCTGTGGCAAGCGCTGTTTGGAATGAAAAAATTAAAAATGAAGGAAATGAAAGTATAATTATGATATAAAAAGCCATTTATTTTAATCATCCTAAAAAACGTTATTATGAAACCTTTCGTAAAAATCCTGGCATTACTCCTGTTATTCACAACAGGTACGTGGACTTTGCTGCAAGCGCAGGTGGGACTGGGCTTACGCGGGGGCGTCCTTTGGACGAAAGCAGAACTGGAACAAGGCGATGACAAGTTTGACAACGATTATCTGATGGGTTATACCGGCTCGCTATTTGCAGAAATCGGCATTTCGGAGGCTTTTGCCATTCAACCCGAAGTGGTTTTTCTGCAAAAAGGCTATAAAAATACAATTGAAGACGACGGCATTTACGAACGGAAACTGATGATGAACTACCTGGAAGTGCCGGTTTTGGCAAAATGGCGCATCGGAAGTGAAACGATCAAAGCACAACTGCTGCTCGGACCGACTTTTGGCTACGCGCTCGACGGCACGGTGAAAGCCAACGGCGAAAAAACGGATTTGGACCTGGATGATGTAACCCGCCTGGATATTGGGGTTTTGTTTGGCGCTGGTTTTGACATCCCGCTGGGTCCCGGCTCGGTGTTTGTGGACGGTCGCTACGGCTTGGGCATCACCAACCTCAACAACGCCGCCAATGCCGATGATTTTCACTGGCACAACCGCACGATCAGCGTAGGCGTGGGGTATATTTATAGAATTGGTAAATAAAATTTAGGAATGGTCAGCAGTTGGCGGTTCGACCGTTAGCTGCTAACCATTCCAGCCTTCCAATATTCCATCATTCCATTTGTTATTATTCCATTTTTTATTATTTACTTAAGCCTGACATGCCTTTCGCAACAAAAGCCCGTGATTTGTGCTTACTTTTGTATTTTAAGGCATTAGACGCTAGACACTATAGTCAAATCTACCGTCTAAAGTCTATCGTCTAAGGTTTAAAGTCTAATAAAATGCAATTAACCGATACCAGAATCAGTCGGGCGCGCTCGGCACAGCTGTACGAAGAGTCGAAACAATATTTTCCCGGTGGGGTGAATTCGCCGGTGCGGGCGTTCAAATCCGTGATCGGACCGCCGATTTTTTTCAAAAAAGGCGATGGTTGCCGCGTGACTGATGAAGATGGCAATACGTTTATTGATTTTTGCTGCTCCTGGGGTCCGCTCATTCTGGGGCACAACAATGCGCACATCCGCGAGGCGGTGATCGAGGCGGTGCACAACGGCATTTCTTTCGGCGCGCCGACGCAGCGCAGCAATGCCCTTGCCAAACTCATTCTAGCCAATAACCGTTATATCGAAAAAATCCGCTTTGTGACCTCAGGCACGGAGGCGGTGATGTCGGCAATCCGGCTGGCGCGGGGCGTGACGGGCAAGACCAAAGTGATCAAATTTGAAGGTTGCTATCACGGGCATGTGGATTCGCTGCTGGTGAAGGCAGGGTCGGGTTTGGTGACGTTTGGCGTGAGTACGTCGGCGGGGATTCCGGAGTCGTTTGCCAAAGAGACGATTGTACTGCCGCTGGACGACCGCGAGGAATTGGAACGCACGTTGAAAATGGAGGCACAGGAAATTGCCTGCATTATTATTGAACCCATTCCGGCGAATAATGGATTATTACTACAAGAGCGCTCTTTTTTACAATTTGTAAAAGAAAAATGTAATGAATACGGCATCTTATTAATATTTGATGAAGTAATTTCCGGTTTTCGGGTCGGATTTGAAGGAGCGGCGGGTTATTATGATATTCATCCGGATATTATTACCTATGGTAAAATCATTGGCGGCGGGATGCCGGTGGGCGCTTACGGCGCGAGCCGGGAGATTATGAGTCATGTGGCTCCCGATGGTCCGGTGTATCAGGCAGGTACGCTTTCCGCGAATCCGGTGGCGATGGCGGCGGGC
>JBKBWT010000197.1:0-11683 GCA_046314415.1 Saprospiraceae bacterium
GCATATTTCACTTGAAAAACGACGTTTTTCGTTTTAAAAACGGCATATTTCGTTTTAAATTCGACAGTTTTCATTTTAAAAAGTGCATTTACAAAATAAAAACACCCTGATTTGGTGGTAAATCAGGGTGTTTGTGGTTTAAAATTGACGATATTGGAGGGGTGATAGCCTGTTGAATTTTCTAAAAAGGGATTTTGAAGGAAAGCGTGCAAAAACAAGGAAGCGCATGTTGTAAAACAACGTCAGTAAGAGGGCTTGTTAGAACTTAAATGCTTTGACAGCAATATAAATCTACAAAGTTTTTTTCAATTCATTGAGAACGTCTAATTCATCTTTTAAAATATTTAAAAACCTATTTTCTACATTATTCATTAAGTGGATATTATCCATTTCTCTTTCTATATAGACAAGTATAAAGTGAACAAACTCATTATTCTGAATATCATTTAAGTTTTCCTTAAGTTTTTTTAACCTATCATGAGACTCTTGATGATCATTTATTATTGCTTTGCAAATTCTAATCAATTTTTTTTGAGTATTCTTCCATTCGCGAACCTTTTCTTTAGTTAATATAGGTTTGTCGTCCAATGATCTAAAAAATGTTTCTCTTTTAGTTAAAGAGTCCGGTTGTGAAGCATAAAATTCATATTCACCTAAATATCTTTCGAAGCTCCGATATATTTTAGAATATCTGGCTTCTGCATATAAAGCATGTAGTTTAATTTCAAATAAATTTCTAGCAGAATAATTTAAAATTCCTTCATTAGAAAAATTTTCGATCTTTTTCGGTGATAATTGAATTTTATTCAAATAATATAAAAAATTAAAGTATTCATTTATTCCATGATCTATTTTTAACTCGGAATATTTATGATCTTTATTTACTCCTTTTTCTAATAAAAGCCTTGCTTTTGCCCCATAAAATGCACACAAAATTTCATGTATAGAGTTTATATTAGTATCTTTCCGTAAAACTGGCTTAAAACCAAAGTAATTTATTTGTTTTGGTGCATTTTTTTCAGCTAAAGAATAGATTTGAATCGCATAATCAATCATTTGTTCAAATTTACTTTCCGCAGTTAATGAGTCCGAAAGATAGGAGGACTTAGGAATAGGGTTTTGTATTACAAGGTCTCCAAAAGTTCTGTAAATTAAAAACTTTATTTCGCTAGGCACTCCAATTTTAACTTTGTACTTATCTAAAATGGAATTATCACTGTCATAAAAAATAGCAGTAGGCTGAGAGTCATAATTATATAAAGTATCAAAATTCACATTATCCATTTTAGGAAAACTACCATCTCTCGAAGACTTTAACATGAAGATTAGATCCGTAGTCTTCATTTGAAATTTTTTGTGGTATTTTCTTATACTAATTTCGGCATCTCTATTATAGTAATTCCCAGTAATTATATATACGCCTTCATAGATTTTAATTAAACTATCAATTTCTGACTTGTCAATTTCTTTTTGTAATATTGTTAAAGGTAGCTTATATTTTTCCTTTTCTATTTCAAGTTCTCTATTTAAATTTTTTGCAAATACTAAAGTTTCGTCATCTACTGGGTCGACTACTAAAGAATTAACTATAATAAATCTATTATCTTGCTCAGTGTGAGAAGAATACATCTTCGTAGGAAATGTTTGAATCCTATTTTGCCTAGCATTTAATTCGTTTAATATAGCATAGTAATTAAAAACGTTAAATAAATTTAAAATAAATCCAAAAATTAAAAGTGTAAGTAAGGCAATAAATGAAAGAGCTTTATAAAGTGTTTTTGAATTAATATGTTTGATTTTTGAGCGATAACGTTTAAGAGGAAAAATTTTATAAAACGAACTAACTTCAGGTGTACGAATTATCCTTTTAGAAGCTACAATAATTATAAAAAGATAAATAAAGAAAAAAGCAATAAAACTTGTAGTTGCGGTAAACTTATTTTCATAATTCCAAGTAAAATATTGGTTTGCATAGTTAACTACTAAGCCTAAAATGCCAAGGATAAAGTATTCTATGATAGAACCTCTATCAAATTTAGTTAATAAGCCTTTAATATTCATAACTTATGGGGTGAAAATTTAAAATTTTGTAAAAAAAGGTTTATTTATGATTATAAGTAACAATTATTCTATCTCATCCCCTCCCATCTTTTCACCACTACCCCCATAATCTCCTGCAAACGTTGCACCCCTTGCATCGCTTGTGGCGTCGGGCGGGCGTCGGCGCTTTGTAGCACGGTCAACATGTGCAAAAACTTTTCCTGCATGGCTACAATCGTTTCTCGATCGGCGGGTGTCTCGGTGATGCTGCCGTAGAGGATGTCGCCACCGCTGGGATTGCCGTTGCCGCGCAGGGTTTGCAGGGTTTTGCGTTGCTCATCACTTATTTTTCCGGCGAGTTTCTGGTCAATGGCTTCGCGAACGTCCTGGAGTTTGTGATAAGCATTGTAACAAGCCAGGGAATAATCCGTCTGCAATTGCAAATCTTCTGCGCTGATGCTTACACGCGGATCCATTTGCACGTCAATGGTTTGCTCCAGGGCTTTTCCATCCACCGTGAGGCGGATTTTGTAAGTGCCAGGGTGCACAAATGGACCGCCGGGGCTAGTCGGCGTGTTGTGATAGACGGCTGCAATAGTGTATTCGCGATCACTGCCGCGCGGCGGGGCGTAGCGCAAGTCCCACACGAAACGATGATGCCCGGTGGTCGTAGCCAACTGCTGCTGCGGGCGGAACCAGTAAATCGGATATTGAAACGCATTGGTATCAATGGCTTCGGGCTGGTCGGTGCTGGCATATTTGCGCACAATATTGCCTGCGGCGTCGAGAATCTCTAAGGAAACGGTTCGAGCGGCTACCTCGAGTTTGTAATCAATGGCAGCGCCGTCGAGCGGGTTTTGACCGGTGGGTTCCTCCGGGGGTAGCGGCGTGTCGGAAAACATGTTCCAGCGCACGCGCACGGCTGCTGCGGGTTTGAAAAGGTAAGTTTGTTTGTTCGTGGCGGCTTTCGCCATTTCCCGCAAGGGTGTAATATTGTCCAAAATCCAGATCGAACGTCCGTGGGTGCCGATCACCAGGTCATTTTCGTGAATCACGAGGTCGCGAATGGAAGATGCAGGCATGTTGAGGCGCAGCGATTGCCAATTTTCGCCATCATCGGCGGAAAAAAAGACTTCGCGCTCGGTACCGGCGAAGAGTAAGCCCGGCTGTTTGGGGTCTTCGCGCACCACGTTGACGGGGTCATTGGCAATACCGTTGACAATGCGTTTCCAGGTTTTGCCGCCGTCGTGCGTGCGATAGACATGCGGACGCAAGTCGTCGCGCCGGAAGGCATTGATAGCAATGTAGGCGGTATTTTTGTCAAAATGCCCGGCGTCGATTTGGGAGACTTTGTCCCAGGAGCGGAGTTCCTTTGGCGTAACGTTGGTCCAGCTTGCGCCGCCGTCGCGGGTGACGTGCACCAAACCATCATCCGTACCTGCCCAGATCATTTTGGCATCCAAATGGGAAGGTCCAATCGAATAAATCACGCCTCGTCTTGCCATATTGGCTAATTCCGGCGTGCGGAAGGTACCAATACTTTCCGGGACTTCGGGTTGCTCGCGCGTGAGGTCAGGACTGATAATTTGCCAGTCGTGCCCGCCGTTGGTGGTTTTCCAAAGGACATTCGTTGCGAATAAAAGCGTTTTCGGATCGGCAGGATGGAAGAGCAAAGGCATGGTTCTTAAAACCCGATACTTGCCGGAGCGCAGCGCTTCGGGGGCGACGTTTTGCGTTTGTCCGGTTTTTTTGTTGAATTTTAAGACCCGACCGCCGTAGATGATGTCCGGATTCAAAGGATCGGGTGCAACGTAAGCGTACTCGTCGGCACCGACGCCCATCCAGTCGCGGAAGGAGATTTGCCCGCCATTGCCGCGGCTCGACACGCCAATCGCGCCGCTCTCCTGCTGCCCGCCATACACCCAGTAGGGAAATTGATGGTCGGTAGAGACGTGATACAACTGCGCAGTGGGTTGATTGTACCAGGAACTCCAGGTTTTGCCGCCGTTAACGGTGATAACCGCGCCCTGATCGGCAGCAAACAACATAATTTCGGGATTTTTCGGATTAATCCAGATGCGGTGATAATCGTCGCCGCCGGGCGCGCCTTTGAAGGAGTACCAGGTTTTGCCGCCGTCGATGGATTTGTAAGAAGCGACGTTCGCCACAAAAACAATATCGGGATTGTTCGGATGCACTTTGATCTCCGCGAAATCGCTGCCGCGCCCCCAGGTGCGCCGGTCGGTACTAATCAAACTCCAACTCTCGCCACCGTCGTCGCTGCGGTAAATGCCGCCGTTGCTGCGAGCGTCCACGGTAGCGTACATGCGATTGGAATTGCTCGGCGCTATGCCTACGCCAATTCTGCCTAAGCCTTGCTCCACTCCAGGCAAACCTTTGGTAATCTTGCGCCAGGTCGTGCCGCCGTCGGTGGATTTGTACAAACCGCTATTGGCACCCGAAAAACTTGCATTCTCCCAGGGACCTTCGCGGTGTTCCCAAAGATCGGCAAAGATTATACTTGGATTATTCGGATCGCATTCAACCTGAATCGCGCCGGTATTTTCATTGATATACAATACTTTATCCCAGGTTTTGCCGCCGTCGCGTGTGCGGAACACGCCCCGTTCGGGGTTCGGACCGTAAGGATGCCCCAAGCCCGCTACAAAAACCTCATCGGGATTGGTTGGGTGAACCGTGATCCAGCCGACCTGCTGCACATCCTTCAAACCCAGGTGCTGCCAGGTTTTGCCGCCGTCGGTTGACTTGTATATCCCGTCGCCCACGCTCAGATCTGGGCGGTGCAAACCCTCGCCCGTGCCGACGTAAATGACATTCGGATTCGTCGGAGACACAGCAATGTCCCCAATAGAGCCTGTTGGCATCTCATCGAAGAGGGGTTTCCAGGTGCGACCGTAATCATCCGTTTTCCAAACGCCGCCATTATTTACGCCGATGAAAAAAACATTCGGCTGCGAAGGAACGCCTACCGCCCCAACGGTACGTCCCGCGCGGAACGGACCGATCATGCGGTATTTTAAGTCTTGGTAATTGGATTTTGCAATGGATTGTGCGATAAGCGTGTACGCCGATAAAATTGTAAGGACACTGGTTGCAAACCAGCGCCAGCGAAGTGCAATGCGATTCATGAAGAATTTGAGTTTTAGGTTGTTTGTGGGAGGTGAAGTTAGGGAAAATTTCAAATGTAAAACCGCAAAATGTAAAATGTAAATTGCCCGAAGACATGTTTACGCATACATCAGCTCTTTTCCTTTTTCTATGGCGGGTTCCAATCCAAAAACGGTTAAATAGTCCAATTTTATTAACAAATTTAAAAAGAATGCAACTGGCAATTCAAAGCTTTTTACATTCATTAATCCGATTTTTGCTAATCCTTCGGCTATTTCTGTGAAATATTCTTCTTGATAATCGCTCTCGATCATGGCATCTTCTGCCCAAACAGCCAAGTCCTCGGCTGTGATGCGGCGATTTAAATATTCCAATATTTTTCCTGCTAAGAGTTCTCTGGTTATTTGCATGATTTACAAAAGATTATAAGCTACTGCGCCTAAAATGAAGATCAAAATCATCAAAATAATGTGCCCCTTGTCAATTGGAAACTTTTCATGAATTTCAGTCAAATTTCCAATATTATCAAAAATTTTTTGAACGAATGAAACCGTTTGTTCGTCACTATCCACTATTTTTTCATATCGCGCTTTCTTTCCACTTTTATCACCTGCGTCAATTTCCTTCCAATATAAGCGCTTGCCATCTTCTAATTCCGTCCAATTGGGATATTCTTTTTCGTTTTGTTTTCGTTTTTTGTCTGACATATTCTAAAAAGATTCTTATATAACGAATAGCGCTAGGAAAAGATTTTTGGGCAATTTTTCTACGCAAGATATTGCTACCCTAATATAAAAAACGTTAACAAAAAAGTAAATATCTATTGTTTGTTTAATTGAGTGCATAATAGTTTAAACTTTATCCAATCGCGAGATGGAAAATCTTCGATATAAAACGATGAATTATTTAATTTTGCGACACACAAAAGCCCGCTATGTGAGGGTATTTCTTCTTTATTTAATTTTGAAATAATTAAATCATTAATACTTTCAAGAATTAAATCTTTTTCGTATTGGGTTAAATTTATCCTTTTTAAATCTTTTCCTATTGTAATATCATAAGGAGGGATACAATTTTTATTTCGCTCAATATAATCAGCTAAAAGAGGTCCTGTGAAGTCGTCTCTATAAATCATTATATTAATTTCATTTCCTCCCCATTCTCCACAAGCATTATCTATAAAAATTAAAGTTAACTTATTTACTTGATTTATAAAATTTAAAGAATTCACCTCAGTCTGAGCATTGCAATAAGTTGATACAAATACAAAACTTATGATAAATAATAAATCTTTCATCTTTTAATTTCATTTGATGATACTTAAAATTCTTATTAATATGTAGTAATTGTTCTAAATTTATCTAAAAATATTCAAAAAAATCCCTCACCCAGCTATTATTGCATGTATAAAAGCATAACAGCTATTTAAAATCACAAATCCATTACAATCTTTAAATTTTCTTTCATTTTTGCTTCCAATTACTGCGGTAAATCTCCCAATTATTAAATTAAATGAAAATTATTATTCAAATTCCTGTAATACTTCCATCGAATCCTCCGCTACTAAAGCCGACTCGACCTGCAGGCGTTGCTCGAGCAGTTGGCGCTCCTGGTAAGCATTATAAAATTCAATGGCTTCGTTGATGTAATTGTTTCGGCTGGTTTCCAGGGTTTCTAATAGTTTTTCCATTTCCTGGAAAATGGGTTCTTGCAATTTTAATGATATACTTTTCATACGTCTTGTTTGTACAAATTTACACCTTATTCTGATATAACTTTGGTGATACTTGTAAAGTTTCCAATGGGATAAAAACAAAAATCCCCCGCCCAACCACCGTTGCGCGAGGGAATGTAATATGCGGATAATTATTTATTTTATTCTATTACAATGGTGGCTTCGCTGATTGCCGAGGCGCTGAAAAAGCCGAGGGCTTTTACTTTCGGATTGGTGATGTTGCGAATGTTACCGGGTAGCGCCGCGGGCGGGCTGTCGAAAATAGAGCCAACATTGGCGGTCTGCTGCGATAAAAGGGTCAGGAAATCAAACGCGGCTTCGGAGATCGACATTTGTTGCACGCGGAATTGGTCGCCCACTTGCAAGGCATCCGTGCTCACCTCAAAACCAAGGATGGGGTTGCCGTCCACGAACTGGTCGGTGGCGTATAATAAGTCGAAGGGTTCGTTTTTGTATTTTCCATTGACGTATTGCTTCCAGCGATAATGATTGCCGAGTCCCGCGGGTTCGTAGGTATCGATTTTTACATAATATCCTTCGTCCTGAAAGGGCGTTTCTGCTTTAAATTCATAATAAATACTGTCAATGTCGGGTACTGCTTGTAATAATTCGGGCTGTGATTCATATTCATTGCCATCCGGGGTACGAATGTACAAATGATAGCTGGTGCCGACCTGCCCGATGTATTCCGTTATGTAAATGCCGGCTTCTTTTTCGATTAACGTGTCCACTACGCCCCTTTCATTATATAATAACACCAAAGCATTACTTACTTTGGGGGTTTCTTTATTATCAAAATAATTGGCGGTGTTGGTGAGGCGCACGCGTTTTTCGCCGGGCTGGTTGGTAATGGTGCCGTCCACTACGAGTTGAAGGTCGCCGTCGGGAAGGTCGAGGTTGACGACGTCTTCGCAACTGCTTAAAATAATGGTGATAAATAAGAGGAAGAATATTATATTTTTCATGATGAATGTCATTTTTATTATAAATGGTATTTCATTAAGTGTGGCACATTCCCTAAATGTGCCACACTACTAAAATGAAAAATTATACGTCACATAAGGCAGCAGGCTCCCAAAAATGGAGAGGCGCACGGCTTCGGTTTGTAAAGGATTGTCTTCGTTCTGACGGAAGAAGATGGAGTACGCATTGCGCCGCCCATACACATTGTAAATGCCAAAATCCCAGGAGCTTTTCCACCTTTTTTGCGAGTCAGGATTGGGGATGTACTGCGCCCCAATGTCGAGGCGATGATAATCGGGCACGCGTGCGCCATTGCGATTGCCATAATGGGGTATAATAATGCCATCATATTCGTAACGCGACTCAGGATAGGTGATCGGGCGACCGGTGGCGTAAGCAAAATTGGCGGAGAAATTCCATTTTTCATTGAGTTTGTAAGCACCGGTGATCGACAAATTATGCGTTTTATCATAATTCGACGGATAATATTCATCCTCATTAATGCCCGGCACTTTTCGTTCAGAGCGCGACAGGGTATAGCTAATCCAACCGGTCAGCACGCCTTCATTTTTCCGCACCGATAATTCCAAACCGTAAGCACGACCATTGCCGGTGAGCAATTCCGTTTCGAGCGTTTCATTGAGTAATAATTCCGCGCCATCTTTAAAATCGAGCAGATTTTTAAAGTTTTTGTAAAAACCTTCCACCGAAGCTTCGTACATATTATTCTTAAAATTGCGGAAATACCCTAAAGCGACTTGATCCACCGTTGCCGGCTTGACATATTTACCACTGGGCGTCCAGATATCTACGGGTGTAGCAGAGGTGGTATTCGACACCAGGTGAATGTATTGTTGCATTCTATTATAACTGAACTTAATAGAATTTTCATTATTAAGCACATAATTAGCCGAAAAACGGGGCTCCGGCGCACTGAAGGTTTTGATGGGCTCCCAGGAGCCATAAGCCACCGTATCAATGATGGCATTTTTGTCGGTAGGCACGCCATTTTCGTACAGGTAAATGTTTTCTTTGCCTAGCCGCTGAAACAAGGAGTAGCGCAAGCCATATTGCAAGGTCAGATTTTTAATCGGCTCATGCTCATAACTGATGTAAGCCGCTGCTTCCAGCGCATATTGATGCTGAATGTTGATTTCATTAAAAATAGATTCGCTGCCGACGCCGCGGGCATTGCCCGGGTGGAAACGATAATAATTACCTTCTGCACCAAATTCCAGTTTGCTCGTGGGACTGAAGAAATAACTCAAATCGCCTTTGAGTACATGATTGAAAATGCGCGAGTCCCAGTCGAACGCCTGCGTGCCATCAGGTACACCGAACGAGTAGCCGTAATCGCTGTAAATAGCGGTAAAATTGGCAAATAACTTGCTGGAAAACAGGTGATTCCAACGTAGCGAAGCCGTGGTATTCCCCCAATCGGAGGCAAAATCGTCGCCAAAATTAAAGACGTCTTTACCAAAATAGCCCGATAAGTATAGGTGATCTTTTTCGCCGAGTTTAAAATTGACTTTGGCATTCAAATCATAAAAATATACCACATTATCATTCAAATCGGGGGTGAGTTTTAAAAACAAATCTCCGTACGAACGCCGCCCGGCGATCATAAACGAGCTTTCGTCTTTCTGAATCGGACCTTCCACAGTCAAACGGCTGGCAATCAAGCCGATACCACCCGAAGCCGCCAGGTTCTTTTTATTGCCGTCGCGCTGGCGCACGTCGAGCACCGAAGACAAACGCCCGCCGTAGCGCGCCGGAATGCCCCCTTTGTAAAGCTTGGCATCTTTAATTGCGTCCACATTGAAAACCGAAAACAGCCCGAATAAATGCGAGGAGTTGTACACGGTCGCTTCATCGAGCAAAATCAGGTTCTGATCCACATTACCGCCGCGCACGTTGAAGCCCGTGGCGCCTTCGCCCACCGTACTTACGCCTGGCAGCAACTGAATACTGCGAATGAGGTCGGCTTCGCCCAGCACTTGCGGTATCTGCCGTATTTGTGCGGCATTCAGCCGCTCCACACTCATTTCAATATCCTGCACATTGCGGTCGGCTTGCTTGGCGGTCACCACCACTTCATTGATGACGACGCCCTCCGGGTCGAGTTCGATGTCCAAGGTTTTGTTGGCGGTGAGTTCCACCTGGAGCGTCTTATTCTGAAAACCGAGATAGCTCACCAGCACTTCGTACGTACCCGGTGCAACCGAGAGCGAATAAAAACCATACACATTTGTGGAAGCGCCCGTGCCTTGGTCTTTGAGAAACACATTGGCACCGATGAGTTGTTCGCCATTGCTGGCATCGCGGATATGACCGCTCAGGGTGACTTTTTCCTGCGCGAAGCCGCTCAGCGCAGTCATTAAAAATAAGACAGCGAGTAAGTTTTTCTCAAAATGATTCATAAAATTGTAGATTGTTTAAATTTGGAAAAAAGACGATACAGCATAATGTGTTGCAACATTATGATATACCTTTGTAATAAAATCCGTACTTTTTAATAAAGATTACACAAAATTACATCCACCACAGGGGTCTGACTAATAAAAGTGGATGAATACCGCATTTTCTGAGCTGAACTTCGATTATTGGAGAAGAGTACTTCTACCAGGTTTAGCAGCGCTTTACCAATTCGTTTTAAAATCTACTGCCTAATGATGCACAAATGTAAGCCCCACCCTCATTCATAGAGGTTACAAATATGTTAAAAGATGTGAATAATCTACCAACGCCCGCGTTGAGCAGATCAACGGGCAATATTACGCACACATTGGTAACAGGAAGCGTTGACTAAATTGCCAAGCCGGGCATTCACGATCCGAAATACCCTACCCCTTTTGCCATCAGCGTCGCCAACAATGGAATGAGCAGTAAGAGGACTAGCTGAATGCGCACCAGCATTTTAATGCGTTTCGGAACGTCCACCAATTCCTCCGGGCTGGCGCCTTTGCGGTTTTTAAGAAAGAAAATGGTGGGAAATGCGGACAAAATACCCATGATGACCACGAGCGTGACTTTGGTATGAAGCACGAAGTTTTTGCTGTAAAATTCGGTCGGCTTGCCAATGCCGCCGAACCACAAGGTAAGCCCCGCCGCTACTGCCACGATGGCACCGGCACCATAAATCCCGTCAATGATGGACAAGCGCCGGAGTTCCGCACGCGTCAGTTGCGGTTTGAGCAATAAATGCTCGATGGTAAGCGCCCCTACAATGGCAAAAATACCCAGGAAATGTATGTAGCGAACAATACTTTCAATTGGCATAGGTTCAATCACATTTAAATTTGATTGCAAACATAAGCCTTTTTATGCCTTTGCGGCTACTTTTGAGCAGCGCAATCCTGAAAAATGACAATTGCGGAGCCCCCCACGCGCTTGGGAAAGCCGCGAGCAACCCATTTCCGGCGGGTTTCTGTATGCCCATAGGTGAAGCCCCGCCCTGCCGAGCCGTAGCTGGCGGTTGCAACGTTGCAGTTGCCAGATGTTGCGTGGAACTTGCCGTCTGCAATGGTGAAGTTGGCAACTTCGGGCATGTATTTGCCAACTTCTGCGTGGAACTTGGCGACTGCAACGATGAACCTGGCATCTTCCGGCATGCACTTGCCAACTTCTGCATATTTCTTGGTAGCTGCGACATATTAGTTGATGTCTGCAACATATTAGTTGGCAGCTACGGCATATTTATCGGTTTCCGCAAGGTCGGAGTTGACAGCTACGGCGTAGCAATTGAGCGCTACAACATTGCAGACAGCGGCTGCGGCATATTTATCGGCTTCCGCAAGGTCGGAGTTGACAGCTACG
>JBKBWT010000198.1:0-11654 GCA_046314415.1 Saprospiraceae bacterium
CTTTGAAACACCGTATTTACCTCGCTGCTCTCCAAGCTGCCTGGGACAAACTTGCTCAGCTTAAAGGTCATACTGTCAATGAACTCAATTTTCAAAATTTATGCGCTGCGTAATATCAGTTCTTTAATTTTAAAGTCCGTTTTATAAACGGAATTATAGTATTCAATTACCTGTGTCAGGTATTTCGGTTCGTTACAAATTATAGTAAATTGTGTTTTTTCTGCTGCTCCCATATTTAAATTCAAATTGTAACCTGTTAAACAAGAATGTATATCCGAACCCTTACTCCTATTAGATAGTATCCACTGCCTTACCCATGCGCCGCCAAAATCTCCTTTAAATCCTCCATCGTATTCGCCTCCGCCGCCGGCTTATCCTTCCGCCAGCGACTAATCCTCGGAAAGCGTAGCGCCACGCTTGTTTATTGCAATTTATAAAAACATTGCAAATGAACCTTAGGAGTGGTATTTTGTGTTTTTTTTAAAAAATGCATAATATGGCAGCAACCGCACGATTGATATTAACCATTCGAGAAGACAAAAAAGAAGCTTTCTTAAAAATGCTGGAGCTTTTTGATTTTGTAAAAGTAGAAGACCAGGACGCATTTTTGAAGCAGTTTATTCAAAATGCGCCCGCTGATGTGCCGCTCTCTGAGGCAGATATTATAGCGGAAGTTATGGCAGGACGGTATGGCTCAAATAAGCAGTAATGCGAATCATTATAGATGTAAATATCTGGGTTAGCTTTGGAATTGGCAAACAATTAGTAGCCTTGCCCGATGTTGTTAAAAATCCTGCTATTGAAATTTTCGCTTGTAATCAATTGCTGCATGAGTTGAGCGATGTATGCAGCCGCCCAAAACTCAAAAAATACCTTTCAGAGGAACGGGTGCAAGAGATTTTTCAATTAATTGACCATTTTGCTAAATTTGAAGAACCTGCCGAGCGAAGGGCACAGTTTCTAGATGAGAAGGATAATTATTTGCTTGATTTATGCGATACCATTGATGCTAAATATTTAATTACCGGAGATATTTCATTATTAAAATTGGCGCAGCACAATGCAACGGAAATCATCTCTTTCAATGGGTTGATGGAAATCCTTTCATCATAAAGCTGCTACTGCTCACTGCCACCCCTCCCCATCTCTGCCGCCAAAATCCCCCGCAAATCCCCAATCGTATTCGCCTCCCCCGCCGGCTTATCCTTCCGCCAGCGACTGATCCTTGGAAAGCGCAGCGCCACCCCCGACTTATGCCGACTCGACGCCTGAATGCCCTCAAACGCAATCTCAAACACCTGCACCGGTTCCACCGCGCGCACCGGACCAAAGCGCTCCAGCGTGTTCTTGCGCACCCAGTTGGTAATCTCCCGAAACTCCGCATCCGTCAAACCGGAATACGCCTTGGTGAAAGGCACCAGCGCATCGCCGTCCCACACCGCGAAGGTAAAATCGGTGTATAAATTCGCCCGCCTGCCGTGCCCGCGCTGCGCGTAGATCATCACCGCGTCAATCGTGAGGGCATCCACTTTCCATTTCCACCAGTCGCCGCGCCGCCGCCCGGTTTTATAGGTTGAACTTTTCCGTTTCAGCATCAAGCCCTCGCTGAATTTCTCCCGCGAACCCAACCTTATCGTCGTCAAATCTTCCCAAGAATCAAATTCAATCTTTTCCGAGAGCAACAAAATTCCCGCCGTCGGATATTTTTCCAACAAGTTTTCCAGCAATTCCCGCCGCTCCGCCATTGACTTTTCCCGCAAGTCCTCACCCTGCCATTCCAACAAATCATAACAAATCAGCACCACCGGCACTTCTTCCAAATACTTTTTCGTCACATTTTTCCGCCCAATCCGCGTTTGCAACAATTGAAACGGCAGCGGTCGCCCGTCCTTAAACGGCATAATCTCGCCATCCAGCACGGTTCCATCGGGTAGAAAATTCGCCAGCGCTTGATATTCAGGATATTTATCCGTCACCAATTCCTCGCCACGCGACCACACAAATACCTGCCCATCCCGCACAATGATCTGCCCTCTGATGCCATCCCATTTATACTCCGCCAGCCACTCCTCCGGCTTACCCAATGTTTCCAACGCATCTTCCAATTGATACGCCAGATAAAACGGATACGGCTTGGAAATATCATCCCTTGGGTTCTCTCCAAAAACCAACTGCTCAAAACTAATGTCATCCGGCGACCAATTGCCCATCAAGCGATGCGCCAGCACATTTTCTTCTACGTTGGAATACTTCGCCAGCGCCCGCACCATTAGCTTCTGCGACACGCCTACCCGAAAATTCCCCGTAATCAACTTATTGAAAATGAAGCGCTCCCCATAATCCATACTCGCCCAGGCCGCCCGCACGCGCTCGCGCCGCCCCGCCTCATCCAGATTCGGAAAATCGCGAATGTAATTGATCCAATACGTCAGCGACTGCTCCTGCTCCGCCTCCCGCGTCGGCAGCACCAGCGCAATCGTCTCCGCCAGATCCCCCACCACGTGGTACGACTCCTCAAACAGCCACAGCGGCACCTCCGCCATCTCCGCAGCCCACACCCGCAGCAGCGTGGTATTGATCGTCCGCTTTGGTCGCCGCTCCGCCAGCAGCGCCATCGCCCACAAGCGATCCACCTCCGTCGCCTGCGCAAAGTACCCCACCAGCGCGTCCACTTTTACGTTCGTTTTCGTCGTCTGGTCCAATTGACTGAAAAGCTCGGCAAAGTCTTTCATATTGTAGTGTTTGGGTGTTTTTGTGTTAGGGTGTTAAGGTTGCCCGTATCACAACCATCAGAAAAATCAAGGTGCTGACTATTTTGGGCGCGTGCAAAGCACCGGGCTATCCGCTCCTACCGGCATCCCTTCCTCCCCTTCGGGGTCGGGGTCTGCCGGTACCGCTCCTATCCCTCGCGCGGTTCCTCGTCTTTTTATTATTCTAACGTTTTTTTCAACTTCATTACCAGTCGCTTCCTACCGAAATCGGCTAGCATTGATCCCATTTTATGCTCTTTTAATAAAACAGCACTTTATTTACTGCCTTTTCTATCTTTTTATTTACTTTATTTACTACATCATAACTTAACGCTATCTTCATTACATTTCCACTTTTTTTTACTTTTTATACCATCTAGGTAAATACTTTACCAGCGCTGGCAATTACTTATGATATTTCGTCAATTAGACATGATATTCCGTCAATTACATATAAAATCCCGTCAATGAGATATCATTCTCCGGCAATCAAATATTATATCTGGTCAATTGAAGTTGAATTCCGGTCTCGTTCAGGGGTTGTTTTGGCATTCCCACCCCCTTCTCTGGCGTCCCCATTGGCGATCCGATTGCCGACATATCATATGTGATTGACAACATATCATTTGTAATTGCCGAGATATCATGTCTCATTGCCAGAACATCATGTTTAATTGCCACGGAATGATATTTCATTGACGGAATATCATTTGTAATTGCCGAAATATCATGTTTCGTTGCCAGAATATCATCTTTCATTGCTAGAAAATGAGTTTATTTTACCCGGTAAAGCTTTGTGATTGACCATTCTACCCATTTAGCGTATGTTTAAGTTTTTAATTTATTTGGCTAAAGCCCCCTTCTAAGCTTAGTAGTACCCGCCATTAATGGCGGGGTAATGAGGCAACATACTTGAATTACCCAGCCATTAATAGCGGGGATTTAAAAAGTACGAATGGGACTTTAGTCAAAAAAAAGTAGTAATTGGCAAAATTTAAACATACTCTTATCACTTATTTGTATAGTATCTATTATTCATTCTTCATTTTTCATTGCTTCATTATTATTCCCACTGCCTTCGATGATTTCTTCCAATTCGCCTTCGTATTCCGTTTTTACCTCTTGCGCATCGTAGCCTTGTTGCAGCAGCCATTTCCGAAAGATGCCTGTATAGCCATGCGTGACAAAAATCTTTTCCGCACCCGTTGCTGCAATGGCAGTATTCAAACCTTCCCAATCGGCGTGGTCGCTGAGTACAAAACCCCGATCTACCGCCCGTCGCCGCCGCGCGCCGCGCAGCGCCATCCAGCCCGACGCAATACCCAGCGATACGGGTTTAAATTTGCGCATCCAGGGACCATCCAGCGCCGAGGGCGGCGCAATGATGATATTGCCGGCAAAGGCTTTTTTATCAATATCGGGCGTGACACGAATGGTTTTGGGGAGCAGAATGCCCTGATTGCGCAGCACTTCATTGACATTTTCTACCGCGCCATGCGTGTAAATATCGCCAATAGCCGGGTCGAGATGCTGAATGATGCGTTGGGCTTTGCCCAGAGCGTAGCCGGTTAGGAGCGTCGTTTTGCCCGTCGCCTGATTCTCCCGCCACCAATCGTTGATATCCTGAAAAATATCGGATTGCGACTGCCATTTATAAACCGGCAGCCCAAAAGTACATTCAGAGATGAAAGCGTGACATTTGATGGGCTCAAACGGCAGCGACAAACCATCGTCTTCCAGTTTATAATCACCCGAAACCACCCACACTTCGCCCTGGTATTCCACGCGGATTTGCGCAGCGCCAATAACGTGCCCCGCCGGATGGAAAGAAAACCGTACGCCATTGATGACGCGGGTTTCCCCATATTCCACGGTTTCCAGATTAACATCGCCCAGGCGGTAGCGAATCACCGGCGCTGCCTCGCGGGTGCACAAGTAGTATTGGTGTCCCCAACGCGCGTGGTCGCTATGCCCATGCGTAATGAGCGCCCGCGCCACCGGTTTCCAGGGATCGATATAGACATCGGCTTGCGGGCAACAGATGCCTCGGTCGGTAAATTCTAAGAGTTTGCTCAATTTTGCAACGTTCAATGTTCAAAACTTTAATAACGAAAGCGCGTAAAAGTTCAAAACGGCTTTGCTAAGCGTGGTGAGGGCTGTTTTCATTGGCGAGAGAGCAATTGTAGTTGCCGGAAAGGCAATTTTGAAAGCCGCCCTAAGCCAGGTGTTACCTCTGACACTTTTCGCGTTCTTATAAAAAGTGGGTAAAATATTGTACATTTCTGGCATTTCCCGTTAAACGCAATGCCCTTACACCGCTAAACCGGTACATACTATGAGCGCTATTTTTTTAGCTTTCGCCAATACCCCCGAAAATCGCCTGCCGACGCTTGCGCAGGAGGACGATCAGGTCTATGCCTTGCTGTCGCGCAGGGCGGCGCAGCAGCATTTTACTTTGCACCGGGATTCGTCGGCAACGATTGGTAAAATCGCCGAATACCTCATCCTCTATCGCGATACCCTCGATGTGTTTTTGTACAGCGGACACGCCGAAAAAGACGCTCTCCTGCTCGAAGACGATAGCGCCCGCGCCGAAGGCATCGCGCAGTTGCTGGGGCAATGTCCGAATCTGAAATTGATCATTCTCAATGGCTGCTCGACTGCCGGACAGGTCGAAAGATTGTTACAATTACCCAATCAGCCGATTGTGATTGCCACGAGTGCGCCGGTGAATGACTTTGCTGCCACGCAATTTTCGATTCGTTTCTTTCAGGCATTGAGTGAGCAATTTGCGACGATTGAAAGTGCTTTTCAAGCCGGGCTGGGCGCCGCCCAAATGAGTTCCCAGGCAGCCACGCGCGCCGGGCGCCAGCAATTGACGATGACAGATGTAAAGGAGCCGGTCTGGGGTGTCTATTACAATCCTGCTGCCGAAAGCAAGCTCGCGTGGACACTGCCTTCCGCCTTCGTGCTGCCCGCTACTGCCGAGCCGAATGCCTATCTCATTCGCACGATGATCGAAGTGTTTGCGCCCTATGATCTGTTGGCGATGCAAATTCAACAAGACGAGGCGCGTGGCAAAAAGCGCAATCTGGCGGATAAACGAGAGGTGATTCTGCAATGTTTGCCGCACCCGGTGAGCGAGCAGTTGCGACGCTTGCTGGTACCAGGACAGGCGGGTTATGGCGCGGTTTTCTACGATAAGCTGGGCGTGGATCGCCTGCGGCAAATTACAACCACGTATAATACCATCATCGAGTTGACGGCTTATGTCATGTTGTCGCAATTGTGGAATGCGTTATTCAGTAAGGCATTACAGATTGACGCCGCGCAACGGCAATTATTACAACAGTTCTTTTTATTAAAATACGACGAACGGAGTACCTACGATTTCTTCCCTCTGATTAAAGCCATCCGGGAGATTTTTGATCAGAATGGCGTCACTTATTTTGTCGAAGAACTCACCGACGTGAGCCAGACGTTCAACGAGCATTCCGATTTTTACAATGCGTGCATGTTTCTCGAAACCTTGAAGCGTCGCTTTGCGCAGCGGTTTCAGTTTGAAAAAAATGAAGCGGATCAGTTGTGCATCGTCGCCGAAGAGAAACTGACCGCCGTGATGCAGCAATTGGGCTTCCTGGCGCGCTATACGATGGCATCGGTCAAGGATATTGATGTGTTGAAGTACCGGCACCGGGCAACGCCGTTGTTTCGGCACAAGGTCGTCGAGTTGGTGCAACGCCTGGGCGGGCTGGCAGAGGAGACGCAGGAGTTGGAGCAGTTTTGGGACAATTCGTCGGTATTGCTACAGCACAAAGGCGAAGAGTCGAGTTTCCTCAATTTATCGCCGTTTATTATTGATGAAAATGCGTTTGTAGAAAAAGCGCAGGAGTCGAAATTGTATTTCTACCATCATTATGAAAAAGCCGCCGACGTGTTTTGTTTCAAGCACATTTACAAACCCGATGACCCCTTGCTGATGGTCAGCAATCAGGAGAATTATCAGGTGATCAAAGACCAGTTTGAAGCTTTCGCCGAATTGTTGTTTCAAAAACCCCTGCGTGCGCTATGAGAAGCCCTTTCAAATTCCTGGACGCCTATACCTTGCAAGATCGGCACGCTTTTTTTGGACGCGAAGCCGAAACCGAAGCCTTGTATCAGATGGTATTCAAAACGCCGCTGCTGCTGCTGTACGGGATTTCCGGCACAGGTAAAACGAGTTTGATTCAGTGCGGCTTAGCCGGTAAGTTCGATGGACCCGACTGGTTCCCGATCTTCATTCGCCGACAGCATAATATCAATGATGCCCTGCAACAAGCTTTGAATGAGGTACTGGTCGAAGCCGATACCGAGGTACCCACTTCCCTGAGCGACAAGGTGAGTTATTTGTATCGCTATTACCTGCGCCCGGTTTACCTGATTTTCGATCAATTTGAAGAACTGTTCATCCTCGGGAATCAAGCAGAACAACAACTATTTATCAACGATTTAAGTCAGCTACTCGCCCGCAAGCTGCCCTGCAAGGTCATTCTGAGCATGCGCGAAGAATACATCGGGCAATTGTATGATTTCGAAAAAGTGATACCCACGCTGTTTGACTTTAGGCTACGGCTGGAACCCATGAATTTGCTGCGGGTAAAAGCAGTGATGCGGCAATCGTTTCAACAATTTAATATCCTGCTGGAAGCGCCCGAAGACGAGCGCCTCGATCAGATGCTCGATAACCTGAGTGCCGGTAAATCAGGCATTCAACTGCCGTACTTGCAGGTTTACCTGGATTTGTTGTACAAAAAGGACTTTGCAAGCACGTATCACCGCGAACGCGAGGGGGCAGAATTACCGATGTTAACCTTTACCCAAGCCGAAATAGCCGAACTGGGCAGAATTGAAAATGTGCTCGATTTATTTTTAAAAGAACAGGAATCGGCGATTCAACAACAGTTGGCACAACACTACCCGGAACTGCCGCCCCAAGCCGTTCGCCAGATTTTGGATGCATTCGTTACCGAGGAAGGTACCAAACGCCCGGTGCGCTTTCATCGGGAGCAGGACAACATCCTACTCGAAGAAAAAGTGCAGGAGTGGCTGCCGCAGGTGCCGCCGCAAGCCCTCACAGAATGCCTGGAAGCGCTGGAGCGCAGTCGACTGGTGCGTTTTGCAGGTGAAAATATTGAACTGGCGCATGATAGCCTGGCGGATTTGATTGATAATCAGCGCAGTGACCAGCAACGCCAGTTGAATGACATCAAAAGGCGCATTCAGTATAGCTATGATGAATACCTGAAAAGTGGCGATTACCTCTCACGCCGCCAATTGAGTACGTTTGAAACCTATCTGCCCCAGCTGCGCCTCGATGCGGCTGTGCAGGAGTTTATTGAAAAAAGTCAGGCGTATGTGAGCAGTCAGGAGCAAGCCGAACTCGAACGTCAGCGGCGCGAACTCGAACTGACGCAGCAAAAACTCGCCGCCGAGCAACGCGCCAAAAAACGCCAGCGAGGGTATTTGATTGCAGTGGCTATTATCGCCTTCATCGCATTTGTGTCAGGCATCTGGGCATATCAGCAAAGACTGGAAGCAGAAGCAGCCAACAGTAATCTGAAAGAGCAAGTACTGGCTACGGTGCTCGCCAATGCGGCTGCATTTCGCAGTGAAGGTAAGTATGAAGATGCCATTTTACAAGTAAAAAGTATCCGCGATTTGGTTCAATCCCCTACCGGACAGCCACTGACTGGATTAGATTCTATGCTAGTGCGTTTACAACAGGTGGCCACTTATGCCGCCACTGCCGACTCTTTGCTGGCAATTCCTGATTCCATTCCCCATTGGGAAGCGCGTTTGTTGACGGCACTGGATATTTACAAAAAAGCCAACGCAATTTACACGGATGCCAATCTAAGTGTAAAAATCAATCAGGTAGAACATACCATTGACCGTACCTTTGAAGACCGGAAAAGTCGGGCGGTCAGCATTCTCAAATTCGGCGGCTGTGACTACGCTGTGCCCATTTTACAAAAAGCCAATCAGTTGAAACCCGGCGACCCCGAAGTATTAAAAATGCTGCGGGAGTGCGGTGCGCAATAGCTTTGGTTAAATATTGTGAAAAACATCATTTATCACCTCAAAAATATCCATTCATTCGTTTTATAAATTATACCAAAGCATTTTTGGCAATTGCAATAATTTTTACAACAGGATAAAATACCCAAAACCATGAAACCGGTTTTAGTGCTTATCGGCTTATCCCTTGGGGTAGTGACGCTGCTGCCTGCTCAACCATGTTACCAAAAAGCATTGGAGGAAGCAGAAGTGTATTACCAGCAAAACGCTTACGAAGAGGCGGTGAATCTATATCTGACCGCGCTGCTCTGCGACGATAAACCGGAAAAAGAAGACTTGCCCCAGCGCATCAAAAATGCTTTGAACGCCCGCGTACAACAATTAAAAGCTGCCATTATCCGTGCCAGAAATGCCGAAAGTGAAGCCCGCCAATTAGCTAACAAAGCCGACACGCTGCGTTCGTATTTGCAAGGCGACAGTACGTATGCCGTTTATTTTAAAAATGGCAAGGAAAAATTTCGCAATGGGCGCTATACGGAAGCCTTACGCGACTTTGCCATCGCCCGGTTTACCAAAGAAACCAGAGACATTAAAGAATGGATCAAAATCACCCAACAAGGATTGACGGCTGAACGCCTGGCATTGAACGGTGAATTGAATCAATCGTTCGAAGCTTTCAAACTTTTACCCTCTTTGGATACCGCCGACCACAGAGCCCGCCGCTTGCAACATATCCAAGTGACCCGCTACAAATGGCTGGAAAGCATTCAGGAAAAAGACCTGAGTACCCTGGATACCTTGTATTTGATTTATGACATGCACTTTTTACCCGCCGGATTAAGCCAGTGTACCCAACTTAAAACCTTGTTTCTCAGCGAAAATGCGCTATGGCAATTGCCTGCCGAAAGTTGGCTGGTACTGACCAAGCTGCCGCAACTGGAAACGCTGGATTTGAGCGGCAACCAACTTTGGTGTTTGGCTCCGGAGAGTTGGCATTCTTTGACAAAATTAACCCGTCTGCGTCATTTAGTGCTGAGTGACAATAAATTAGCGCAATTGCCACCACAAAGCTGGACACAGTTGGCACAATTTTCCAACCTGGAAATCCTGGACTTGAGTCGCAATGAATTGACTAAAATACCGGAAGAAATGAGTCAGTTGACCAATCTGAAAAAGCTCCTGCTGATTGAAAATCAATTGCCGACCGACCCGGCGGACTGGCAATTTTTAAAAAATTTGCCCAATCTGCAAGTCGTGGACGTACGCCTCAACAACCTGCCGCCTGAGACCCTGGCGTACATTAGTACCTTGCTGCCTCCGGATTGTCTGGTGTTTGTGGATTAATACTACTTGTTTGTGGTGGCAAAATCCTTTATTTTTGTAGAAAATTAAGACAATGAATACACCGTCCCCTCAGGACATTCATGCTTTACTACCCATTTTAAAAGAATTAAAGCCGCAGGAAAAGTTATTTTTGATACAATTCCTGGCAGCAGAGTTGGCGCAGCAGGAAGGAAGCACTTTAGTGGAGAATTTACAATATCCTGTTTGGTCTCCTTATGAATCTTACGAAGCTGGCAACGTATTATTAAATCTTTTAAACGAACCTCCTGCTGAAAATTATGAGTAAGCCCTTACAATTTACCTATACGGCAATAGATGGTTCATTAGGGGAAGCTGCTTTAATGCCAATTTTACCTATCCGTTTGATAAAGAGCAACTTGCAACTGGAAAAATTTGGATTACTCGATACCGGAGCTACCGTGAATGTACTACCGTTTTCAATCGGGAAAGAATTGGGGTTAATTTGGGAAGAACTAAATATTCCGCTTCGACTCAGCGGAAACCTTGCCACTCAAGAGGCGCGAGCGGTCTTACTACAAGGTCAAATTGCTCATTTCTCACCAGTGAGATTGGCTTTTGCCTGGACACAATCTGACAGTATTCCCCTAATTTTAGGTCAAACTAACTTTTTTATGGAGTTTAATGTATGCTTTTTTCGATCTCAATTTCTTTTTGAAGTTAGCGCTAAATAGTTGATTTACAATTAAATTAAAAGGCAAACTAAAATTTGACTTATCTTAGCTAAAAAAACAGTATGCTGTTTAGATGTTTGCTTTTATTTTCCTGCCTACTTTTTTTTATATGCAACCTTGCAGCGCAACAATCCTGCTACACCGCCCTGCGCAAAGAAGGTTTAGCTTTATTACAAAAGAAAGACTACCGCAAAGCCATTGATAAACTATTTGCTGCCCGCTACTGCCCGGATAAACCTGCCAAAGACGACCTCGATGCCTTGATTAAAAAAACGCAGGACGCCTGGGTGAAAGCACTGGATGAGGCGAAAGCCGCCGCCGAGGACCTGAGAGACCAGGCAGAAATAGCCCTCGATAAAGCGACCCAACAAAGAAACCGTGCCGAAGCTGCCGAAAAACAAGCCCGCCAACTCGCTAATAAAGCCGATACGCTCCGGTCTTATTTGCAAGGCGATAGTACGTACGCTACTTATTTGAAAAATGGCAAGGATAAATTTAGAAATGGTAAATATCAGGAGGCAATTTACGACTTTGCGATTGCAAAATTCATGCAGGAAACCGATTCTACGACCTATTGGATACAAGCATCCCAGCTAGCATTGGAAGCCATAAAGGTTGTCAAGCGAGGTCATTGGGACAAGGCTTATGCGATGTTTGATCAACTGCCGGAAATAGATAGCTTTGATCATAAAAATTACTGGAAAGGTAAGATCACAGGCTCAAGATTAGAATGGCAGAATGCCCTGGCATCCGCTGATTATAAAGAAAATCACTTTTTTAAGTTAAGCTATAACGTTTCGATTCCGCCGGA
>JBKBWT010000199.1:0-11544 GCA_046314415.1 Saprospiraceae bacterium
GCAACAGCATCACGGTATGCCGACCCGCTTGCTGGATTGGACAACCAATGCCCTGGCAGCCCTGTTTTTTGCGGTGTCACAAGATATTAACAAGGATAAGGATGGCGCTTTGTACCAGCTGGATGCTTATAATTTTGCGGAAAGCCAGGGTGTGACCGATAAATTCACCGGCGTCCTGTCGAGCCATGAGCCTCTGCTCTATGATTTTCTCGATCCGATTTTTGAATGGAGAACACCCGATGATTTCCCGGACTATATTTTGCCGGTACTGCCGGATTTTAGCACTTACCGGATACGGTTTCAAAGAGGCTGTTTTACTTTTCATGTGCCCAAGCGCAAGGGCATAACGAAAGCTGAAAATAGTACATTGAAAAAATTTATCATTCCTAAAGATCGCAAAGAATTCATTCGCAATGAGTTATACTTTCTGGGAATTGATGAATTTCAGATTTATGGTGACTTGGAAAATCTATCTAAAAGACTAAAGCGCGCTTATAAAATTTGTTAAACAAGTAATAAATAACCAAAGAGTTAAGTAATAATCCTGTGTTTGTAATATGGGTATTATTTTTAAAGTAATTTGATTTTCAATAACTTACAGAGGATTGGCGCTTGACTTACAACTGATAAATTATAATGAAACGAATCGCAGTTTTTACATCCGGTGGCGATGCCCCAGGCATGAACGCCTGTATCCGTGCGGTGGTACGCACTGCTTTGCATCATGGAATTGAAGTAATTGGCATTCGCCGAGGTTATCAAGGCATGATTGACGGAGATTTTATTCCGATGACCCGCGCGTCGGTGAGTGGCATTATTCACTTGGGCGGCACGATTTTGCGCTCGGCGCGTTGCGAAGATTTTCGCTCGGCAGAAGGGCGACAGCAGGCTTATGACCAATTGCGCAAAGCGGACATTGACAAGATTGTCGTGATCGGCGGCGATGGCTCGTTTCGGGGTGCCTTGAATTTTATGAAAGAATATCCCGATATTCACATGGTGGGGTGCCCGGGCACCATTGACAATGATTTATTCGGCACGGATCATACCATTGGCTACGACACCGCCATCAATACAGCTATGAATGCCATTGATAATATTAAAGATACCGCTAATGCGCATGATCGGCTTTTCTTTATAGAAGTAATGGGACGCGACGCGGGCTACATTGCGCTGCCGGTGGGGATTGCTACGGGTGCGGAAGCAGTATTGATTCCGGAAACTAAAATCGGCGTAGATCAGTTGGTAGCAACGTTGGAGCAAAACTATCAGCTTAAAAAAACTTCGACTATTGTGGTGGTAGCCGAAGGCGACGAAGAAGGTGGCGCATTTAAAATTGCCGAAGAAGTAAAAAAACGCAGTTTTAATCGTTATGAAATAAAAGTGACTATCTTAGGGCATATTCAACGTGGCGGTCGCCCCACCTGCGTAGAGCGGGTACGCGCCAGCCGGATGGGTATGGCGGCAGTGCAAGCGCTGCTGGATGGCAGAAATGCAGTGATGATCGGCGAAGTAAATAGTGAAATTACTTACACGCCGTTTGAAAAAGCAACAAAACATCACATGGACATCAACCCGATGCTGCTCGAAATGGTTGAAATACTATCGTAACACTGTTATTGGTTGTTGGTTATCAGCAAGAAGGAACACCAATCGCCTAATGACAGATAACCAATAACCAAACTTATGTTTGAAAAATTTTCGGTAAAAGCTAAAGAAAGCCTGATCACTCCGTTTTATCTGCTGGTGGTAATGTGGCTGATTCACGCAGTGCAGTGGCTGTTCGGCTTCAATTTGTGGACTTTCGGTATTCTGCCCTGGCATCAGGTTGGTTTAAAAGGTATTTTGTTTTCACCGTTGATTCATGGTAGCTGGGCGCATCTCTTTGCCAATACCATTCCGCTATATTTGTTGACTGCTATGACGCTCTTTTTCTACCGGCGGGTGGCAGTGCCTGCCTTTATTGCCATTTACCTGATGGGTGGATTATTTACCTGGCTCTTGCCCTTTCAATCGGCTTGGCACGTGGGCGCCAGCGGCTTGATTTACGGATTATGGGGATTTGTAATAACAAATGGCATTGTACGTCGTGATTTCAAATCTATCGCCTTAGCCTTGCTGGTCGTTTTTTACTTTGGTGGTATGCTCTTTGGCATTTTACCGGGTGACGCGGGAGTGTCCTGGCAGGGGCATTTGGCAGGCTTAGTGGCGGGCATTTTTGCTTCTTTCTGGTTTAAAGAGACACTGGAAAAAGACGAAGAAAAACAGCGTTATTCCTGGGAAAACGAAGCACAGGAAAAACAATTCTACTTTGATCGCAACCTTTTCGATACGCCCAAAGCGGAGCGTCAACGCCGCGACGATGATTACTGGTATTCAAACAGGACATAAGTTCATTCTACCCTTCGTCTAAACTTGGTCCTATGTGCAATCACAGTCAATCCACCACCTGGTACAATCGCCTTTTTGCAAGGTTTTACGATCCTTTCATGCGGCGGTTTGAGCAAGATTTTTTGTTGGAAAAACGGCGGCATTTATTACAATCGATTCAAGGTACCATACTAGAAATCGGGTGTGGCACCGGTATTAATTTTACTTTGTATCCTGCTGGTACACAGGTGATTGCGTGTGATCCTTCGGCACCGATGCTCGGCTATGCCTATGAGCGATTGGAGCAGGAAAAAGCAAATATAAAAGCCGCCATTGAGCTGGTACACGCCGGTATGGGTGATGCTGCATTAGAAAGTTATGTGCCCGAAGGGGGCTTTGATGCCATTGTTTGTACCTTGGTTTTGTGTACGGTGCCTGACCAGCGTGCCGCAATCGAAACAATCAAAAAATGGCTGAAACCGGGCGGAAATTTATACGTTTTAGAACACATTCAAGCCCATTCTTCCCTCGGAAAATTCTTTTTCAATCTTTTCAATCCGTTGCAAAAACGCTTCGCCGAAGGTTGTCATCTCAATCGTACAACCGATCAAAACCTTAAAAACCAAGGGTTCCAGCCAAATTGGGAAACTTATTTCAGCAAAGGCTTACCACTGTATGCTGCTATTTTGCATTTGAAAAATTAAAATATTTGTTTCTTTTTGTAAACTTTTGTTTTAAAAAGAGGATAATTTGTTAATTTTCTGACAATTAACAAAAACGAATGCCTCAACCATGATCTTTGAAGTCCGTACACCGTCGCTTCTCTTGCAGCCTTATGTGGAAATGCTCACCTTCTATGCCGATTTTACGGCGGGTTATGAAATGGAACGCTTGCTGCCTGAAGGCGTCATTGAAGTCATTATTGACCTGACAGAACGTCCCAAAGCTATATATCACAACGAATATTTATATGAAATCCAAAGCTGCCGCACTGCCTGGATTTCGGGCATGCGCAATCGTTTTATCACGATCAATGCAGGAGGCATTAATTCTTCTATGTTTGTTATTCGTTTTAAACCAGGAATGGCGCATCCATTTTTGCAAATACCCATTGCTGAATTGAATCACCGGGTGGTAGAGGCAGATTCGATTTTAAAACAGGAATTAACCGGCTTGCGCGAGCAAATTTTAAATGTGGTTTCGGTAGATGTTAAATTTCAAATTGTTGAACGGTATTTAATCCAAAAATTGAGACAATCTGCTGACATGCAACCGGTTGTGTATTACGCTATTCAACAGATTATAAATAATCCTGCTACTATTACCATTCAGCATATTGTAGAAAAAACCGGTTATTCGCATAAACATTTCCTGGCGCTTTTCAGCAAATATGTAGGATTCAACCCTAAACAATTCTTACGTATTGTAAAATTTCAACAAGTAATACATCGGCTGGAACAAACGCCCCAGCTGAACTGGACACAAATTGCTTACGACAGCGGCTACTACGATCAGGCGCATTTTATCAATGATTTCAAGGCTTTCTCCGGCTTCAAGCCAATGGAATACATGAATAAAAAAGGTGATATTATAAATTATATACCAATTATATAAAATATGAAATAGGAGAGTTGAAATGTGAAATGTAAGATTTGAAATGAGCTTTAGTTTTCATATTTCTCATTTCACATCTCACATCTGGGATAGGGTAAATTTTTTCCAATACTTTTTGTTTGAAATCCGCTTTTTTTGTTTGTAAAAACATTCTGTCACCTAAAACAAAACGATATGGATTTTTCAACCATCAATTGGTTAGCCGTTATCGCCGCTACAGTCAGCGCCTTTGTGCTGGGCGGCTTATGGTATTCGCCGGTTCTATTCGGCAAAGCCTGGATGAGCGCCAACAATTTCACCGAAGAATCGCTCAAAGGCGGCAATATGGGGAAGATTTTTGGCTTGGCATTCGTCTGGACGTTAGTCATGGCAGTCAACCTGGCAATGTTTCTCAACGATGCCAAAACGGATGCCGCCTGGGGCGCTACCGCCGGTTTTCTGGCGGGCTTCGGCTGGGCCGCAACGGGGCTATTCGTGGTGAGCCTATTTGAACGGCGCTCGACCGCTTACATGCTCATCAACGGCGCTTACCTCACCGTGGCGCTCACCCTCATGGGCTTGATTATTGGGGCGTGGCGCTAGGTTTTTACAGGTTCAAAGTTCAATTACCTGGATTTAGGTAAGCAGGGCTTTGAACCTATAAATTATTATGTATTGATGATTGATTATTTTATAATAATATGATGGTAAATATCAATACAATTTAAAAGTATTCAACGAAAAGCGATTCAATAAATCTTTAAAACCATTTACTTTATTATAATTATTTAATTATTAATTCTTCATTTTTAATAAATTACCATCCTTCGGGTTTGTTATTCGTTCTGAAAAGACTTTCATTACATTGTGTACAATTGAATTGTGGTACTTTGGGCTCCGGGGTTTTCTTGGTAATAGGCGTTTTATTCACATAATCGCGGCGTAAGTAAACCGCTTTGCGCGTAGCTCCTGCCACATTAAAAATACCCAATACTTGTTCTTCAGGATCAGCAGGATTGAAAATATTGCCCACGGCTGCCGCCGGAGGTACGTCAAAAATACCGCCGGTATTATTCAATTGTTGATTCACCGTTTGCCAAAAACGGTACGTTTGCTCGGAAAGTGCCAACTGATCGATGGCTATAAAATAAGCTTCTTTGGAGTCAAAAGGCACTTGTGCTACGTAAGATTCAAAACGATTACCATTAAAATACAAATCGCTTTCGATGCGAATGCAATTGCTGCCCACGCAGCGCTGAATCGCCCAGCAAGGCGTACAGCAATAAAACTGCCGGAAAATACGCGCCTGGCTATCCCAGCCTTCCTGACAAAATTCGAGCTGCCGAAAATGCGTCCAACGCCATTGATAAAAATTTTCAGTCTCTTTGGGGTCTTGCGTGCGCACATAAGCATCAAAATAATAGGTGCTGACCTCGCGCGAATCGGTCGTCTCTACAAATCGCGTGAAAACTGTGTCAATCGGCGGCGGTGCCAGCATTTTTTCGGGTTGCGACTGATATTTCTTGCCATCAGGCGTTTGAATGTGCAAAGTGTAGGTTCTGCCGAGTGTACCCTGAAATACAGTTTTATCTGATAGATAATTTCCTTGTGTAACATGTTGTAAATCAAAACGATTGCCCAAATCGTCAGCGATGTAAACGGTTGCCTGGGTAATCGGCAGCGTCAGGCTGTCATTGTTATAAGGCTCGCTATACGTCAATCGCACCGTATATGCATCGGGCAGATTGGTCAGCAGCCCATCCACCACGAGTTTCCGACCGGCACTGTCAATGCCAGGGTCAAAAGGATCAATACAAGTGGAAAAGCTTATAATAAAAATAGAAAATAGTAATAATTGCCGCATATTTTTAGTCACTTATTATAATATTGTCTTGAAAATTACTGAAAAAATATAATATGATAGATTATGTGAATGTGAATATATTTATAATATTATAATTTGAATTCATACGTCATCGAAGGTACCATCGTGCCAATCACCGCGAGTCGAAAGGCATTTACGCGGTTACTCACCTGAAAATTGTTATTATTTTGGGTTTGAAAAAACACGGAATACGGGTTTTTCCGGAAATAAGCGTTGTACAACGAGAACGTCCAGCGATTTTCCCAGCGCTGATTGGGGCGGCGCTTCGGTTCAATGGTCATGCCTAAATCCAGGCGATGATAATCGGGAATTTTATCGCGGTTGCGGTTGACGAAATTCGGTACGTATAAATTGGCAACATAAAATTTATCCTGTGCGTAAGTAACCGGGCGACCGCTGCTGTAAGTGAAATTAGCAGAAAATGTAATGCGTCCGTTGAGACGGTAATTCACAATGGTATTCAGCACATGCGGGCGATTGAAGTTGGTGGGGTAGTAGCTACCGCTAAAAACGGCGTCCTCGGGGTAAGGACTATTTACCAAAATCTCCGATTGCGAGTACGTATAAGTGAGCCAGCCATTGAGCCTGCCCGTATTTTTGCGCACCAGCAATTCCACGCCGTACGACCTGCCTTTACCCTGCAAAAGCCCGGTTTCGATCTTGTCCAACAGTAAAAAATTCACGCCGCTGCGGTAATCCGTCAAATTATCAATGTTTTTATAAAAAAATTCGACGCTCGTTTCAAAAGCATTGTCTCGAAAATTGCGAAAATAACCCAATGAAAATTGGTCGGTCACTTGTGGTTGCAAATAGGTATCGCTCACCTTCCAACGATCAATGGGCAGCGCGGCAGTGGTATTAGAAATAAGTTGAATATATTGCCGCATCCGGTTGTAGCCAAATTTTATCGAACTAATGGGCGTAATGCGCCAGTTGAAGGCGGCGCGTGGCTCCAAACCATGATAGGTTTTAATAATTTTCCCGGAATTATATAATGTAGAACCCGTTGTTGTATTGTTATTGCGTGGTCGCTCCGGATCATAATTAAAAACTTCAGCAGGACCCAAATTGGCAAACCAGGAATAACGCAGTCCGTAGCTCAGGCTCACTTTGTCATTCATCGTCCAGTTATCTCCCCAGTAAATGGCGGTTTCCAGCGCTTGCTCGGTCGGCAGGTCAATCGGATTGATAGCTGATTCATTATCAGTAGGTTGTAAATTTGCCGGGTCAATTTCGTAACGAATTGCACTCACGCCATAATTCAGTTGATGTTTTTCGGTATTTTGTTGCAAATCGATTTTGGCATTTTTATAAATCAGCCGTGAATCCAGACGAGCATTACTACCGGGAGCATCAATTTTATATCCGGGCTGATAATCATTATATGCCGTTAAAAAATTTATAAAAAAGCGCTCATTGAAAAAATGCGTCCAGCGCAAGCTATAAATCGCAGTTTGCCATTCAAATAAAGTAGAATTCGCATTTACGCCAACGGTTTGCACATTATTACCGGGCAGCCGAAAAGCATCGCGGCTCAGATAACCCATAAATTGCACTTGATTGCGATCATTCCAACGCCATTTCCATTTAGTAACCATATCATAAAAATTGGCACGCGTTTGTTTTAATGCTTCATCCGGTAAAAAATCGAATAAATAATCGGCATACGACACGCGCCCGGCGGCATAGGCTGACAAGGTATTTTTGACAATGGGCGCTTCGATCAGCAGGCGGCTAGCGAGTAAACCCACGCCACCATTCAAGTGAAAGGTCTGTAAATCAGGGTCTTTTAATTGAATATCGAGTACCGACGAGGACCTGCCGCCGTATTGCGCCGGGATGCCCCCGCGATAAAAGGTCATTTTTTGTACCGCGTCAGGATTAAAAACCGAAAACAAACCCAATAAATGCGAGGTGTTGAAGAGGGGTACCTCGTCCATCAGCACAAGATTCTGGTCGGTATTGCCGCCACGCACATTGAAGCCGCCCGCGCCTTCGCCCACCGTCGTCACGCCCGGCAGGAGCAAGACGCTGCGCACCACGTCGGCTTCGCCCAGCAAGGACGGGAGCTGACGAATGGTTTGCGCATTCAATTGATTCACGCCGATTTCCGTAGAACGTAAATTATAATCCGCCGCGCGGTCGCGCACCACAATTTCTTCCAACTGGCTAATGGATTCCTCCAGGGTAATAATTTGCGCGATGTTGCGATTCAATGCGATTTCTACTTTGGTCGCATCATAACCTAAATAACTGACTATCAAATTGTAATTTCCGGCGGGAAGTCTTAATATAAAGAATCCATTCACATCGGTGGAGACACCTACTCCGGTATTTTCTACCTGCACCGAAGCGCCCGGCAGCGCTATCTTATTGGCATCGCGCACGGTGCCGGTAAAGGAAAAGGTATCACGGGGAACTGCGTTTTGTCCGTAAAGCGTAGCAATTCCCAGTAACAGCAGGATGAACTGAGGAATAAAAACAAGTTTTTTCATACTAATTCGATCGTGCAGTAAGATAAAAAAATACTGCCATCGAAAAGTAATAAAATTTAATTTGTTTTACGCTCCCAAATTCCTTGGAAAACCCTTCACGCCTGCTGTCAACATTCGCTGTTGCAAAGTTTGTGCGCCGCCCGCATCGGCGAAGACACCGACAATGATTTTGTACGCGGTTTTACCATCCAACTCGCTAATGTCCACGATGACCGGCTGCCCGAATTGATTTTGCAATTTTTCGGCTTGTATTAAAACATTTCCATATTCGTAATAAACGCCCACTTGTACGCCCCAGCCCTGCGCAGGTTGGCGTTGCACGCTGAAGCGGAATAAGCCCCGACCGCTCGTCACACTCGGCGCTACTTCGGACGGCGGAATTGGCTGTTTGTTGGCATCGCGGCGGCGAATCGCTTCCGCTACGGCTTTGTCGGCATTTACGCGTCCGAAACCAAATTTTACTGAATGTCCGGTCGCATTGTATTCCGCAGGATTGCCAATTTTATCGGCGGTTTGTTGTAAGATTTGCTTGACTTCTTTAGCGGTCAGATCCGGATTCGCGGATAAAATTAATGCGCAAATACCCGCCACCAAAGGGGTGGAGCTCGACGTACCGCCAAAATGTTTGTAATACTGCCCACGCGAACGCCCATCGTACCAAAATTTCTGATTGCCACTGTATTCGGTCATGCCTTTGTCCCACCACGCACGTGCTGCAATGATGGGCCAATCGCCGTTGGAAGGCGCACAAACACTCACTTGTCTGCCCCGATTGGAATAAGGCGCATACTCGTCTTTGCTGGTCGAAGCACCTACTGCAATCACATCAGGATGCGCTGCGTAAAAATTGACATAATCCAGATCGTCATTGCCGACCGCAAATAAAATAATACAACCTTTGCCATTGCGACCCTCACGGGCGGCGCGGGCGATCGCAGCTTCTTTGACGGAGCCAAGCGAAAAGGTACTTTCCGTCGTACCCCAACTACAGGTGATAATATCAGCGCCATTTTTAATACAATAATCAAACATCTGATCGGTGGTCACATTGCTAAACGAAGTACCGTTCAGCGCCATAAATTTTGCATTTGGCGCAGCGCCTACAATGCCCTGTCCATTGGAATCAGCAAGTGCCACACTCGCGCACGGCGTACCATGCGTGTACCGAATGTCACCTTGACTTACTTCAGCCGATTGATTCCAAAAGTCAAAAGGTTTGAATACCTTGTTCTTCAAATCAGGATGAGTCAGGTCAAAACCATTGTCAATCACGGCAATCGTAATATTAGGCGAACCGGCATTGCCCAGCCGCCGCCATGCATCAATGACTTTAGCATCTGCACCTTTGCGCAAAGCATAATTTACATCAGCTACAAAACCACTGTTTTGCAAATGCCATTGGTGCGGGATGAGATCATCCGGTGGGAGTACAAAATTGTACGCATCCAGCGGGGTATCCAGATCAGGTTCCGCAGAGCTGATCAGCGAAATTTCTTGTAAGGCAGCCGCTACTTTAATCGGATTGGGCGAATCGGGGGTTACTTTTACCAGGATCTGGCTGGGGCTGCGGCGTTCCACGAGTTCCAAATGAAATTCTTCCAGCGGCACTTGTTGCTCTTGTTCACTCACCCCTTCCTGAAAGGTGATGTAAATAAAGCCGGTTGGCACCAGCGGGCGATTGCTACCCTCCGCAAAATACACGTGTGTGCCTATTTCTACCGCATCATCCTCGCGTACTTCATCGAGCTTTTCGTCTATGGTTTTTCCTTCCTCGGCTTTCAGGGTGACAATATTAAAACCGCCCAAATTCTTCATCACCTCATTGTCAATGAATTCCGGTTCTTCAAGGCTGCGCGTGGCGGCTTTTTTCAAGCCAACGAGTTTCTGACTTTTGCGGAGGGTAAGTTCGCCTTTGCCGCTTCTTACGGTTAGTTTACTCATGGTGAATCGTTTTGTAGTGATAGGGTAGCAAGGGGTTTGCTCGTTTCAAAAGGTGCTGGGATTTAATATCAAATTTATAATAAAAAATGGTAATTGTTTGAAAATCAGAATGGTAGCTAATGATCAGTACGCCACCATTTATTAAAAATAATATAAAAGTTTCAAGTTAAAAAATCCCGGACTAAAATAAAAAAGGTCAGACAAATTATAACTGCCTGACCTTTTTGGACCATAGGGGAATAGGAAAATAGGGCGATGGAGATTCATTCCTCAATTACCCTATCACCCCATCACCTTACTGTAAAATAACTTCCTTCTCTTCTACCATCTTGCGGATGTTGATGAGGGCATAGCGCATGCGACCCAATGCCGTATTGATGCTAACGCGGGTCAGCTTGGCAATTTCCTTGAAGCTCATGTCGGCATAATGGCGCAGAATAACCACTTCGCGCTGCTCCGGCGGCAATTGATCAACCAACTGGCGGATGCGGTCGTGCGTTTGGCTACGAATGATGCCCTGCTCGGCATTGTCATCCACAATCGGGAGAATATCGAAAATATCGAATGTTTCAGTGGGAGAGACCTGCGGACGACGCTTGGTACGGCGGAAATAATCCACGCACATGTTGTAGGCGATTCGCATAGCCCATTGCAGGAATTTACCTTCGTGATTGTACTTCCCTTTGCGAAGGGTGTCAATGATTTTGATAAAGACCTCCTGGAAAATATCTTCTGCCAGGCTTTGGTCTTTCACAAAGAGGTAAATTGAGGTATAAATTTTTTGTTGGTGACGGTTCAGCAGCAATTCAAAAGCGCGTTCATCACCTTCGAGGTACAGCGCGATGAGCTGCTGATCGTTTAAAGACGTCATAACTTGCATAACTAAATAATTTTGCGTTATGGGATTGAAGTACAATTATTTAGTGTAGAAGTTACGATCGATAGAAGAAAAATTTAGGTTAGCTAATAAAGTTAAAATTGTCCTTTGTTTAAACTTTTCCCAAAGATAAAAGCAATAATTTGAATTGTGAAAATGTTTTTGAATTTTTTTTTCTGTTTAACCACAAATTAACTAAAATTTTAAAGCAAGCGCGCCTAAACGACAAATTTTGCGCACCCGCTTGCCGCTTTAATTTATTGTCTATCTTTGCGCCTTTACGTAGCGTTACTTGTTATTGGTTATCGAGCGCATTTGATTTGACCACTAACAGTTAATAACCAATTGACCATGCAATTTCTTATTGATTTCATTCTACATAT
>JBKBWT010000200.1:0-11525 GCA_046314415.1 Saprospiraceae bacterium
AGCGCATTTGCGTGGCAATTTACAAAAGATATTATACCAAATTTGCAATGCGAAAGCGTAAATTTTTGAATTTAATTAGCTAAAAATCAGCATTTTATCAAATAATTAATACGGTGGCGGCGGTGTTGTGACTGGTGCAGCCCCATAATTCGGAACCTGATTCATTACTTCCATTACATTAGCCGGTGTGAGATAGTATTTATCCAGGAAGTCTTTAGAAGACTCGTATCCTGCAACCGTAGAGGGATCGGTACGTACAAACTTCGCATAATCAAAGAGTTGCCAACCCAGGCTGTGGTACACCACCTGCTCGTCAGTAGAGCGTTCATGCGTAGCGCGAAAGTCAGCATCAAAAGCATACAGCAATGCAAATTTCAGCATTTGCCAGAACCCATATTTTTGATAGTGCAAAGTATGCCCCAATTCGTGTGCCAGAATGCCCACCTGCGCATTGAACGGCAGATTTTTCAATAAAATCGGTTCCATGCCCGCCGCGCTTTCGCTACTGACGATGATTCGGTATATCCATTTATCTCGTTTCTGGAACATAGAAGGCAGATAAGGTCGGGAGGACAAAGGAATCCAGGCTTTTTTATAAATAAATTGAATTTCTACATCGCGCAGTTCAGGATAATAACTTAGTGCCAGCAGGGTTTGCAGTTCAAATCCCGGCAACAACACTTTTTTCTTGCCAAATTCTTTTTTGTAATCAACGAAACGCTGCGCATAAAACAGCGAATCAATTTGCCGAATGGGCGTTCGAGTGGAAGGCTTCAATTCTTGTTGTGCTTCAATCTTCGGAAAAATAAGAATAGCGCCAATCAAGAGCGCAAATGGCAATAAGATGGCTAGTAGCCATCGTAGGATTTTTCGCAACATGACAGTGGAGGGTTCGTAAAGGTTTTAGGTGTCAAGGTAAAGATAATATTCTTTTTGGAAGTAAGAATCGGGAGAACACCTTATTATAGATTAAAATCATGTTAAGTTCAAGATCAGCGAGGCGCAGAAATACGAATTCGGATACTTTTACGTTTAACATCTGCAAAAAAAATATACTTCTATTCCGTGACTATTGTAAAATAGTTACGTCTAAAGATTAAACACGCAACATTTTCAAATAACCAAATTCTCAACATTTTTTCACACAAAATGAAAGCAATAATGCAAAAGTTTATCTTTCAAATTGTAGGTTTAACCTTACTCACTGGAACGCTGTTGTTCAATGCTTGTACGGATGATACCACCGGCGGTGGCGGAGACAATGACGTTGCGCCGCAGGCAAGTCTGGTAGCTGAATCGGGCGTCATCAGTGATAATGCCCAAGTGGAGCCTAATGCCAAATTTGTGGTAAAACTGCGAACCACGCCTGGCTCCAATCAGATCAAGACCATTGGCATTCTGGAAGAAGGCGTAAAATTGGCAACGAATCGCTTTACCGTAAGGGAAAATGGTACCGCTATTACCTCCAATAATCCTTTACTGGTGCTCGGTACTTCCAAAGGCGGTTCGGTGTATGAATTGACTATCACTGCGCACAGCGGCGAATCTACTAAGCGCTATACTTTTGAAGTGACGGATGATGATAACCTGACCGATCAGGTGACGATTGACATTACGACGAAAGTAGTGGAACTAACTGGTAAGCTGCTGCTCAACCAGGATGGTCCGGCTAAACAGGGCGGTCTGGATTTAGACACTGGAGAAAGTGTAGAAGGCAAAAGCCCAACCCGCGATACCTCTTACTACCGCGCCGAAATTAATGATGAAGGGATCAATACCGATTTAGCTTTGGATAAAAACTGGCGGCAGCGTATTTCTGCGGTGGAAGACAACAAAGCATCCATCCGCTATCCGGGCTCAGGTTTACCAGAAAACTTTAACTATGCTGGTGTAACCACTTACGAGCAGGCTAAAGCAGCGTATGATTCTGGTAAAGCCTTCACTGCGGCTGATCCAAGAGGCGGTACTGAAAAAGTAAGTGAGGTGGTAAAAGTCGGCGAGGTATTCCTGGTGAAGCGTGAAAACAACTACTACGTAATTAAAGTAACCAAAATTACGGTAACGCCGAACGATAATCGTGACAGCTACGAATTCTCAATCAAGCGTTTCTATCCGTAAAAAATTCTGTTCATAGGTATGTTTAGACTCGTCGGAATTACCGACGAGTCTTTTTATTTTATGCAGGGTATAAAAATCTAAATGACCTGCATCCAATAAAATCCTACAAATCCTGTTTATTTTTGTGAGTATGAACGAATGGTAAGTTTAAATTTTCTATACCACATAAAATAATGGAAACAGGATTATGAGAAGACTTTGGTTGTTTAGTGTTTTGCTTCTTATTTTTTACCTCCCTCTTTTTGCACAAGACAAGGCAAAATGCCAGATTATAGTAGATGAAATAGATAGATTTGACAGCACCCGTCTGATCGCGGCGAAGCCTGTTAATATTGGTTATCAGATACCAAGTCAGTTTCTGCTGGATAATGGCAGTAACAAAATGATTGAGCAGGGCAAGGCGATGTTTAGTTATACCGAAAATGACACGATTAATTGTTTCTTTCTCACCTTAGCGATGGCTGAACATACCTATTATTCTATCGAATCAGGGTATAATGTTTTATTGCTGCTCTCAGATCAGCGAGTGGTGGGGTTACTCAATGTGCCTGATAAAGGCGAATTTGATAAAAGTGTCAATATGCGTATATACCAGCATACATGCGTGGTGCCGCTTGATCTGTTTTATGCACTTTCGACTTATAAAGTTGAACAGATTCGCATCGAGTATAAAGGCTATAAAAAGACCCTGGAAGTATTACCAGAGCAGCAAGAAGCCATCCGCCAGGCAGTGCGGTGTGTAGGAGAAGCGACGGGCTTGTATCCGATTAAACCTTAATAGATTATAAATATTAAAATATTATTATATTATAATTCCAGCTCTTCCCGGTGGGTGTAGAGTACCGGAATAATAAATTCAATTAATTGCTTCAGATCCCAGCCTAACAACTCGGCACCACGCTGTACCTCTTCCCGGTCAACGGTCGCAGCAAAGCCCTTGGTTTTCAATTTTTTAATAACGGAGTCAGCGGTCATCCCCTCGATTTTAGTAGGTCGGATTAAACTGGCAGCAATGATAAAACCCGTTAATTCATCCGCTGCTACAATACATTTGTCCAACAGCGATTCACGCTTTACATTCCATTTGGTGTAATGCCCTTTAATCGCATGTGCAATATCAAATTCACGCATTTGTTCTAGTCTTTCGACAATAACATTCGGATGCTGATCAGGATATTTTTCATAATCCGCATCGTGCAACAATCCAGTGATGGCAAATTTTTCGCGGTCTTCACCAAAATGCGCTGCCAAAGCCTCCATTACAATGGATACACTGCGGGCATGGCGCAGGAGCGAAGGGGTTTCGGTCATTTCTCGGAGCAGGGTTAGAGCAGATTCTCGGTTTAACATACGTGTTGGAATAATATTGAGCAAAATACTTTGGTCTTTTTATATGCGTTCCAAAGTAAAAAGTTTGCCTAATTTTGCCAAATAAAATTTGTAACTTGTAGAAAATTAATGGAATGGCAGATCACATGGAGATGATGCAGGCGCTCATAGCCCGGGATTTTGAATTAGAGTCTCCCGACCAAGTACTCAGCGAAGCAGATTTATTGAGGCTTCTGGCTGAGCAGGTAGCTTACATGATTGACTACAAACTCGAGGTCTTGCTGAGTCTGATGTATCGTCTGGACATTGATGAGAATAAAGTGAGCGCGGCGTTGTCCCCGCTTGCACCGGAGCCTGCCAATGTGGGTATAGCACGACTCGTACTCGAGCGGCAAAAACAAAGGGCTTTTACTAAACAGTATTATAAGCAGGATTCCAACTGGAATTGGGAAGAAGATTGAATTTATAGTTGTTGATAGCTAATTATAAACAATTGACTATCAACAACTATAAATGAGCGTAATTAAAACTTATTGAAGTAAAACTCCTGTGGATTGGAGGCAACCATTACCCCAGCCACGCACATGGTCTGTTCCAAGACCAGTTCGTCCATTGACAAGTGCTTGATATTGGCAGTAGTAACCACCATTTTACCGTCACACACACTGCGGCTGCGCATCAGCAACTGTGTACCATCGGTAGAAATTTCCCAGTTTCCAGCTTCTTCAATTTGCGTTTCAGCGCCGCCCAATATTCTCGTATAAGTGCCATCTTCGCGGAAGTGATACTTCAGGGAGCGACCATTGGAATCCTGTCCGTTGGTGCCGGATTCTAATACAAAGTAAGGATTTTCCCATCTGCCCACCAGTGTAGCTTCTGCTTTAGCCGCTTTGGCAGTTTTGGCAGAGTCCTTGCCAGTTGGCGTGTCTGTCGAGCTCGTAGTGGTCAGATCACTGTGTGAAAGTTGCTCGGCACGAAGGGTAGAGAAGCTCAGCAGAGCAACTACTAAAATTAAATTTGCAACCGTTAATTTGATTTGGCGTCTCATGGGTCAAAATTTTTATACAGTCGGGTTAAATAAAATCGTCGCAAATAAAACATAATTTGGTTGATCTTAGTGTAAGCTTTACAGTAATTTTTGTGTTAATTATTTTCACAATTTGCTTACACTTCCGATTTCCAATTTTCTTTCTGACCTTTATGGCAAAGACCGAATTCTATTTTAAAGGATGCACAAAAAATGAAAAGGTTGAAAGAAAAATTTTTTAAATTATGTTAATGCACTTGAGCATTTATACCTTATAGACTACAATTTGCGCATAAAAGTTACTAAAAACATATTCCTTTCGATTGTTGTATCTTTATATCCGACCAAAATCGTGGAAAATGCTGATTAAAACGCGCGGCATCTTATTAAAAACGATTAAATATGGCGAGACCAGCGTCATTGCCGAAATATATACAGAGGAGCGGGGTTTGCGTAAATACACTATTAATGGCGTACGTAGCAAAAAGGCGCGGATACACGCATCGTTATTGCAGGTAATGTCGCTGCTGGAGATGGTAGTTTACAACCGAGAAGATCGGGAACTCAATCACGTGAAGGAAATTCGACCAGCACATGTGTATCAATCTATTCCTTTTGATATTAAAAAAAGTGCAATTGCCTTATTTATAGCAGAAGTTATTCGGAAAACCATTCGGGAATCAGAAGAAAACAAGCCGTTGTTCGATTTTATATTCAACACTTTTCAATATTTGGACACTACCAATCAGCCTATTGTCAATACCCATATGTATTTCATTGTAGAGTTGACGGCATTTTTAGGTTTTTTACCGGCAGGTGAATACGACGAGACCACGCCTTTGTTTGATTTGCAGGAAGGCACCTTTGTCAGCAATATTCCAACTCATCGGCATTATCTTGATGAGCAACTAAGTCAGATTTTAGATCACCTCTTACATACAGATTTAGCACATTGCCACGAGGTCAAAATCACTGCTATACAACGTAGAAGCTTATTACAAAACCTTTTAGATTATTATAAATTGCACATGGATTTTATGCCCGATATCCATTCACACCAAATTTTGCACGAAGTGTTGAGTGATTCATAATCAAACGGCAAAGAGGTTTCGCCAACTGGCGACGAAACCTCCTTCAGTCACATTTCGCAACAATTGTGCTTACGGATTCGGAATCACCAATTCCTGTCCCGGTTGAATTTTATCCGGGTCACTCAAGATACCGCGATTGGCTTCAAAAATTTTGTTGTACTCCATTACATTACCGTAGTATTTACCGGCAATTTTAGAAAGGCTTTCGCCAGATTGTACCGTGTGCTTGGTGTAATAGCTGTTGTTGGACACGCGGATGTCGGCTACCAGGTCAACCGGCTGTTCGCCGCCAACTCTCTTAATTTCGTCCCAAAGCTGATCTTTTTCATACTGTGTTTCTACGGTACCCCAAACGCGCAGTTTGCCGTCTTGCTCCTCGACGCGGGTTTCTTGCATATTCAATCTGCTGGCTAGGTCAAGAACTGGTTGGTATCTTTGTTTTGCTGACATAAGAATAAAGCTTTTTAGGTTTTATAATGATGATTTTTAGACGCAAGATTTTTAAAAAGTCACTGGTAAAATACCAAAATTTATAAAGATGTTAAAAATTATTCAAAACAAAAATTATTCAAATATTTAAACCGTTAATGATCAATTTTTCAGAATTTGTTTAGCCGAAAGTAAAATCCAATTCCCCCGTACTTCCAGGTAAGTACCCTCGGGGAAAACCGGCAAAAAGACATTTTTAAAAAAGGTGCTCGTTTGCTCCCGGTTTTTAGCAAAAGCCGTCATTCGATTGTACAACAAAATTCCGCCGGGCGAAAGCAATTGCTGCAACTGCGCAATGAAATCCGGTTCTTCAAAAGGCGAAGGCACGGTATCATCGGTAAAAACATCCATGCAGATCAGATCATACTGCGCCTCGCTCTGCATCACAAAAGCGTAAGCGTCTGCGCAGATCAATTCAATGGGCGAATGTAAGTCGGGCAACGTATAGCGAGACGCCAAATCAATCACCACTTCATCCACTTCTACTGCGGTATAATAAAATTCCCGTTGCATGGTCTTCTCCAGAATAACCGGAATGCTGCCCAAGCCAAAACCCAGCAGTAATACTTCTTTACCAGGAATTTTGTCTAAATCAATGCGTTGAAAAGCCGTCACAAAATTATCGTACAAATCAGCATAAGAATAAATGGCTTTCGCCGTGCTTAATTGATAACGCCCTCGACGCAAGCTCACGTATAAATGCGGATTGTACGCACTCGACGCACTTTCAAGATGTATTTCTGCCAAATGGCTCAACCAGATTTTCCAAGTAGGTTCGCGCATGTATTGCAGTGTTCTGGTGTTAGGGTGTTTTGGCGTGATAGTTTGCTTGTGTTATGGGAAAAAACACTTGCCTTTATTTCTCCCATACGCGCCATTTTTGCGAATCTTCATATACCCGCAGCAGAATGAGGCGGTCTTCTATATCGAATGTCCGGTCGCGTCTTGACATTACACGCTCTACGGTTTCGTAAGCTTTTTCGATACGAAAGGTCTGAAAACCACTTGCCCCACCCCACGCAAAGGACGGAATAAAATTTCGTGGAAAACCATCCCCAAAAACATTGGCGGAAACCCCTACAACCGTTCCCGTATTAAACATTGTATTAATACCACATTTAGAATGATCGCCCATGAACAACCCACAAAATTGCTGCCCGGTAGGCACGAATCTGCCGGCTGGATAATTCCAGAGTTTTACTTCTTCATAGTTGTTTTTCATATTGGACGTGTTGGAATCGGCGCCAATATTGCACCACTCACCCACCACCGAATTGCCGAGAAAACCTTCATGTCCTTTATTAGAATAGCCAAAGAGGATCGAATTGTTCACTTCGCCGCCTACTTTACAGTAAGGACCGAAGGTTGAAGCGCCATAAACCTTAGCGCCCATTTTTAAAATTGCGCCTTCACAAAGTGCCAATCCGCCCCGAATCAGACATCCTTCCATCACTTCTGCGTCTTTGCCAATATAGATAGGTCCGGTAGTCGCATTAAGGGTGGCAAATTCTACTTTTGCACCTTCTTCCAGAAAAATATTTTCTTCTCCCAGGCAACGATTCGTAGGACTGAGGGGCTGAGACACTCTACCTTTGGTAAGTAATTGAAAATCAGCACGCAATGCCTCAGCGTTCAATTGATATAAATCCCACAGGTGATTAATTTTCAGATACGATGTGTTCTCCAGGTCATAAGCCTTGAGGTCGCCAAAGTCATCATCATGGATGAGTTGATCCATCTGTTCGCCGTCTAGCTTAGCCACAATCAGCTCATCACTATTGGGTGCAAGAAAAGCATCGCCAATATCCATCTGGCGGATGAGCCGACACAACTGCTCAGAGGGCAATACCGAACCATTGATGAGGTAATTCTCCTCCTCATACTCAATCCGATATTTCTCTGCCAGATAATCTTGGGTAATATAAAAGGCGGGGGCATTCAGCCACCGTTCCCATTTCTCGCGGATGGTGAGAATACCAATACGCAATTCGCAGACCGGACGCGTAAAGGTAAAAGGAAGCAACTGCTCCCGGGTTTCATTGTCAAACAAAATAATATTTGCCATAGCAAATGTAGCGTTTTAGCGGGGTTAGGATTTTGGGAAATCAAACATGACTCGTACATTCGGCTTAACAAAAAAAGTCCCTATCAATTGTATGACAGGGACTTTTCTCGCTGTTTCGCAGCTTAAAATTACGAATTTTTTGAAAACTTCGCAAATTTCTTATTGAACTTGTCGATACGACCGGCGGTATCAACAAATTTCATTTTACCGGTAAAGAATGGATGCGACGTATTGGAAATTTCCAGCTTAACTAAGGGATATTCCTTGCCATCTTCCCATACAATCGTATCCTTGGTAGGCGTGCAAGAACGCGTCAGGAAAGCCTCATTGCTGGAGAAATCCTTGAATACCACCATTCTATAATTCTGCGGATGAATATCTTTTTTCATTTTAATAATCACTTTTCTTGAATTGGAACGCAAATGTACACTTTTTTTCCATAATAGAAAAGCCCACAACAAAATTCTTCTTTAGAAATAAAATTTGGTGACTTTTTAAAACTTTTCTCGTCTAAATGGGTTGTTAGAACAATCATTTTGATAAAAATTTGGAATTGCAACTTTTTTACCCGTATCTTTGTTATATAATTTGGAATTAACAACCAAAACCAACAATAATTTTTAGAATTAAATTTTGAATCACTCGCAGCTTTGGTAAATTCCTTACCTGAATTGCTGCAAAAACAAAAAAAAGGATTAAATAATATGAAAAAGTCAGAATCTCTGTTGCTGATGTGGGCTGTAGCCGGTGTCGTATTAGGTCTAAGCCTTGGTGTGCTGCTCAACAGTGTAGTAGTAGGTATTCCGGTAGGTTTAAGTGTGAGCTTTTTAGCCGCAGTAGTGGTTGACCGCGTATCGCCCTACATCGCCCGCTTGGTGAAGTAAAGGATTTATTCCCATGTAACAGTAAAAGCCGGGGTTGCAAGCAAGCAGCCCCGGCTTTTGTATAATCATTGGAAGGTTATAAAGCAACCATATATAAGTGGCTATCCCTCCTATTTCGTAACCTTCAGCAGTAAATTCTTCATATCCACCCTTTTACTTACAATTGCTTCCACTTCCTCAATTGGCACCCGCTCCTGCTGCATCGAGTCACGCTCACGGATAGTGACGGTATTGTCTTCCAGTGTTTGAAAATCAACCGTCACACAATAAGGCGTACCAATGGCATCCTGGCGGCGATAGCGGCGACCGATGGCGTCTTTTTCGTCGTATTGACAAATGAAAGAGAATTTCAGTTGATCGACAATCTCGCGGGCTTTGCTCGTGAGTTCTTCTTTATTTTTTAATAAGGGTAGCACAGCACATTTTACCGGTGCGAGAGCTGGATGCAATTTCAAAACGGTTCTCGTAGAGTCTTCGCCTTGTGCATCGGGCACGGTTTCTTCAATCAAATTATTACTCAACATTGCCAAAAACATCCGGTCACAACCGATTGAAGTTTCCACCACAAAGGGTACATAGCTCTCATTCAATTCAGGATCAAAATATTGCATTTTTTTACCTGATAATTGCTGATGGCTGCTCAAGTCGAAATCCGTACGGCTGTGAATGCCTTCCAACTCTTTGAATCCAAACGGAAACTCAAACTGAATATCCACAGCAGCATTGGCATAATGAGCCAGGTTATCATGATCCTTAAAACGTAATTTTTCAGCAGGAGTGCCAATCGCCAAATGCCATTTCATGCGGGTTTCCTTCCAATAATGATACCAATCCATCTCGGTGCCCGGCTTAATAAAAAACTGCATTTCCATCTGCTCGAATTCGCGCATGCGGAAAATAAACTGCCGCGCAACGATCTCATTTCTAAAGGCTTTGCCGATCTGCGCAATACCAAACGGAATCTTCTGCCGCGTGCTCTTCTGCACATTCAAAAAGTTGACAAAAATGCCCTGGGCGGTCTCCGGGCGCAAATATAATTTGCCTTCCTCGCCGGCGATGTTGCCTAATTGCGTAGAAAACATGAGGTTGAACTGCCGCACCTCCGTCCAATTGCGCGAGCCACCTTCAGGGTCACCGATTTCCAGTTCGTCAATCAGATTTTTCAAGCCATCCATGTCATTCGCACTCATGGCAGTCGCCAATCGCTTGCTAACTTCCTCATATTCAGCCATGTACTTCACCACGCGCTCATTGGTCTGGCGAAACATCGCTTCGTCAAAAGAATCACCAAAGCGCTTGCGGGCTTTTTCTACTTCTTTATTGGCTTTGTCTTCTACTTTGTCGAGGTACCCTTCGATCAATTGATCGGCGCGGTAGCGTTTTTTAGTATCTTTATTATCAATCAACGGATCATTGAAGGCATCCACGTGCCCCGAGGCTTTCCAGGTTTTGGGGTGCATAAAAATCGCCGCGTCAATGCCGACAATGTTTTCGTGCATTTGCACCATCGAGCGCCACCAATATTCTTTGATATTATTCTTTAGCGCTGCGCCATAGGGACCATAATCATACACCGCGCTTAATCCATCATAAATCTCACTCGATTGGAAAATAAAACCATATTCCTTCGCGTGGGCGGTTAGTTTTTTAAACAAGTCGGCTTGCTGGCTCATATTTTTATTTATTATTGCTCGTTTGAAATCTGACGTTGGCTGGTTTACCACAGTTTTGTAAATTCAAATGGAGAACGTCAAATTGAAAATCACTTTGAAGGCGCAAATTTCGCAAAAAATTGAGTTTGTGAAAGTAGAATGCGAATTTTTCTTAATGCCCCAGGCGGTATGCGATTGGCGAGCTTGCAAAACTCCAATTTTTTATTTATTTTTGCTGCATGATTTTTTATTAGATTATAGGCAAGCACTTGTTTGATTATAGAAAGCTGTTTATCAACCACTTATCCAATATTCTAATAGCTAAATCGGACTATTTTTTAATAAGTTTAGCAGGTCTATTTTAAGCTTCTCCTCAAGTTTTAAGAATTCTTCGCTACGCTTATCAAATCCCAATAAGAATAATTTTTTAACTTTTTAATTTTTGTGTAATGAACATTTTTGTTGCAAAATTGAATTTCAGCACGCAGAGCGAGGATTTGCGCGAAGCTTTTGAAGCTTACGGCACAGTGGATTCTGCAAAGGTCATCACAGATCATTTTACGGGTAAATCCAAAGGCTTTGGCTTTGTGGAAATGGCAGACGACAACGAAGCACTGAATGCTATTGAAGCGCTCGACAACAGCGAACTGGACGGCAACACAATCGTAGTAAAAAAAGCTGAACCGCGCGAAAATCGTGGCGGTGGCGGCGACCGCAGAGGCGGTGGTGGTTTTGGTGGTGATCGCAGAGGCGGTGGCGGTGGCTACGGCGGCGGCGGTGATCGCAGAGGCGGTGGTGGTGGCTACGGCGGTGGCGACCGTGGTGATCGCGGTGGTTACGGTGGTGGCGGTGGCTACAACCGCAACAGAT
>JBKBWT010000201.1:0-11463 GCA_046314415.1 Saprospiraceae bacterium
TGAAACACCGTATTTACCTCGCTGCTCTCCAAGCTGCCTGGGACAAACTTGCTCAGCTTAAAGGTCATACTGTCAATGAACTCAATTTTCAAAATTTATGCGCTGCGTAATATCAGTTAAAGGATAATTTACTTGTTAGAAAAAAAATTATTTGTTATAAATGTTGGCGGTTTTTGACGCTTATTATAACTTTGGTTTATCTTAATGAGCACACAAGAGCGCAATCTCTTCCAAAAATCTTCCCTGGGCTAAATTCCTTTTCCAACTCTGGCTTTGTGAGTTTGTGTTTGGACAAAGCGATTAAACCTCATTTTTTCACTAAAACTGAACCCCACTATGTGGAATACAGTGTACGCTCGTGCTCGAGCGCTGCTTATCAGTTGGGTATTGACTACCAACATTTTATTGCTGGGAATGTTGCCGCTTGCCGCGCAGCGCAATCTGACCTTGCATCATCTGAATGCCGTACCGCAGTCCTCACTGCTCAATCCCGCGCGCATGCCCTTGTCCAACGTCTATGTGGGAATTCCCCTGCTCGGAAATTTAAATGCCGGTTATACCAACAATGGCTTAACCTTTGGCGATCTGGGTATCAGCGGGGATGAGGAGGAAGGATTTTTGTACAATGATTTCAGCGAATTGCGCAACCTGCTGGGCGAAAATAACAAGCTGCTCACTGATTTTAGTGTGGGTTGGATTGACTTTGGTTTTCGCGTACAACAAAATTTCTTCAGCTTCCAGGTCAGTGATTTCCTGCAATTTGAAGCGAGTTATCCCCGGGCTTTGTTCGATTTGATTGACGATGCCCAGAACGAAGATGGGGAGGAGCAAAACACCAATTCTTATGTGCTCGATGCCTTGGGACTCAACGGTACGCATTTTCGTTCTTACAGTCTGGGTTATACCCGACAGATTAACCCTTATCTGTCGGCGGGCGCGCGCCTGAAATACTTGTCGGGTTTAGCCAATGTGACCACCATTAATCAGGGCTTGCGGGTGGACAATGATAGCGACAGCGAATTCTTTAATATTCAGGGTAGATTGGATGTGTTATCCTCTGGTTTACAGACTTTAGAACAAGATCCGGGCGCTTATTTAAGTGGCACCGGCAATCGTGGTTTTGCCTTTGATTTGGGTGTAAATTATCAAGTAAACGATCAGATTGAGGTATTTGGCAGCGTGATAAATGTAGGCTCCATTCGTTGGAAAAATGATATTACCTCCAACGCTTTTGTAGCCGATAGCATTGAATTGTCCGATGATAATATTGATGAATTTGAAGAAACCATCGGTGATTTTATTGATTCGCTGCAAGCGCCCGGGCAAACCGGATTTTTTACTTACAAGACCCGCTTGCCCATTATGGCATATTTTGGTGGCAATTATTACTTCCGTCCGAATACTTCTATTGGACTATTGGTAAATCCAAGATTTTATAATCGCCAGACCAACATGGCATTTTCGGTGGCGTTCCAACATCGGGTGAATCGCTGGCTTCAGGCAGTGGTGAATTATTCCAATTATGATCGCACCGGTAGCAGTGTTGGTGCAGGTTTAGCGCTCAATCTTGGTCCGCTGCAATTATATATGGCATCTGATAATTTCTTACCGCTTTTTAATATTGCCGATGCGCGCAGCGTGCAGTTTAATGCCGGATTAAATCTTGGTTTTGGTCGGGTTACGCGCGATCAGCGATCAGCAATGTGGAAGGGTGAAGATGTTGATAATGAGGAGCTTAGCGTCGAGTCTATTGCCAATGCTGATATTGAATCGGAAAAACCGAAAGTACAAAAAACGGAAAAAGCAAAACCGCCAAAAGAAGAGAAACCTGCGAAGGCAACTAAACCGGCGCGTGTAGAAGCAGAACCAAGTACGCCCACGCCAACACCGGTGGCAGAGGAACGAAAGCCTTATGTAACGTTATTGGGTAGTGCAAATGCCATCAATTCAGGGGACACTTTGCGTGGACTTGCTGTAGATGTATATCGTACCATGCCTGATGGTAATGAAGAAACGGTTTTATTTAAGAGCTTCCTAAACGGACAAATTCAGCTTTCGCTACAACGCAGTGAAACGTATCGCATCGTAGTGAAAAAACCAGGCTACACGGAGCAGTCTATCCGGGTTACACCAGTAGAAATGGAGGATGCAAATACATTAACTAAGCAAGTTACATTAGCGGTGGCACCACCGATTGAAAAGCCCAAGCCACCAGTTCGGGTAGAAACAAATCCGGCCCCTCAGGTGTCGGTACAAGCTAACCCGGTTGTTATCAAAAAGCCGGACGAAACTTATAGCTTACCCGAAGCGACCAGTTTCCGGGAAGGTCCTTCGCACGAAACCCGCACCATTCTTCGCTTTCCGGCAGGAGCAAAGGTGTTGGTGATAGAAAAGACGAACGATTTGTGGTGGCGGGTGCGCTATTTGGGCCGACCAGGCTATGTAAAAGCGGCTTTGCTCGAACCGGTAGAATAGGAGAAGGTTAGATTAATCGCAGGAAGTCGGAAGCCAACTTAATTGAGTTCCGACTTCTTCTACTTATTTTGAGGCTAAAAATGTATTTTCCGCTGCAATGGCTTTGGCAACCTTTTCCGAATCCCGATAAATCACTCCAAGAATACCACCGGCTACATAATTGTCAAATCCTAAAAAGTATAAACCTTTAAACTTTTGATTACCAATCAATTGATTAGGTAAGCCGTGTTCGTCGAGTAAACCTTCCGTGTCCTCCAGAAAATCCTGTAATTTAGCTTGATAGCCTGTGGCGAGAATAACCGTATCAAAGGAATGTTTTTCACCATTGGTGAAAGCAACTTCGGTTTTTGTAAAATGACTGATGCCCGGCAGTACTTTTATTTTACCGGCTTTGATCTGGGCAATCGTGCCAATGTCAATTACTGGCGTTTTGCCTGTGGTACGCAATTGAGCCGCCGGTGGAAGTGCAGGGGTTGAAATGCCATATTTTGTAAGGTCGCCGACCATGAGCGTTCGCAGCAGCGTACCAATGCGGTCACCTAACCAGGGCGGAAGTTTTGCCAGACGTAGGGCGGTCAATTGCGTAGGTCCGGCGAAAGTATCGCGTGGTACAATGTTGACGGCGCTGCGCACGGAGAGATAGGTTTCAACGTCATTTTCACTCAAATCGAGCGCAATTTCGGCACCGGTATTGCCCATGCCTACTACTAGTACCTTTTGATTTTCAAAGGGATCGGCATTTTTGTACAAACGGCTGTGTATGATGCGTCCTTGAAATTTTTCCTCGCCTTGAAAGATCGGACGATTGACCGAACGATTCACCCCCGTGGCAATGACCACATGCTCGGCATCCCATTTTTTGCCGTTTACTGTTTTCACCCGCCAATGTCCATTCGACTTTTTGATCGAAAGCACTTCTTCGCCAAAATGGGGCTGAATATCAAAGTGTTTCGCATACATTTTATAATAATCTACCAGTTTTTGCCGGGGCACATAGCGTGGATAATCATCAGGAAAAGGTAAATGCGGCAGGTGCGACAATTCTTTTACGGTATGCAAATGCAGCCGGTCATAATGCTCGTGCCAAGCGCTGGCAATGTGTTCCGTTTTTTCCAGGATTTCAAATGGAATAGCGAGCTTGCGAAGCCTGCCGGCAATCGCTAGTCCCGCCGGACCCGCGCCAATGATGATTACTGGTGACATTAAAATTGGACTATAATATTTTAGACGTTAAATGTAATAAAATACTTGAATTTTATGGTCTATATTATGTATTAAAACCATTTTATTAATAAATCTACAATTTTTTGTTTAAAACCATTATAAGGGGGCATGATTAATTCCGTACCGCCCCAGAAATTCTGCCGAAATACCCCGCGTGCATTGGAAAATGCTTCAAACCCAAACCAGCCGTGCGCTTTGCCGATACCACTGTTGTTCACTCCACCGAAAGGCAGATCATAATTGAAAAAATGCACTTCACTGTGATTGATGGCTACGCCGCCAGAACGCGTATTTTGAATAATCGTTTGAATATGTTGCTGATTTTTACTATACATGTAAAGTGCCAGCGGACGCTCTTTACTGTTGATCAATTGCAGGGCTTCATCCAGGTTTTTAAAACTGAGAATCGGCAGCACCGGACCAAAGATTTCCTCTTCCATTACCTTGGTATCGAGCGGTACATCGGTGAGTAGGGTTGGGGCTAGGTAATTTTCTTGCGCTGCCACTTGGGCACCCGCTACCACTTTCGCACCTCTGGCAACCGCTTCGTCCACATAATCTTTGATTCTTTCGAAGTGACGTGAATTGACAATACGAGTATAACTGTCGGATTGCTGGGCGTTGTCGGAAAAAAACTGTTGCAGTCGCTTTTGCATTTTTTCTACAAACGCATCTTTTACTCGCTCATGTACCAGCACATAATCAGGCGCAACGCAGGCTTGCCCACCATTGGTAAATTTTGACCAGGCAATGCGACCAACCGCCAAATCTAAATTTGCAGTTTCGTCAATAATAGTCGGTGATTTTCCACCCAATTCCAGCGTTACCGATGCCAGATTTTTAGCCGCTGCCGCCATTATGACTTTACCAATTGCCGGTGAACCGGTATAAAAAATATGATTAAAAGGCAGATCTAATAAGGTTTTTGCTACTTCGGCATCGCCTTCAAAAATAGCAACTTCATTTTCCGGAAAAATTTCCCGAATCAGCTTCCCCATTAAAGCAGAAGTATGCGGCGTCAGTTCTGAGGGCTTGATTGTCACACAGTTGCCGGCAGCAATGGCAGACGCAACGGGACCTAGTGTGAGTAGCAGGGGAAAATTCCAGGGAGCAATGACCAATACCACACCCTTGGGTTCATAAATAATATGCGAACTAGCTCCAATGAGCATAATTGGCACGGGTACGCGCTGCGGGGACATCCAGCGACGCAGATTTTTGATCGCGTGCCGAATTTCACTCACAACGGCATAAATCTCCGCAATATCCACTTCCGTAGCCGGCTTGCGAAAATCGGCATACACGGCATCCCGAATGGCTTGTCTATGCTGAATCAAAGCTTTTTCCAGCTTGCGCAATTTGGCGATGCGTTCGCAGGCACTTGTTTTGGCAATATTGAATTGATTGGCTTGTTGTAGCTTAAAAATGCGCTGAATATTGGTTTTATCAACAATGGGTGGCGTGATAGTTGCTGTCATTTTGTAAAAATTAGTATGAAACACAAAAACTATGAACGTAAAACAATTACAGAAATACTTAGTTCCGCTCAAGGATCGTAACGGCTATTGCTGTTCGAGCAAAAATGACGCTGCTTTTTCCGCAATCATCATCGCAGGCGCATTGGTGTTGCCGCGTACAATCATTGGCATGATGGAAGCATCAGCCACGCGTAGCCGCTCAATACCATGTACCTGCAATTGCTCATCCACTACTGCCATTGCATCATTGCCCATTTTACAAGTGCCTACCGGATGGTAGAGGGTTTCTGAATACTCGCGTAAATACTCAATCATTTCATTTTCAGGGATATCCTCACGGTCTGGAATAAAAATATTGCCCCGGTAAGCATCAAATGCCGGTTGTTGCAAAATGGTAGCAGCAATCTGACTGCCGCGTAACATCGTCTGAATATCTCGCTCATCGCTGAAATAGTTTGGATCAATAAGCGGCAGATCGTGCGGATTAGCGGAAGCCAGGCGAACCTCACCCTGACTATATGGCGTAATCAACGTGGCACCTATGCCGAAACCATTGCCAGTCTTGGGATTTTTAAAACCATGCTGTACATAATAAGCCGGGGCGAAATGAAATTGCATATCGGGTGCAGCCAAATCGGGCAGCGTACGCACAAAACCGCCGCCTTCGGCTACGTTGCTGGTGAACGGACCTTTTTTATAAACCAGGTATTTCCACAAATTGCCAAATACATTCGGTAGCCGTTCGGCTGCATCCAGCGTAATATTTTGCTTGCAATGATATAAAACGCCGCCAAGCAGGTGATCTTGTAAATTTTTACCGACGCCCGGCAGGTGTTTTTTGACCTCAATGCCAAAGGAACGCAAGGTCGATTCATCTCCAAGCCCTGAAAGCATCAATAAATGCGGGCTATTGAAAGCACCGGCAGTAAGAATCACCGCGTTACCCGCTGAAGCAGTTACCAACTTCCCCCCATGTTCATAGCTCACGCCTTTCGCTGTGCTATTTTCGATCAAAATTTTTTGTACCAACGCATTCGTCACCACTGCCAGATTTGGACGATGGCGGGCTGTTTCCAAAAAAGCATTTGCTGCACTGCAACGCTTTCCGTCACATTGGGTTAACTGGTAAAAGCCGAAACCATCCTGCACAGCGCCGTTGAAATCGTCATTTAATTGATAACCAGCCTGTTGTGCAGCCTGGAAAAGCGTCTTTGTGAGAATATGTGGTTCGCAGGGATCACTGATTTTCAACTCGCCATCATTGCCATGATAAGCATCTTGAATGCGTAAATTCTGTTCAAATTTTTTAAAATAGGGGAGTACCGCGTCGTAATTCCACCCACGATTGCCAAGCGCTTCCCAGCCATCGTAGTCCGACCGGTGCCCGCGAATGTAAATCATGGCATTGATACTACTGCTACCGCCCAAAACCTTGCCGCGGGGCTGATACATCGGGCGATTGCCCATATGTGGCTGCGGCACCGTATGGTAATTCCAGTCATATTTGGATTGGAATAATTTGTTGAAAGCCGCAGGAATGCTGATGTTTGGGTGCTTATCTTTGCCACCGGCTTCCAGTAACAGGACCTTGTTTTTCGGATTTGCCGACAAGCGATTCGCCAACAGGCAGCCTGCCGAACCCGCTCCAACGATAATAAAATCAAACTCGTTCAAGCAACTATGATTTTAAAGTTCAGATATTCACAATATTTCCTTGGCAATCTTGCCCAATGGACTCAATAGCAGCGAAATTTCGCAAAAATATTTGCTATTTTTCCAAAAATAAAAATCTTTTTTCCTGCTTTCTTATACTTAAAAAATTTTATCTTTACCGTAGAAACACGCAATGTTAAAAAACTCGCAACACTATAATTCCTGATACAACCAGCCGTTGATATGCCCATAACCCCTTTGGCAGCACACGGCAGAAGACAATGCGCCATATCCATCTTTCCCATGCACTTTGGACAGCACGCTGATTTTTGGAACACTAGACTCTATCCCCAAGTCGTTCTATTGGTTCATATGCGTTGATTTTTTTTATATAAAAATTTTACTTATCTTTATTTATTGAATACAAAAACCAATTTAAGTATGAGAACATCTGTTGCACTCGTAGTCTTACTTTTGCCCTTGGTGTTGTGTGCTCAAAGTAAAATGAAACTGTCCAACGGCTGGGATTATGCCGTAGTAGCGGCAGGAAGTGGCACCAAAACCACTCGCCAGAACGCCATCGAGGCACACTTTACAATCCGTGATGTAGATGGCAGAATCCTGGGCTCTACGCTGCCGCTGGGCGCGCCGAGCTATCAGATTTTGCCGGAAAAATCTGACAAGTTTCAGGCTGCCTGTGAAGCTACCGCCGAAGGGGGACGCTACATTTTCTACATTCCTGCCGAAGACTTCAAGAAAGTAATGGGCGGGGCGTTGCCGCCTGGCATGCAACTCACCGGCGATCATGTAGAATGGGAAATGGAGGTAATCCGGGTATTGCCCGCAAAACCTTCTATTGCGACCATGGTGCTGAGCACCCTAAAAAATCAGGGCGCTGATGCGGCTTTTCAGCAATTTCAGCAACTGAGCAATGAGCGTAATCCCGACGTGTACTTTGGTGAAGTGGCGGTGAATAGCCTCGGCTATGCCTTTCTTGCCGCCGGTAAAATGGACCACGCTGTGAATGTCTTTGAGTACAATGTAAAGATGAATCCCAACTCTGCCAATGCTTATGATAGCCTTGCCGAAGGTTTGATGAAAGCCGGACAAAAGCAGGCTGCTATTGAGCATTATCGTAAGTCATTGGAAATCAATCCTTCCAATGATAATGCCCGCAAGATGATTGGCGAGTTGGAAAAACAATGATGCTGTACGGTTACATGTTGTATGTAAAAATCAGGGGTGTTATTACATGAAAATAATAACATCCCTGTTTGTTTTTATAATAGATTATGCCATAAACACTGATTTTTACTTGTTCCACATTTCAAATTTTAAATTTCATATTTCATATTTCATATTTCATTCACTCCCCCGCAAGGCTTCCACCGGATTGCCCGTTGCCGTGCGAATAGCTTGATAACTAACTGTTAATAAGGCAATTAATACAACGGTAAATCCTGCCAGGGCAAACACATGCCAGCTAATATTGATGCGATACGCGAAGTCTTCCAGCCACTTATGCATTAAATACCGCGCTAATGGCACTGCAATAATCAGCGCAATAAGGATTAATTTTATAAAATTCTGCGTCAGCAAGCGTAAAATAGTACTCGTCGATGCGCCTAGTACCTTGCGAATGCCGATTTCCTTTGCCCGCTGCTCCGCCATAAAAGAAGCCAGTGCGATTACTCGCACCCCAATTATCCTGCTCGCCCTCATAAAATTTTATATCCTTCAGCTAGATCAAAAAATCAAATTGTAAGTGTGAATTACTGGGAAAATCGGGTATAACACCGCCAATTTTAGCCGGATTTGCTTCAAAGTCATTGAAAATGAGCGTTTTACCCACCGGATTTTCATTTGGAAAATATTTATCTGCTATTTTTTTGGAAATCACCACCTCATTTGGCTCATCCAGCGCGTGCGCCCGGTCACCATGCACCATCGAAATCTGTAATATATCCAGCATTTCCTGGTCTGCAAAGGTGAAACCTTCCTCATAATTATTTTGCGTTTGATCTGGACGTCGCGTCGCGTTGCCGCCACCGGTGAAAAGTGTGTTGGTATTAATGTGTCCAATTAGTTCAATTTCAGGCAGTTATGTTCGTAAAGCTTTTGCAAAAGGAGCGGGGAAATCGACGCCTTTACCGGCGAATTCGCCTGCTTTATTCACCCCAATAATCCGGTAAATCCGATCGGCATTTTTATAATGTTTATCATAACTCAACTCATCTTTAATAAATAAAGCGATGAGCAAACACGCGGCAATGCCCAGTGCAAAGCCCCCGATTTTAATAGCAGAATACATTTTTTGCTTGGATAGATTCCGCCAGGCAATTTTAAAATTACTTTTTAGCATGTCAGGTGATATTTTGATATTAAAATGTTTAATGGTAGAAAGCCGGAAGGAGCGCATTACATCCCAGATAAAATACCGCCGCGCCGCTTTTAATCCTTGTTTTTTACAGCGTTTAAAAAATAACTCATGCGTATCTCCCTGAATTTCTTCTAGTAATTCCGATCGGCAATACCATTCCAAAAATCGGTCTGCCCATTTCGGCGGGTGTAATTTTTCAGGATTCATGTAAAAGAAATATTAAATCCCGGAATCTGACTCCATAACTTGATATACACGTCGCGCGATTGCTCCAGTGCCTGCCGCCCCGCATTCGTGATCGAGAACAAGCGCTTACGCCTGCCGCCCCGCTCGGCAGTAGCTTCACTCCATTCCGATTTGACAAAGCCTTTTTCTTCCAGCCGCCGCAACGCCGCGTGCACTGCGCTAATATTCACTGATCTACCAGCTTGATTTTCAAGCGCCTCCATCACCGCCACGCCATACGCATTGCCGTCCATCACCGCCACCACCAGTAAAATCAGCTCTTCAAATTCGCCCAAATGAATTCGATACATAATATGATATGATTTGCAAAAGTAAAAGTAATATATTTGTTTCACTTTTGCAAATGAAATAATTAAAGTGCGGATAATTTGTTTATGAACCTTTGAGAATGAGGTGTTTTTCATATTTAAAATTATCTTTGTATATCCTTACAATAAAATCCCGGGAATATCATGAAACCAGAAACACGTGACAAAATCATTAACATCCTCAATAAATGTGTAGAAGGAGCGATCAGAAGAACCAAGGAAAATAAGTCCTTTCGCCCCTTTCACGAGGCGCTTTTGACAAAAGAATTGGTGAATGCGGCTGCATTCGAGCGGTCTTTTTCGACATCCTTTGGGCAGGGGCCGGTGGAGGAAATTTCAAGCATTATTGCTATTGATGCTGGTTATCAGGTGATTAGATCGAAACAAACGTATGTCAATCTTTACAAAGGCGCGATTGATGAAATTGAGCGATTACTGAGTGCGCTGAGAGCAGGCGAAAAAAGACCCAATTGGGAGCAGGAAGTAAAACGGATAACGGCATTCAATAAAGGGGATACGGAAGTGCGGCGAGTAATTTCTGATTTGTGGCTTGAAAAGGATGGTATTGAAACTTTTATTTCAATCAAAACGGTAAAACCCAACCTGGATCAAACGGAAAGAGCGAAGAAAGATTTGTTGTTATTAAAAGCGCATAATGAGCAATATCATACCTATTTCGGGTTATTTTATAATCCTGGCGGACCGGAAAAGATTAATTACAATTGGTCAGTTCCATCCAAAATTTTTGATATGCGAAATGATCCCTGTGTATTAATTGGTCGCGATTATTGGGACACCTTAGGCGGCGCTGGCACTTATGATACGTTGCTTGCTATTTTCGCCGAAGTTGGCATGAATACAAGAGGCAAAATATTATATTTATGATGTCTCGTATAATTCTAATTGTAATACTTTTCTTTTAATTTTATTTAAAAAATCATTTTTCCAGGAAACATCATCTGTTAATCTATATCTAGAGTATTTAAAATCAGGTATTTGTGGAATGGATTCGCCTTTGATAAGCTTTAAGATTAGCGTTCCGATTGCTTTACCCAGACTGGAAGGAACCGCATTACCGATTTGTTTATATTGTTCCAGCAAACTACCTTCAATTTTCCACTCATCTGGGAATTCCTGAATTTTCTTATACTCTTCCACACTCAAAGGGCGATCTTCGGCAGGGTGCGCCAAATCAGTCGCGGGCATAGCCGGATGTGTCACTAGTGTTGGTGCGGGTTCGTCCCAGGCAAGCCTACGCAAAAAGCCCGTTTTTCCACCACCAGCAAAAAAGGAGGCACCCAGGGCTTCTTGTTGAGTTTCCAAAGGAAGGGATCGCCAGTTCTGCCCGGCTTTTAGCTGTCTATAATATTTCAGGCGTTTTTCAGGAAATTTTATATAATGATGCTGAATATTTTTTAAATTTTTTACAGCCTCTTTAAATGTTCGCCATTCCGGCAAACCAAATTCGCCATGTTCCGCGTGCGTAGGGATGAGGTAAGGTGCTTTTCGCCCATCGCGACTACAAATAATAACCACCCGTTCTCTTTTTTGCGGCGTACCAAAGTTCGCGGCATTATATAGATTAAAGCTAATGGCATAACCTGCCTTTTCCAATTTTGATATGATATAATAAAGAGCGCCCCCTTCTTGCTCCTCCGGGCTAAGCGGCGGAAAATCAGCGCCTCTTTGATTGTGTGGA
>JBKBWT010000202.1:0-11450 GCA_046314415.1 Saprospiraceae bacterium
CCCGGAAGCGGAAGCGACGGAACAATTCGCAACTGTTCAATCGAAGCCACAGTCGCCCAAACAAAGTAAGCTGCTTTCGCAACCTACGGTGACTACCAATACCCAACGTAAGCTGTTCGCCACCACTGCGACTAACAATCAACGTACTGCACCGTTATTCACACAACTTGCTGATAGCCAAACTCCGCCGGCAGGTGGAAATACGACTCAAGTTGTACCGGAGTTAAATAATAATTCCGGGCTGCAAAGTGGATCAGAAGTGAACCAATCTTCTCTGAATAGTGGCACTTCGTCCGTTGAGACTTTGAATGCTCAAAGAATCGCACTGCTGGAAAAAGAAATGGTGAAGCTCGAAGAGAAGAAAAAAGTCGAATTCTTTGGAGCAACGACCGATGAAAAAAGTGCTAAAAGCAAAGGACTGAATATCGGTTTGGAGTTAGCCACCTATGCTTCGGCAGGTGCCGCTTTGGACGGTTATGCCGGTGGAGCGATTGTAGAAGTACCGACTCAAAGTGATAAATTGAACTTACGTACCGGTCTGAATTTCAATGCGCAGCAGCGCTATTTCGACTCACAGGTCAATGCGATACAAGAAACAGATCGAGGTTTTTCGCCTTCTTCGGTGGTGATTGATCCTAAGCCTAACATCCAGGTAAATGCGCAACAACTGAGTTTACCACTTACGATGGAATTCAAGCCGCGTAAATCCTGGGGATTGGAAGGTGGCGTTCAGGCATCTTATTTGCTTGGTGCACGTGACCTGAAGGGGGCTGAAGCGTATCAAACCGTGGCTGGTTTTACCAATGGCAATGAGGCGATTCGCACCTTCGTCAGCAGTCTTTCCAATAAACAAGCCGATTTTATGACTAACACCGACCCAGCAGTGGATAATTCCAAGGTGAATATCGATGCTTTCCGTCGCTTCGATGTAGCCGTTACCGCTGGTTTTGGGGTGTATCCTACGGAGAACATCGGCGTTCGCTTGCAATATCAGCGCGGCTTAATTGACATGTTGAAAGCAGATCAATTCAGAACCTTTGGCAACAATGTCCGTTTGTCTGCGGTATATTTCTTCGGTAAATAATAGTACGATCATTCGTTTGTAACTACAATGAGAAGCAGGTGATAGCACAATCATCTGCTTTTCGTTTTTTATTACATTTGTAAAAAAATATTGCCCATGCTCAGCAATCAGAAGCATTTATTTGACTTACCGGATTATATTACGTATCTTAATTGTGCTTATATGTCGCCTCAGTTGCGCAGCGTAGCCGATGTCGGGATCGCTGCCGTTTCCCGAAAAAACTTGCCGTTTACCATTCAACCCACTGACTTTTTTACCGAAGTAAAAGCAGTAAAAACGCTTTTTGCGAAATTAATTCAAACGCCTGAATCTGAACGCATTTCGATCATCCCTTCGGTTTCTTACGGCTTGGCAAATGTGGCAAATAATATACCCCTGAAACCCGGCGAAAACATCCTTGTGGTGGAAGATCAATTTCCAAGCAATGTGTACCTCTGGCAAAGATTAGCCGAAAAAAACCAGGCAACCATTCGCGTTGTTGCTGCACCAAGCAGCGCATCACGCACCACAGCCTGGAATGAAGCGATTTTGGAAGCGATTGATCATCAGACTAAACTGGTGGCAATTGGCAATGTGCACTGGGCTGATGGCACGAAGTTTGACCTGATGGCGATTCGCCAAAAAACGAATGAAGTGGGCGCTTTACTCGTCATCGATGGTACGCAATCTGTTGGAGCCTTGCCAATAAATGTTGCTGAATTACAGCCAGATGCCTTGATTTGTGCGGGTTACAAATGGCTTTTTGGACCTTATTCGATTGGCGTGGGCTATTACGGACCGTATTTCGATAACGGGGTTCCGATTGAAGAGAATTGGATCAATCGTTTGAACAGTGAAGATTTCCGCGGCTTGGTGAATTATCAAGCTTTGTATCAACCGGGTGCCGGGCGTTATTCGGTGGGCGAACAGAGCAATTTTATCCTGTTGCCAATGTTAAAGGCTGCATTGGAACAAATTCTTGCCTGGGGCGTTGACAATATTCAATCTTATACGAAAAATCTGAGTCAGGCACCACTGGAAATTTTACGGGAAATGGGCTGTCAAATTGAAGCGGAGGCACAGCGTTGCGGGCATTTGTTTGGTATCCGCTTGAAGGAGGATGCATTTGATTTCCGGGAATTGAGCCAGATATTTACTGAAAATAATATTTATGTCTCTTTTCGCGGTAATTCGATTCGGGTAGCACCGCATGTATATAATGATGTAAATGATTTTACACAATTAACTAAATGTTTTGCAAAAGCAAGAAAAAAGACATTCATTTAAATGATGTTGACCATCTTGTTACTGTTTACTGCTTTCGGTTTTTTCCGCATTGGCAGGCAAATTTATCTCACCTATCGCTGTGTAGATGAAGCCACCATTCGCGCTTTCTGGAGCGGACGTCTGAAAAAGAACGATCCCGACGCTTATCGCCAGGTCGTTACGCATCTTGGGCATTGCGATAAATGTCAGGCATTGTTGGAAGAAATTCGCAAAGGCAAACCCTTGGAAGATCATCTGGTGGATTAGCGCAAGACGCTTGCGTGCTTCATCATAAATAAATCGCTTCTCCGGGCTGCGGCAAGCACAGATTACCCTTAATTTTCCCTTCATCTTTCAGTTGTTGCAAAATAGCAGGCGGCTCTGACAAGGGTTCGTCCGACAGATCAAACGTGCCATAATGCATGGGGATCAAATGTTTTGCCTGCATTTCGTGGAATGCTTTCACGGCATCCGTAGGAGAAATATGCGCCGGACTCATAAACCACTCCGGTTTGTACGCGCCAATGCCAATGATGCAATAATCGATATTCGGAAATATGGTTCCGACTTCTTTCAAATGACTGCCGTAGCCGGTATCACCGCTGAAATAAATCGTTAAATCATTGGTTTTCAACACAAAAGCGCCCCAAAGCCGTTGGTTGATGTCCCACAAACCCCGTCGGGACCAATGCCGGGCGGGTAAAAAATAGACTTCCAATGGTGTATCCCCCAAGGCATACTGTTGGTACCAACCCGCCGTTTGAATGTGCTTGCTACTGGTTATTTTCTGCAACAACTCGTTCATTTTCAAGCCCGTCAGATATTGAGCGTCCGGATTCTGTTTGGCTAATAATTGTAAACTCGGTTCATCCAGATGATCCCGATGATCATGCGAGAGCAATATAAAATCAAGGTTTTTTAGCAATGTTGGATCGAGGGGAAAATCGACATACCGCTTCATCAGCACCGAAGGGCTTCCAAACACCGGATCGGTCAGCAACGTGACCCCATTCAAACGAAAAAAGAAAGTGCTATGCCCCAGCCAGACGATACAATCTTTGCCATTGGTAAGCCAGTCATGGTCGCGCGAGGCTTGCAAGCGCCAGGTATCTTGTTTTTTCTCGGCTTTTTGCGGATTGGTTTCGCGCTGCCATTTCCACAATTCACTGAATTTGGGTATAAAAGGATATTCATGATTCACAAAGTTACCTTCCACATCCAACGGGGTTCCCCGCCATTCTTCTTCCGGTAAAATCGTCTTCAAGTCTGGGTTGGACGTATATTCCGCAGGCATAAACTGTCATTCGTTTGTAGATTAACATCGTTTGTTTAAGGATCGTTGCAGGGACTGCCAGGAAGAAGCCGTTCGGACAAAGTATTTTCCTCTTTTACAACTCGACCTTGTGCTTTTGTATAGCAACGTTGCGCTGTGAGCACGCAACTTTTCTATGGCGGATTGCAATTTTTCTATCCAGCATAGGAAATTTTCTATCCGGAGTGGCAATTTTCCGATCCAGCATAGGAATTTTCCTGGTACTACAGGGGAGTCTTCCTGTAAAAAGTAGCAACATTCCCCTGTCAAACAGCAATATTGCGGTCGGAAATAGGAAGGTTCTACCTCGGAAGGGAAATGTGGCTACTCGAAAACAGCCAGGCTATTTACATCGTCCGGCTATTTCAATTTTCAGGCTAAAGCCTGCGCTGCAAGCGCATTTTTTTATATGCATTAATCAAGCCATTCGTCGAGCTATCATGTGAGGTAATGCGTTCCTCATTTTGTAACTCCGGTAAAATTCGCTTTGCCAATTGTTTACCCAATTCCACGCCCCACTGATCAAAACTAAAAATATTCCATATGATACCCTGTGTAAAGATTTTATGTTCATATAATGCAATCAAATTACCCAAGGTATAAGGCGTGATTTGTTTGACCAAAATAGAATTGGTCGGCTTATTACCAGTAAAAACTTTAAAAGGCGTCAGCGCTTCAATTTCCGCTTCCGACTTGCCTTCTTTGGCTAATTCAGCGCGTACTTCCTGTTCATTTTTGCCCATCAGCAGGGCTTCGGTTTGTGCAAAGAAATTCGACAGTAAAATCGGATGGTGCTCGCCAATGGGATTATGACTGATTGCCGGTGCAATAAAATCGCAGGGAATCAGGCGCGTGCCCTGATGAATGAGTTGATAAAAAGCGTGTTGCCCATTCGTTCCCGGCTCACCCCAGATGATCGGACCGGTTTGATAATTCACTGGTTTTCCATCACGACCCACGTATTTGCCATTGCTTTCCATATTTCCCTGCTGGAAATAAGCCGCAAAGCGATGTAAATATTGATCGTACGGTAAAATCGCCTCGGTTTCTGCGCCAAAGAAATTGACATACCAGATGCCAATCAATGCCAGTATAACCGGAATATTTTTATCAAAATCAGCCGAGCGGAAATGCTCATCCATGGCATGAAAACCCTCGAGCAACTGTTTGAAATGGTCAAAACCTATCGTGCAGGCAATCGACAAACCAATCGCAGAGGTCAAGGAATAACGACCACCGACCCAATCCCAGAATTCAAACATATTTTCCGGGGCGATACCAAAAGCTTGCACGGCTTTGGCATTGGTAGAAAGCGCCGCAAAGTGCTTGGCTACCTGAGCTTCGTCTTTGGCGTGCTCCAAAAACCAGTTGCGCGCGGTGTGCGCATTCGTCATCGTCTCCTGCGTGGTGAACGTCTTGGAAGCAATCAGGAACAGTGTAGTTTCCGGCGATACTTTTTTCAAGGTTTCCGCAATATGCGTACCATCCACATTCGACACAAAATGCACCTGCATACCTGGCTGCCAGTAGGGTTTCAGCGCTTCCGTCACCATCAAGGGACCTAAGTCAGAGCCACCGATGCCAATATTCACAATATCGGTAATGCGTTTGCCGGTATAACCTTTCCACTCACCGGAAATAATCTTATTGGAAAAAGCTTCCATTTGCGCCAGCACCGCGTTGACGGCGGGCATTACATCTGCACCATCCACGTGAATCGGCCGATTGGAGCGATTGCGCAAGGCAATGTGCAACACGGCACGATCCTCGGTGCGGTTGATTTTTTCACCTGAAAACAATTGTTCAATCGCTTCTTTTAACTGCATTTCAGCAGCTAAATCCAGCAATAAATGCAAAGTCTCTTCGGTAATGATATTTTTGGAATAATCCACCAGCAGATCTTCAAATCGCAATGAAAAATCCGCAAAACGATTTTCATCACTGGCGAAAAGACTTTCCATATGGCGTTCCCGCATTTGAATGTAATGGGACTCTAGCCTTTTCCAGGATTGCGTTTCGGTTGGGTTTTGAGTTGTCAGCATTGTGAAATGATTTATTCCCAAAGAATCCCTTCGGGACGAGGTACGATTTTGGATTTACGATTTTTTACACAGCCTAAAGGCTGTGCTACCGCACAAAAATGAAGTTAATATTTTAATTCGACAGCAGAAATCCCTACTTTTTTCAAAGTAAATCGTCCTCCTGGGAATACTTAAATCTCCTCCCAGACCTGCTTTTCTGAACCATTATTAGACCTAAAATAATATTTATCAGCATACTTAATATTAACCCACAGATTAATATTTTAACTTGTCTTTCAGGTAGGTAGGAAACTACTTCAACTGGTTTTTCTTCTGCGGGAAAAAAATTCTTTATGTCTGATTCCTGAGGTATGGTCCAAAGCGACGGGTCACTGATAAATGCGATTTCAGCTTTTGAAAAATTTTGTTTGGCTACATTCCTTCTACATCCAGAGCTACTCAAAAAATTAAAACGAGGATCCTCTTTATTTTTAATAGTTCCCATTACTAATATTGTATCACCAATGGCAAAATCCCTGAAAAGACTCTCACAATTGCTATTAATATATTCATCAAAAACGGAAATTTTAGTTGCCAATTCACTTAATCCTTTGTGAAATTTTATAACTTCAAAATTTAAATATTTTAAACCTCGATAACTTCCCATCGTTGGAGAGAAAATGGCTGGGTTTTCATGCCTTTCAACAAGGACGCCTAAGAACACTACATCTGCGCTTTTAACTTCTGTGGCTAAATCAAGTGGTACACAAAAACAAGCAATGCCTTTTTTGGGCATAAAGCAACATAGAAGTAATGTTAATACAATTAGCTTATTCATAGAATGATAGGATTTATTTACTTTTTATAATGTAAAGATTTACAAAAGAAACATTGGCGTAGGTAATAATTAAATTGAAAAAACCTTCATTCAACATTACTTTCCTTGGAATTTTTCCGGGAATAATTTGGTTATGCTAACTTTGTCATCAAATTCGACCATTTGTCCACTACTGTTGCACATAATGAATCGCTGCCCCGCTCCAATCGCCGCCTGTTGTTGCTGGCTATTTTTGCCGGTGTAGCCCTGATGGGCACCAAGTTTTTTGCCTGGTGGCTCACCAATTCCAATGCCATTCTGACCGATGCTCTGGAAGGCATCATCAATGTCATGGCGGGCGCTTTCGCGCTGTATAGCCTGATTTTGGCGGCTAAGCCCCGCGATGAAAATCACCCCTACGGGCACGGTAAAGTCGAATTTATCTCGGCTGGTTTTGAAGGCGGCATGATCTTTCTGGCGGGCTTGCTCATCTTAGGTAAAGGCATTTACAACCTGTTTTACCCCCAACCCATTGAACAACTGGATGTCGGTATTATTTTGGTGGCAGTGTCGGGTATCGTCAATTTTCTCATTGGTCACTTACTCGAAAAACGCGGTAAAGCCGCTAACTCCCTGATTCTGACCGCCGACGGCAGGCACCTCAAATCGGACGCGTACTCGTCCATTGGTTTGCTGGCAGGTTTAGGCATTGTGTATTTTACCCAGATTGCCTGGGTTGACAATGTAACGGCTATATTATTCGGATTGATTATATTATATACTGGTTTTAAACTCGTGCGCGAGTCGGTTGCGGGTATTATGGATGAAGCCGATTATCAGCTGATTAACGATATGGTGCAACACCTGGCACAACACAAACGTCCCAACTGGATTGACGTGCATAATTTTCGGGTGATTAAATATGGTACCAGGTTACATGTAGATTGTCATGTCACCGTACCGTACTATTTTGAAACGCGAACCTCACACGATGAAGTAAAAGATTTTGAACGGGTCGTAAATGAAAGTTCGATCGCACCGGTGGAGTTATTCGTCCATGTTGACCCCTGTGAACCGCCGAAAAACTGCACCATCTGCCGTAAATTCGACTGTCACGTACGCGAAGCTGATTTCCAAATGAATGTGCAGTGGACCCTGGAGAATTTTATGAAAAATGAAAAACATCATGAGTAGGCGTAAAAACTTCCTAAGTTTTATAAACTTCGGAAATCTTCACTTCGGAAGTTGGCAAAAAACGCCAGCGCCTCCGGGTTGCGCATTGAATCTATATTCGCCGCTTTTTTAATATCATAGCCTAATAAAATCTTTTTTACCGGCGCTTCCATTTTCTTGCCGCTGATGGTATAAGGAATATCCGGCACTTCGATGATTTCATCCGGCACATGGCGGGGTGAATATTCATTTTTCAAAGTTTGATTAATTTTTTGCTTCAAATCTTGATTTAAAACCGCATTTTCATTTAGTGTAATAAATAAAGGCATGTAATGTTTGCCGCCGCTCAGTTCTAAATTGACAATTAAACTATCTTTAATTTCATTTACTTTATTGAGTGCACTGTAAATTTCACTCGTACCAATGCGCACGCCCTGGCGATTGAGGGTCGCATCCGAACGCCCATAGATCACCAGGGTTCCACGCTCGGTAATCCTTACCCAATCGCCGTGCCGCCACACCCCCGGATACATATCAAAATAACTATCTAAATATTTTTGCTTATTTACATCATTCCAGAAATAAATCGGCATAGAAGGCATCGGTTTTATCACCACCATCTCCCCTACTTCATCGCTTATTACATTGCCCGCTTCATCATACGCATACAGCGCACAACCCAGCGCCCGACACTGAATCTCGCCCTCGTACACCGGCTCCAGCGGATTCCCACCCACAAACGCCGTACACACATCGGTGCCACCACTCATCGAACACAACCATACATCCGATTTTACATTTTGATACACCCAGTCAAACGCCTCCGGTGGCAGCGGTGAACCCGTTGAACCAATCGACCGCAAGTGACTGATCTTGAATTGCTTACCTGGATTTAATTCCGCTTTCATACAAGCCACCAAAAACGGCGCACTCGTGCCAAAATGATGAATCTGCGCTTCCTCGGTAAATTGCCACAACACATTCAAATTCGGATAACCTGGGCTACCATCATACAAGACCGCCGTAGCGCCCACCAACAGCGAAGCCTGCACGAAATTCCACATCATCCAGCCCGTCGTTGAAAACCAGAAAAACCGCTCGCCCCGGTGCACATCATTATGAAAAGCTAAATATTTATAATGCTCTAATAAAACCCCGCCCTGCGAATGCGTAATGGCTTTGGGAAGCCCCGTTGTGCCCGACGAATACAGCACCCAGATCGGATGCGCAAAAGGCACCGCTTCAAACACCAATTCCGCCGTTTTATCAATCGTCGCATTCGACCAGTGAATGACATAAGGACCCCCCTCCACATTCGGTTCCGGCTGTAAATACGGTATAATAATCACTTTCTCCAGCGTGGGCAGTTTAGCACATAACTCCCTGACGGTCTCCATTTTATCAAAGGGCTTGCCATTGTATTGATACCCATCGACCGTAATAAAAACCTTGGGTTTAATCTGCTGAAAACGATCCAGCACACTATTCACACCAAAATCGGGCGAACAACTCGACCACACCGCCCCCACCGCACACGCCGCCAGAAACGACACCGTCGCTTCCGGGATATTCGGCAGATACGCCACGACCCGATCGCCCGGACGCACGCCCAAGCCGCGCAAATACTGACTCAGCGCCGCCACCTGCTCCCGCAAACTTGCCCAGGAAATCTCCGTCAATGCCTGCCGTTCCGATTGAAAAATCAAGGCCGGATGTTCATTATTATAACTTTTAAAAACATGCTCGGCGTAATTCAGCGTACTACCCTCAAACCACCGCGCATCCGGCATCGCCTCATCCGATAGCACCTGCGTGTAAGGCGTCTCACTTTTAATATCAAAATATTTCCAAATGGATGCCCAAAACCCTGCTGGCTCCGCCACTGACCAAGCCCAAAGCGCCTCATAATCATCAAAATGCAAAGCATATTGTTGCCGCAACCAATGCATATAATGATTCAGATTAGAATTGGCAATAAAATCCTCGGTAGGACGCCAGAGTACAGGCGGAGTTGGGTAAGTCATGGTTTGAAATTCGATTTGAGTTCAGGCACAAATTTACTAGAAAAGCCGGAAAAATCCCCCCGCTCCTCCGTAGATTCCGGGTATAATATAATCCAAATAATTTAATTAAAAAATTCTACCATGCTTCCCTTGCATCATAAAAAGCTTTACTTTATATTTGGATGTAATAAATGAGGCTATCCGTTTACAGGCTGAAAGGAGGCTTGTGGGCGGATTTATTTTAAGTGGAATTTATTAAATATAAAAACTTAATTTCAGTTTTATGGCTTACTTATATCTGACAAAAAACTACAAAAGTAACGAGGTAAAATATAGTTCAAAAATCCAACCTCACCTGAATATAATACAAAGTCTTGAAGATCCAAAACCAATTTTTGAGCAATTTGGTAGGCATCCCCTGTTTAAAAGAAAAGTAGATAATTTGAGAATTCTTGTTCAGGAAGTAATTTTCACTTTAGATCATATAGATTACAGAGTTTACTGCGTTAGAGGTGTTTATACAAGAGGTGATAAATACTATTCTGATAACTTTAATACAGCAGATTTAGCAAAAAAATGGTTAGACAGCAACCCAATCGCCCACGAAGAACATAATGTAATAAAACAATGGCTCATTTATGAACTTGAAAAAGAAAAGAAGAGCAAAGAATTGCCAGAATTAACTGATGATTTAAAAAGGTGGATAGGCATTAGCGATATATATTTATCTAACTCAACAATCTATGAAACTCAAGAATGGACAGAAAGTATAAAAGAAAAAGATATTTATGATTTTAAAGAAACAATTTGTAGTAGTATTTTGGATATTCAAAGTGGCACTAATATTTCTCTAGTTTGGGAAAAAATGGGTAGAAATGTTTATTTAGCACAAGGAGAATATCAAACTTATATTCTTTTTGAAAAGATGAGTTTTAATGGTGAAACTCCTATTTTAATTTTATATAAAGTATTTAAAGGAGAGCAACCAAGTGAAGAAAATATTGAAAATATTCTAAAAAATTACCAATATAATAGTGAAACAAGTAAAGATATGCTTATACGAGATGCAAAAAGAGCATATCCTGATTATATTTTAATAGAGCCACAACTATGGTTTAGAATACAAGAAGATAGCATTGCCAATCTTGCTCTTTCGCCTGAGGAAGAAGAATTGTTACAATCAGCAACTTTTCCATTATTTATTAATGGACAAGCAGGTAGCGGAAAATCTACTATGCTGTTTTATCTGTTCGCACATTTTTGTTCTTTAAGTAAAGACGAAAATCAGCAACCATTATTTTTAACCTATAATAAAAGATTGCTAGAAACAGCAAAAAAAAATGTGGCATCCATCCTCAAAAATCATCCCAATTATGTTGAGCAACAAATTGATATCAAAAAGGTAGAAACTTTCTTTCATCCATTTCAGGATTTTATACTCAATAATTTTATTTCTGAAAAAGATAAATCCAGGTTCTCACGGGATAAATATATTTCATTTAGTAAATTTAAACAGTGTTTTTCAGGAGACTATCCACAAAAAAATTTAAATTGTCAGCTTCCCAATAAACATAATTATTCGCCAGAATTAATTTGGCATATTATCCGTACATATATAAAAGGATATGATTTTGAAAGTGATTTTTCTGTAGACGAATACGCAAAATTACCTAAAAAACTGATATTACGCAGCGCATAAATTTTGAAAATTGAGTTCATTGACAGTATGACCTTTAAGCTGAGCAAGTTTGTCCCAGGCAGCTTGGAGAGCAGCGAGGTAAATACGGTGTTTCAA
>JBKBWT010000203.1:0-11438 GCA_046314415.1 Saprospiraceae bacterium
GTACGCATCTTTTTCGCCGCCTCGTCCATCCGGTATCATCATTTCGCCTTTATTCAAAATCATTTGGAAGTGATCGCCCGCCTGTTCTTGTAACAGACTCAATCCTTTCATAAAATTATCGCCAAAACCAAAATGATTGGAAACAAGATTCAACGCAAGATAAGTCGTGGCCAGACCGCCTAAAATCAATACCAACACCTGAATCACATCGGTATAGCCGATTACCTTCATCCCACCCAGGGTAATGACAATCGCAAAAATTGCCAGACCGATCGTACAAGCAGTAAAGCTAAAGCCCGACACGGTTTCTACCGCCAATGCTCCCAAGTATAAAATAGATGTTAAGTTGACAAAAATGTACACCAGTAACCAGAATACCGCCATAATCGTCGCTACCGTAGGATTGTAGCGCTGTGCCAGAAATTGGGGCATGGTGTAAATCTTGTTGCGCAGATAAATCGGCATAAAAAATACCGCTACCACGACAAGCGTGGCTGCTGCCATCCATTCATAGGAGGCAATTGCCAGACCCATCGCAAAGCCGGAACCCGACATGCCAATGAACTGTTCTGCCGAAATATTGGAAGCGATCAGGGAAGCACCGATTGCCCACCAGGTCAGCGAACCTTCTGCCAGGAAAAAATCGGTGGTACTTACTTCTTTTGCCTTCTTTTTGGTATAAATCCAGTAGCCATAACCGGCAATAATAACAAAGTAGATCAGAAACACTAGATAGTCGAGGGTTTCAAGTTGTTTCATACAGGCTGTTGTTGTTTGTTTTTAGAAATAGATAGAGCTTAGCCGGCATTCGATAGATCAGGATTGATCTGGTTATCGGACACCTTATGCCCTCTGCTCGAATAACTCGAAAGATAAACTTTATCGGGAAAAGTGTACTAAAAAAATTTTATTTTTTGTAAAGAAGCTAGACAGAAAAATATTTTACCCGTATAAACCAATCGGGCTTACCACAAACAGTGCCACTGATTTATTATAATAAAAAATATTAATATTATGATTCGTTTACCTGATTTTTATAAATTGCCGCTTGCTGTAAAATTCTAGCCCGTTCTTCACTATCCATTTTTTCCCAGGTACGGTACATCATGCCGATTCGGGGATTTTTGGCGAGTTTATCGGCGTGCCGATCATAAAAATCCCAGTACAAGCTGTTGAAAGGACAAGCACGTTCGCCATATTTCTGCTTTTTATTATAAAAACAATTTTGACAGTAATCACTCATTTTATCAATATAATTCGCGCTGGATACATAGGGCTTGGTTCCAACTATACCGCCATCGGCAAACTGACTCATACCACGCGTATTGGTGATCTCTACCCATTCAATTGCATCTATATAAATGCCTAAGTACCAGGCATCTACCTCGTCAGGATTACAGCCTAACAACAAGGCAAAATTCCCCGTGACCATGAGCCGCTGTATGTGATGCGCGTAGGATGTGTTAAGTGACTGGTTAATAGCATGTTGTAAACAATTCATTTTGGTCGCTCCGGTCCAGTACCAGTCGGGTAGAGGTGCATGGTGATTAAAATAATTCAGCGTACGGTAGCTTGGCATTTGTGCCCAATACACCCCACGCATGTATTCGCGCCAACCAATGATTTGCCGGATGAAGCCCTCTAATGCTGAAAACGATATTGTATGCTGATTCTGGAGTGCGTATTCGATACAAGTATTAATTACTTCTAATGGGTGTAATTGCTTGGTATTCAGTGCGAAAGAAAGCCTTGAATGGAATAATATCTCATCGCGTTGAGTCATTGCATCCTGATAATCGCCAAATTTTGCCAAGCGCCGTTGCACAAATTCTTGCAAAACCTGTAAATTTTCCTCGCGGGTCACCGCCCATGAAAAATGAGCTGCATCGATTTTGCCCAGGGTTTTTATATTAAAATTTTCCAACATTTTTACAATGCTTGTCGCATCTCTTTCGAAAGTAAGGGTATTGGGAATGGGTTGATTATCAGGGAGTTTCTTGCGATTTTCGGCGTCATAATTCCAGCGCCCGGTGAGGGGTGTAACCCCATCCGGCTCCATCAAAATCCGATGTTTCTTGCGCATTGCCCGATAAAATGATTCCATCAAATATGTTTTTTTCCCTTTGAAAAAGTCGCGCAAGTCGTAGCGAGCGGTCAGAAAATGCTCAGAATCCACTGCCTGAGTGGCAATAGGCAAGGTCTCACACAATTGCGTTAAGGCTACATCCAGCCGATATTCATCAGGAAATTGATATTCAAATCGCTGGAAATCATGTTTTTGTATCAGATATTTAATGTTGTCAGGAATAGATTGGAAATTTTCCGGGTCATCTAATGTCAAATAGATAACCTGATGCCCTTGTTGGCGTAGTTCTTCTGCAAAAGCGCGCATGGCAAGAAAGAAAGCAACAATTTTTTGAATATGATGCCGTACATAATTGGCTTCATAGCGGGTTTCCATAAAAATATAATGAATATGGTCATTTTGTTGCTGAAACCAGGAGTGATGGCGGTTCAATTGGTCGCCTAAAATGAGTCTTAACGTGGGTGCTGCTTTTGACATGTGCCAGAATAATGTTTGGCAAAGGTAACAGCAAGCAGGACGAAGGGTTCAATGTTTACTTATGACATGATTCAGGCAGAACAAAAGTTTGTGTTTTAACGTTTTATCTCAAAAAAACAGGTAAGAAGAATTTTTTTGCAAAATTATTTGTGGTTATGAAAAAAAAACCTTTATCTTAGCCTCAGTTTTAAGAAATTGTTAACACATGTTAGCGTTTTTCAAAAAATGTTCTTAACTTTGAAGCGAAATTGCATTGAGCCTCAGCGGCTTAATCTTATTCATAAAGATGCTTTTTTGGTTAAATGGTTTCGCCGCAAGGCGTCCCCTTTAGGGGAAAATTAAATGGTAATACGCTTTTAATAGCGAATTAAGTTTTTTAATCCTTCATAATAACAGTCGGGTGATTTCTTACAAGAGCGGAGCATTTTTTGACTCTGCTCTTTTTTATTTATTAAAGGCTTGTCTGCTTGCTTTATATCCAATAACTTTAGCCGCTGCACGTTATAATCGGCACGATATTTACCGTTAAAATCTAACATTGTGATCCAGGCATCGAATATTCACAAGTCTTATGGTACGCTGCACGTTTTGAAAGGTGTTGATTTACAGATAAAAAAAGGCGAGGTTGTTGCCATTGTCGGCAAATCGGGTGCCGGTAAAAGCACTTTGCTGCATATTCTGGGCACGCTTGATCGTGCGGATCAGGGTGAATTGCTGATAAACAGTGAACGCGTAAACCGACTCAATACCCGTCGTCTGGCGGAGTTTCGCAATCGCAACATTGGTTTTATCTTTCAGTTTCATCACCTGCTGCCGGAATTTACTGCTCTGGAAAATGTTTGTATCCCGGCTTATATCAGTAGTCAGGCAGAAGCACCTACCCAAAAACGCGCGAAGGAACTGCTCGCTTACCTTGGGCTCTCCGAGCGTCTGACGCATAAACCTTCGCAGCTTTCCGGTGGCGAACAGCAGCGGGTAGCCGTAGCGCGTGCGCTCATCAATCAACCTGCTGTTGTATTTGCGGATGAACCCTCCGGCAATCTGGATTCGGCTTCTTCGCAAGAATTGCACCAATTGATTTTTGACTTACGCCGGGATTTTCAGCAAACCTTTATTATTGTGACACACAATGAAGAACTTGCCCGCATGAGCGATCGCAAACTTGAAATGAAGGATGGCTTATTGGTTTAGAATGCTTGCAGACCTTCGTCCAAAATAGCAATAAATGATTAGCTTTTCTTAAAAAATCAAAATTTTCTATCTTTTTTCAGGGCGCTTGCTTGAAAAATTCGCTCAAAAAGTGTATCTTACCCAAATGATTGCAAGAATCATTCTCATCCTATTTCTTAACAAAATCTTTCCAATATGACAACGATCACCTTCGAGCAGTTGCGCGACATTAAGCACCAACTTCCCAATGGTAGCGTAAAAAGAATAGCCAAAGAGCTGAATATTGACGAACAATTGGTAAGAAATTACTTCAGCGCCGGTAGAACGAGTCACGGCGCGATTACTTCCGATCTACATATGCATCTCCAGCCCGGACCGAACGGCGGCATCGTCCATTTAGAAGATACGACTATACTTGATCTTGCCCGGAATATTATTGCCGAATCACGTCATTCTAAAACCTTGAGTAATAACTAACCAGATTGGCTGTCAGTTATCTACTAATGTCTTTGGAAATAGCTGACAGCTATTGTTTTACATATACAAATAAAATTCGCCGGTAAGTGCAATGTACGCTTCCGTCCATGCATTGATGCCCTCATTTTGAATGACCAGGTGATCTTTTTTCAAAGGATTTTCCTGTCGCTCAAATTGTAGCAATAATCGTTCTACCGGTTTATCCGCTTTAGGATGTACCTCGGTCATCTTCGTGCAGTAGAGGTTATAACTTGCTGCCAATTCCTGAAAACGCAGTCCCTCGATAAAAGGCAGAATGACACAAAACTTACCTTGCTCGGTCAACATAGAACGCACCGCAGCTAGCAAATCCCCATGCGGCAGCTTGATGGTATGACGTACGCTGTTGCGATCCTGATTGTTGGAGAAGGTGCCACCGGTAAAAAAAGGTGGATTACTTACAATCAGATCATAGCGATGGTTGTGGGTTTGCGCAAATTCCTGAATCGGAATAGGAAAGGCAGTCAGGCGAGTTGCCCAGGGCGTGAGCTGCATGTTTTCCTGAGCCTGGGCGCAGGCATCGGGATCAATTTCTACGGCGTGAATGCTAGCCTCTGGCGCACGCTGCCCCAACATAATAGCTATGACGCCACTTCCCGTGCCAATATCGAGCGCTGTTTTCACGCCACTTACATCAGCCCAGGCACCCAACAGCACGCCATCGGTGCCCACTTTCATCGTACAACGATCCTGATGTATAGCAAACTGCTTGAAATAGAAGGGCTTAACTTCAGTTGTCTGTTCCACGGGTAATATTATACTATTTTCAATTGATGATGGCGTATTTGTTATTGATTAAACTGCTGATTTTCAATTGCTTAATCTTTTTATATTTACACCTTCTCATTTCAGATTTGATATTAGATTGTAACCATTTACTAGATTGCCAAATCGCACAAATGCGCAAATTGTTCAAAGCAAATTGAAAAATTTTACAATAAATAGGGCCATGCTCCCAGATACTAAATAATTCAGCTTGAATGCTAAATAAAATTACTTATTTATAACTTTTTTGCTCCATTCTTTATTTTTGGTGTAAATATTCACGAAATAAATGCCTTTGGGTAAAGTAGAAATATCAATTTGTGCCAGTGAAACGCCTTTTTTGATGGCTTGCGTAAAGTGTAATACCTGTTTTCCACCGGCATTAAATACGGTTATTTTTCCTTCTGTTTGCTGGTTGCTCCTGATTTTCAAGGTTTTAATCCCTGGTTTAGTATATTCTAATAATTCAAAGGAAATGCCATTTACCAAGGGTTTTAGTTCCTGTACCGAAGAATATTGCACGGTACCGTTCTTAAAAATTGCTTTAATCCTGTAGGCTACTTCATCCTCCGGTAGGCGCGCTTCGTCCGTGTGCAGATAATTCGCGCCGGCTTCGCCCAGGGGCGCCAGACTGAAAATACGCCGAAAAGGGCTACCGTTAATGGATTTTTCTACTTCATACTGTTTAATATCTGCTTCAGCAGGAGCTTCCCAGGTCAATTCTACAAAGTCTTCAAACGTTTGTGCGGTCAGTTGAATCAAGCCAGATCCAAGCGGTGCGGCTTCTCCCTGTACCCAAATCGAGTAGGAGCGTGCCGGTAACTCAAGATAAACGGCATTGGCAATCGCTATGTCGCCATGCATTTGCACATGCGTGCTGCTTTCTGCCGAACGTCCCAGTACATCCGTAAAAATATCACCCTCGCGTACATTGGACATATTCACCTGGTGAATCACTTTTAAAGGTACATCGGCAAAATTGATGGCGATTATTACATCCCTCGGTTTTTTATTTACTTTACCGGCGGGGGTATTGGTACCATCGAGTTGAAAAATAAGCGCCCGGCTTGCATCCGCACCGTCTTTGGCAGAGAGGTAAACACTTTCTTTATCGGTGTCGATCCGATTGAGATATTCTATCTCCGTGGCATTGTAAATGTATTCCCGATGCGCTTTAATCAATTGATCTATTTCAGCTTTTAATGCCAGCTGATCGGTATAATATTTATTCTCAATTTTAGAACCATAATAATCTATATCAAAAATTTCCGGCAAGCCTATCTGGTTGTTAGTCAATAAATAAGCATAGGCTAACAAGGGATTTTGAATCATGTCATCGGCATCACCGGTTTTATTATTTTTATTAATAAAATGCTCGTTATTTACTCCGGTTATAATATTATAGCCAATTAACGCAGTTGAGTCGCGTAAGCTATTGGTGTAAATGTCCCGTACATCGTAATCTGCCTCCGAGCAGGCACGGCGCAAGGCTTCCCGCAAGGGATAATCATAGACACGAGGCAAAATGGTTTGGCGCGATTCCGGTGGCAAGTTTTGTAGCACATCATTTACCCACTGTGCTAAATAATTCGGGTCCTGTGTAATAATATCGGTAAAAACCAGCCCTGGATTGGCATTTTCTTTATAATATTCATTTAAAAAATTAGCCACAACGACTGGTTTGGGTGCCTCTTTACTTACTATACGAAAATTTTTAATTTGAAAATCATTGTTCAATTGTACCGAGAGTGGCGTTAATTGAAAAACCGCATCCCCATTGTTGATGCTTAAATCCATAATCGCTTGAATACCAGCTTTGCGTAAATTTTTGGTTAATTCTAAAAAAGCCGGTTTAGTTTCGGTATTTACTTTGGGCAACCAAACATGGGTAAAGCCGCGATAGGAGAGATCGGGTGCCTGGGTTTGTAAAATTTTGATCCATTGATCGGCAGTTGTGCTATCGGCACAAGCATCGTGGCAACCCCTCAGTATAAAATTCTGTGCTGGTAAATAGCTCATAATGAGCAAATTAGCCAGTGTAATGCAAAAAATATAGGCTTTCATAAAAGGCGATTGTAATGGTGCGCAAATGTAGCTCGGCTGGGGAAAATAATCATTAGACGGTTAGCAAAATAATAAATTTATGCCTGTTATAAAAGCCAGGAGCAATTAATTTAGCGGAAGATGTAATTATTAACGGTTTGAATTTCATCTTCATTAATCGTATGCCCCATTTTGGGATAAATTTTCAACGTCAGATTGGCGTTTTTACTTTCCAAAAGCTTGCCGCTTTCCTGCACGCGCGCCAGCGGAATATGTGGGTCTATATCGCTACAACCCAGGAAAACCGGGGTTTGCTGAAAATCATGCTGGTAATTTTCGAGCTGCAATTGCTGACCGATCAGTCCACCGCTGAATGCTACTACCCCTCCAAAACGCTGAGCGTGGCGAGTGGTAAACTCCAAGGTAAGACAGGCTCCTTGCGAGAAGCCTAGAAAATAAATATTTTCCGTAGAGATACCTGCTTGTATTACATCATCCATTACACTTTTTACAATATCTAAAGCACTTGATAACCAAGGCTCATTCTGCTCTTGTGGTGCCATAAAACTGTAAGGATACCAGGTATAATTCGTCGCTTCCGGAGCAAGCAGCGCATAATCTTTAACATTTAAATATTCTGCCACTGATAAAATATCGAGCGCATCCGCGCCACGCCCGTGTATCATGATGAGTGCCTGCTTCGCTTCTGCCAAAGGCTTCCCGGCGGTCACTACTTTTTTGGTATGCTGCATAGATTCATTTTTTTGACAAGTAACAATCCAATACCATGATATTGTTCTATCAAGTAATGTAATGGAGCGCGTTACAAGATTGAAATTATTACATTAAGGAAGAGCGTAAGATGAAAGAAACTGGGAATCAATGACTTCTAGCGAAGAGAAGTCGGGATGACTGGATTCGAACCAGCGACCTCGTCGTCCCGAACGACGCGCGCTACCAAGCTGCGCTACATCCCGATTGGCGCAAAAACGAGAGCCACCCAGGAGACTCGAACTCCCGACCCACGCATTACGAATGCGTTGCTCTACCAACTGAGCTAGGGTGGCAATTAGCTTTTTAAAAAGCAGGGCAAATATAGCTGTTTTTCCAACAAAGAAAAATAATTGCCGGTTCCATTTGTAAAAAAAATGTAAAGTACCGCTTTATTTTTTTATAAATTTCTGTGTGCCAATGTATTCGTCATCTTCTATACCATCGCCATCCCAATCCAGTACACTGCGGAATTGCAAATTGCCTTCCTTTTGGATAACTTCATATTGATAGGTCGCTTCAGGAGATACCAGCATTAATGTGTCGCCAAAAACATTCCAGATGCCGCGCTCGGTGCGCAGCAGGCTATCAGAAAGATTGCGATAAGTAGATGTATAACGATTATCGCTTCTATATTCGGTAAGAATAGGACGCGTTTGCATTTTCGTTTCCCATTCACCGGGTTGAACTTCCATTACAAAGGTAGAATCGGTATTTTGAAAAGTGTTAATATTTACCCGAAACGCCAGGGTCTCCCAAGTTCCAGGAAGGACGGCTTTTAAATCTATGTTGGCTGTCGGATTATTGGCATTGGTAGTGTTATTTTGGGAATTGCAGGCAGCAATAATCAGTACTAGCAGTAATCCAAGATGGTGTTTCATTTGAATAGCATTTTTCATCACTCTCTTTCAAAGCCGCAAAAATAAAAAACCACTGCCAAATCGACAGTGGTTTTTCCGGTTTTACCATTCTTTGACCGAAGGTGCTTTATTACATCGGATCTACATCGCCGGAGCCGGAAACTCTAGCACTTAGGCGTGGACGACCTTTGTATTTTACATCGCCGGAGCCAGAGACTTGTACCGTGAGGGCTTCGCTGGAATCTACGGTGCAATCACCGGAGCCGGAAATCTTTATCGTTCCGTTTTCGGTTTTCAAAGCATCGGCGTAGAAATCGCCAGAACCTGAAATACCAATGGTGATTGCTTTTGCCGACCCTTTCAACGTTACATTGCCAGAGCCACTAATCTTGCCATCCACATTTTGGGCTTCAATATCGAGGCGTATGTTGCCAGAACCACTGATACCCGTTACAAGATTGCCTAAGTCTGTAAATTTTGTTTCACCAATGATGTCGCCGGAGCCGCTCACTTACGCTTTGGTTAACGTCGGTATGGTAATATAAATTTTAATACCATCATGGTTGCGTACGTTTTCGTCAAACTTGATTTTCCACTCTTTATCAACCACTTCAGTTTTAATATTATCTATAATATTTTGTTGTGCCTCGATCGTTACACTTTGTTGGCTGCCCTGCTTGAGGTAAACATTGCCGCTAATTGCCATGGTAAAACCATTAAATGCTGCCAGATTCAGGGTTTTGGTTACTTTGGGACCTTCCCCTTTGATGCCGTTCCAGCCCCAATTCTGAGCAGTAGTGGTTGCTACGGTGGCTAAGAAAGCCAATGCCAGCACGAATATTTTTCTCCCGTTTTTCATTTTGTACTTTTTTTAGTTAAGAAAAGCTTAATTCAATTTGCATGAAATGACATTAAACCGCTGGCAAGGTTGCTTGAAAAAAGGAGAAACCTAAAAATAGCCGACGAAGGCAATGATTTTATCGCCGGAGAACCAATTTATAGCAGTTAAGTTATTACTGATATTCTGAACGTTCCATTACACGGATAATATGCTGATTTACAATTTTATTACGCTGGTTTAAGTAACTCAATTCCGAATCCGACAATCCGACTGCCGCTTCATTTTTCAGAATGATGGAATAGACATTCGGGGAATGAATTTCCAGAACAACCTGTTGGGGGAAATCAATTTCCGTGTTTTCAAAGACAATTCGATCCGCAAAAAAGTGCTTGAGTGCGTAGCGCACCGGTGCTTGCCCTTTGACGAGCGTTGTTTCAAAATAAAATTTGGTTCCCGTATTATAAATGCGCAATTGTTCAGCAAATACGGTGTCGCCTTTTACCAGCATCAAACCAGTTCCTTCCAGCATTTGCGCGTTGCGGCGCTTCCAGATTTCTACCGATTGCTGCCCGTTGGAATTACTTCGCCATTCGCCTTCCAGCCATTTGAAATCAGAGACCGACACTTTTAATTGCTTTTCCGCCGCCGGTAAAGCCAAAGTAAGCCGCTTGCTCAAATCCCCTTCTTCAATGGCTTTTCCTAACTGACTACTGAATTGCCGAGCATATTCTAAAGCCCGAAGGGTTTCGCTATCCTGCTCATTGATTTGCAGTTCCTCGACCTGCGCCATAGCAGTTTGCTTTTCAACACGCTCCATGTAAGTTGCTACCAAGGAAAACAAGGCAATGATGAGTAACACCGCTGCTACGGCTGCCACTTGCCGAAAAATTGCCCACTTTCCAGGGCGATGTGTATCAAGCCGACGCTCTAGTTTACGCCAGGCACTGGGAGGGGGCGCTTGGGTCAGCTTATGCTGATTTTCCTGAAATAAACGAGATATGGTACGTTTCATCTTTTTGTATTATTTTGGTTTCCAGGTATTTATGATTAATGGATGCTTACTCATTACGACTGCCTTCATTGTATCGGATACCCGGATATTTTAATTCTTCTAATAGTTCTTGCAATCTTTTTTTTGCTAAAATCAATTGTGACTTCGATGTATTGATACTGATGCCCAGTAAATCCGCAATTTCCCGATGTTTGTATCCTTCAATGGCATACAGGTTGAAAATAGTACGATAGCCGGTGGGCAAACTATCGAGCAAATTAAGAATGTCACGCGCGGCGAGTTCATCTACCGCAGTAATCGGATCAGCCTCACTATCTATTTGATTATCAATTTCTAATGTCATATTAAAATTATGTTGACGCCGTAAAAACATCAACGCTTCATTGATTACAATGCGCCGGATCCAACCCTCGAAACTGCCTTCACTTTTGAAATTTTGAATATGCGTCAATACCTTGAAAAATGCCTCTACCAGCACGTCCTCTGCATCTTCCCGACTCTTGACATAGCGCAGGCATACCCCAAACATGATTGGAGAATACCGGTCGAAGAGCAACTGCTGCGCTCGCCGATCCTGCCTTTTACAGGCTTCTATGAGTTCGAGTTCCGTCATTTTGTATGGCGTATCGGTAGAAGGTAAAGGGATTCTTAGCGGTGCCAGTCCATCTACTCTATACTTTTGTCCCTCTACTTGTAACAAAATTGAATTCAAAAAAGTAGATGTATTTCGCAAGGTTTTTGGCGGGTGCGCGTTTGATTTTTTGTAAAGATACCACATAAAAATGCTCCGTAAAATATTTTTATTTACCCTGGTCGCGTTTTTTTTTGTATTTTAATATAAAACCAATCAAGGGGTTATAAAGCAGCCGGGGCAAAATTGAAGATTATAAACAGATA
>JBKBWT010000204.1:0-11353 GCA_046314415.1 Saprospiraceae bacterium
GATTTGTTTACCCTTTGTCCTTTTTTGTGTTGACATCTTCCAGCTTTTTGTTGTCAACTTATTTCAGGACGGGACATGGGACAAGCGCATTATAAAAGGGGTTCTGTGGTGTTGGATGTGAACTTTTAATATTGCAAAGCCTTCCTTAGTTGAATAGCCTTGTTATTTTTACACCCAACAAAAAAACGCCATGTATCAACTCGAAGTCTCCTCTTTTGGCAACATTGAAAAACTCACTTTTTACAACGCCGACTCTGGTAATCGCTTTGCGGTGCTGCCCGAATTTGGGGGCGTGGTGTCGGAATTGATTTTTGAAAACGTGCCCGTGCTGGATGGCTACGCGCATTCCGATGAATTGGCAGAACCCAAATGGAAAAAGGGTGGCATTTTATTTCCTTTCCCCAATCGGCTGAAAGACGGCAGCTACGAGTGGCAGGGGCAGCGCTACCAATTTCCGATTAATGATCCGACAACCGGCTCCGCGTTGCACGGCTTGAGCCGGGAGCAACCCATGCAGGTGAACGAAGTACAGGTAAATGAAAACTCCGCGGCGGTTACGCTGATCTACACGGAAAAAGGCGAGTCTGCGGCATATCCCTTTCCGTTTACGCTGGCAGTGACGTATCGCATGGAAGAGCCTGCTCATTTTACAGTAGAAATGCGTTTTCGCAACGACGGCGACACCATCATTCCGGTGGGTTTGGGTTGGCATCCTTACTTTCAATTGTCGGAAACGATTGACGAAGTACACCTGCAACTGCCTTTGTGCGAGTGGATTGAATTTGATGAACGTAAATTGCCGACCGGCAATCGGGATCCCTACCTGGAGTTTTCAGCCCTTACGCCCATTGGCGATGCCGAACTTGATAATTGTTTTGCAGTAAATATCAATGGGCAAGGCAATATCAACACGATTTTTGTCACCCTGGAAGGTACGCGTGGTACACTCCGTTACTGGCAGGAAACGGGTCCGGGTAAGTTCAATTTTTTACAACTCTTTGTACCAGAATATCGTACTTCTATTGGCGTAGAGCCAATGACCTGCATGACCGATGGCTTCAACTCCGGTGAGGGTTTGATTATACTGGCACCGCAGGAAGTGGCTTTTGCAAGAGCAGGCGTAGAATTTTAAAACTACGAAGCGTAATTCCACAAGAGACTACCCGGGCAAGCTTGGTTTAATTCAACTCGCGCAGCAAATCACTCAGATTCAAGCGTTTGGTGTAAATTTGCAGTTTGCCATCCTCATTAAATGACCATTGCTCACGCGGTTTGTCCCAATACAACTCTACGCCGTTGCCGTCGGGATCATCCAGGTACAAAGCTTCGGAAACACCGTGATCGGCATAACCCGTGAACGGGTAATTGGCGTCGAGCAAACGCTGGTAAATGGTGGCTAAATCCTTGCGGGTAGGATACAAAATGGCAGTATGAAACAAGCCGGGTTGGTAGGGCGAAGCTGGCGGTGCACCATTGCTGTACCAGGTGTTCAAACCGATGTGATGATGATAATCGCCCGCGGCAATGAAGACCACATCCGGGTAACGATCTACAATTTTAAAACCTAATAAATCTCGATAGAAACTCAATGCCCGCTCTAAATCAGAGACTTTGAGATGTACGTGTCCGATGCTGGCTTGGGCGGGGATTTGGTAGTCCATGATTTTTGAGAAGGAAACAATAAAAATACCTCGCTAGTTGCAAACCCCCACGAGGTAGTGCTTGGGCGTGCGCTGGAAACAAACATGAGTCGTCCGGACTACGTGTCTTGCGCGGGCGTAATGGAAAATTGGAAGATGGAATACCGCGCATTCCCTCATTCCAATTTTCCAATATTCATTCCATTACGCCTCCTTGTTCAATGTTTTTATTAAAATAGGGCATCTAAATTTCCACATTCGGGATGACTTATTTTTATATTGTAAATGCCATATCTAAATCAAAAAAACACTAAAACAAGAAACAACTATTTCAAAGCCTGTTGAATGGCTCCAATGCCCTTTCGTTTAATTCATTTTTAAATAGATACCCGCGGAAATCATGGGCGCTGCCAATACATTGCGTCCGCTTACGGCGCCGTTTACCTGTGCCATAAAACCAATTTTTTGTTGATGTTCATAAGCGACAAAAAGCTGCGGCGACAAAAATTCTACATTATTGCCGAATAAACCATTGGCGCTGCCGGTGGGGCTACCATTGTTAAAAGATTGAATACCCGTCAATTTTACGCCGGTTAATAAACGATTTTCCCAAAATTTGTAGCCAAACTCCGCCTCAAAACGAAATTCATCGGAAAAATCTTCCGTCCGATTGTTGAAACCCACGTACCCGGTAGCATACCAACGATCACCGCCGTAGCCTGCTTCGAGCCGTACCTGCTGATTGAATTCGCCGTCGCCGGTAAAGAGCAAATCTACGTTATCCGCATCACCTGTAGGCAAGCCGAAGAGCAACGCCGCCGTCACCGACCAGCGGTTTTTCTGGTACAAACCATAGCGCAAGCCCAGATCAATATCGCCGAGGGCATTGTTTTCCAAGCCGCGTTGTAAAATGTCGCCGGTGATCGCGCCCACGCCTTCATTCACCGTGTTGCGTACAAAAAAAGGCACGTAGCCAATGGCGGTCAGCTTATTGGTGATGCCATATTCACCGTAAAAAGACGTGGTGTAATAACCGAGCAAAGTGCCAGCGCCATTGATTTGATAAGTTTCGCCATCCATGCCAAAAAACTCGCGGGCACGGATAAAACTAAAATCCAGTTTGAAAAAACCACCGCCCTGCGGCTGGGGCCAGCCGCCCGCTTGTACCTTGGTTTGCACCAGGATTAGCAAAACAACAAGGCTATAAATCGTTTTTAGATGCTTCATATGATATGTATTTTGTAATAACGCTAGAATTGTTACATAAAATAGTAAATAAGCAATCGTCAATGATCAATAATTAATAAGAATGTTTACTCCAATTTCGCAAAACCGAAGGGCACATTAAACGGAATGCAATACACCACGACGAAATCAAAATCGCTGAGTTTTACATTCGCGGGTACGCTGTATTCTTGTTTGCCGCTGGTGCTTTTCAGATTGCCGAGGCTTACGCTATTGGCATTGGTGAGTACCGCGGGGGCATTTTTAGCTAAAAAGACGCCCAGTTGCGGACCATTGCTGGAACGGAAATTGTCTTCAAATGTCAGTTTTAAGGCAGTACCTGATTGCTCGAGTAAAGCAGTGCCGCTCACATTATAAGAAGAGTTGCCCCGGAAACTGCCGGTACGTTTATTGACACTTGTATTAGCCGTAACTGTAATATTAATAGGCAAACTGGCAATGCCATCCACAGTAGCGGAGACCTGACTAGTGCCGGCAGCAATTGCCGTTGCCACTCCATTGGCATTGATTGTCAGTACATTGGTATTGGAACTGCGCCAGTTGACGGTTTTATTCGTCAAATTTTGTCCCGCCGCGTTTTTCACGTTTACCGCGAATTGCAAGGTACCTCCAATGATAAGGGTATTCTGCCCGACGGCAATTTCCACCTGCGCTACCTGATTGGGGTCGCTCGTAACGGTGATTAAAGTAGAATCTTTGACCGAGCCAGGTGCACTCACTACGATCCAGCTTTGTCCGGGAGCTAAGGCAGTCACAATGCCACCACTGGCAATGCTGGCAACACCTGGATTGGCGCTGCGCCATTGCAATTCATTCGAGCGCTCTAGGCCTTTTTCATCGGTAAAAATGGCGCTGATTTGTGCCGTTTTGCCTACGGTCAGACTTATACTTTTCGGATTCAAGGTCAAAACCGGTTCCAACACTTCTGGTACAATCTCGGTTTCAATACAAGCCGTCAGCAGCGCAGTTAATGCGGCTGTGGTCAAAAGGGTTTTGATCATGTTCATAATGATAGGTTTTCAGATTTTTGCTACAAAATAAGGCGAAGCCAATCTGCCAGAACGTCCTCGGCAGGACAGTTAATGCCAATTGCCCAATATGGCAGGGATAAATAGCGCCGGTTTGTCTGGTTGATTACATATTTGGAATGATGAATATAATAATTGCTGATTTAATTTATTTAGTGGGTATTATTTAGTATTTGTAATGATTTTTTGAATTTTATAAAATAAGAACCAGTTGGACGGTTTACTGTTTCTTAATCTTGATAATAAAATGTAAAAACACGATGCAGCTTTTTACCGATCAAATGCAACGCCAGGTGGTTTTGGAGCATCCGCCCCGGCGAATTGTGTCGCTGGTGCCCTCGCAAACCGAGCTGTTGTATGCGTTGGGATTGCGGGAGGAAGTCGTGGGCATCACCAAATTTTGCGTGCATCCGGCAGAGTGGTTTCGCACGAAAAAACGAGTAGGGGGCACTAAACAATTGCATCTGGAGCAGATAGCCGCTTTACAACCGGATTTAATCATCGGTAATAAAGAAGAAAATGAGCGGGTGCAAATAGAAGCCCTCGCTGAAAAATTTCCGGTGTGGATGAGTGATATTCAAACTTTGGATGATGCGTTGCAGATGATTTTACATATAGGAGAATTAGTGAATAAGACAGACGCAGCAAGGCAGCTGACAAATGCGATTCAACAAAATTTTTCCACGCTACCCAAACCGGAGCCGCCTTTGCGAGCCGTTTATTTTATTTGGCAAAATCCATATATGATAGCGGGCAACGCTACTTTTATTCACGAAATGTTGCAGCGGGCTGGTTTTGACAATGCCTTTAAGCATTTGAGTCGTTACCCTGAGATTACCCTCGATGAGCTGGTAGCCGCCAATCCTGAAGTTATTCTATTATCTTCTGAACCGTATCCTTTTAAAGATCAACATTTTGCAATGTTTCAGCAGGTTTGTCCGCTGGCTGTCGTACAATTAGTGGATGGTGAACTATTTTCGTGGTACGGAAGTCGTCTTTTGCACTCGGCGGCGTACTTTCGTCGTTTATATCAGGATATAACTCATCATCTTAAAAAATAAGTATGAACAGGATTTTACTGGTTCTATCTATTATAATTAGTTGCCAATATTTACTTTTTGCACAGGAAAAACGCGTAGCGGAGGATATAATTCCTGGTAATATCATTGTTTTATTACACCCTGCTGCGGATATTAAAAAATTGGTCGTCGATATTAATGCACAGAAAACGACTTTTGCACAAATTACTTCTACTCAATCCTTGGGCAAAGCCCATTCATTATATTTATTACATTTTCAACCGGATAAAACTGAATCAACTTATTTACTAAATGTAATGAAAAACCACCCGGGTGTAATAGCTGCTCAATTCGATTATAAAGTTACCTTTCGTCAGACGCCAAATGATCCGAATTACGGACGCCAGTGGGGTTTGGAACGCATAGGGGCACCGCAAGTCTGGAATTATACCACCGGTGGCTTGACTTTGCAGGGCGACACCATTGTGGCAGCGATCCTCGATGATGGATTTGATGTAGATCATGAGGATTTAAGAAAAAATGTGTGGCGCAATCTTTTTGAAATTGCGAATGACGGCGTGGATAATGATAATAACGGTTACGTAGATGATGTAATAGGTTGGAGTTTTCATAATAATTCCAATGTACATACCAAATCTTCGCACGGTACCTCGGTAGCCGGCATTCTGGGTGCGCAGGGGGATAATAATATAGGTGTGAGCGGGGTAAATTGGAATATCAAATTGATGTTGCTGAGTACAACCCGCGTGAGTGAAATCATTGCTGCGTATGAATATGTGATTGAACAGCGCAAGCGCTACAATGAATCGGGGGGCACACAGGGGGCTTTTGTCGTAGCTACCAATGCCTCTTTCGGGCAGGAGCAGCGCTTTTGTTCGGAGCAGCCGGTATGGGGGATGATGTATGATTTGTTGGGTGAAGTAGGGGTATTGACGGGGGCTGGTACGGTGAATCGCGATTATGATGTAGATAAAGTTGGGGATATGCCTACTTCTTGTCCGAGTGATTATATTATTACTTGTTTGAATATTACTGAAGCCGATCGTATCAGCAGTAGCAGCGGATTTGGCAAAGTCTCGATTGATTTGGGTGCTCCCGGCGATAATTCTTACTCGACCCGTGCCTTTAATAATTATGGTGGTTTTAATAATAATTCTGCGGCGGCACCGCATCTTACGGGCGCCATTGCTTTATTATACAGTTTACCCTGCGAAGGCTTGGCAGAAGATGCGTTGAGCAGACCCGCGGAAACAGCGTTGCTGATTCGGAATGCCATTTTAAACGGCGCAGAACCATTGGCGAATTTACAGGATAAAACCGTGACGGGCGGGGTGCTGAATGTTTTTCGTAGCCTGGAGCAATTGCAAGCGCAGTGCGGGGCTAAGTCGGGCGAACTGGCGGTATCGAAATTATACCCAAATCCTGCTGATAATGAGTTGATTATAGAATACGAAACCCCGGATTTTGAAGATTATAACGTACGTATTTTCAACGCTTTGGGGCAATTGATGTATCAAAAGACGGTAATGCCGCCACGTTTTTCTTTCAAGCGTGAAACGGTAGATGTACAAAATTGGGCAAGTGGCTTTTATTTTCTGGTGCTGGAAAAAGGCAAAACGCGTGTGCAGCAAAAGTTTGTAGTGCATTAGAAAAGCAGGAGCGGAGAAAATTTTGTCACTAAAAAAATGTCATTTTGACAGTTGTATTATAGGTATTTTTAATTTAATGTGTCAGTTTTTACTTTTTATTACATTTTGGCACAAGACTTGTAAAGAAAATAAGCGTAATTATAAGAGTTATTTACATCGTTTTTTGATCGTTTTTCGATTTAATTATTTATTTAATTTCATTGTTTAACAATCTAAAAAGGAGGTAAATATGAAACCGGTAAAAAGTAATGGGTCGTTTCGTCCCGTTTTTCCTACCTTTTTCGACGATTTCTTCACAAAGGGTCTTTTTGACTGGGGTGCGCAAAACTTTTCACTGACCAACACCACCATTCCGGCTGTTAATATTTATGAATCCAATGACGGGTTTACCGTGGAGGTGGCTGCGCCTGGTATGCGCAAGGAAGACTTCCATGTTGAGTTGGAAAATGAAACCCTGAAAATTTCCTCGCAAGTAGAAGCACAAAATGAACTCCGCGAAAGCGAACGCTACACGCGCCGCGAGTTCAGTTATCAATCTTTCCAACGCACGTTCCACCTGCCGAAGAGCATTGTGGACGATGCCAACATCCAGGCAAAATACGAAAACGGTATTTTGCAGGTGCTGATTCCTAAGAAGGAAGAAGCCAAGGCATTGCCGCCGCGTACAATCGCAATTAACTAATTTTTTCTTGCTCGAAAGCTTATAGGGTTTTTTAACCTTATAAGCTTTATGTAATAGAAGCTGCTTTTGTTTTAATTTTTATTATGATAATTAAAAAAAGGAGTATTTTATTATGAGTAGTGTATCATTCAAACCGATCAATGATCGTGTAGTGGTAAAACCATTGCCTGCCGAGGAGAAAACAAAAGGCGGGATCATTATTCCTGACACTGCCAAAGAAAAGCCCCAACAGGGCGAAGTGGTAGCCGTTGGTCCGGGCAAAGAAGGCGTAAAACTCAACGTAAATGTGGGCGACCGTGTCTTGTACGGCAAGTACGCTGGTCAGGAATTGCAATACAATGGCGATGAATACCTTATTATGCGTGAGGATGATATTTTAGTTGTTTTAAATGAAAATTAAAGTTTATTATCATTATTGCTTTCTAATTAATTATTTTATCATTAGTTTTTAGTTATTACAATAATTACCTAAAAGGATTAAATAATATGGCAGCAAAGGAAATTACCTTAAATGGACGTGCCCAGGAGGGCTTGAAAAATGGAATTGATAAATTGGCAAACGCAGTAAAAGTAACGTTGGGACCGAAAGGTCGAAATGTAGTCATTCAAAAATCCTTTGGGGCGCCAAAAGTAACAAAAGATGGCGTGAGTGTTGCCAAAGAAATTGAGCTGAGCGACCCGCTGGAAAATATGGGTGCCCAAATGGCAAAGGAAGTAGCCAGTAAAACTGCCGATATTGCCGGAGACGGTACGACGACGGCTACTGTGTTGGCGCAAGCCATTATTAGTGCTGGTTTGAAAAACGTGACTTCAGGTGCCAATCCAATTGATCTCAAACGCGGCATTGACAAAGCAGTGAGAGTAGTAGTGAATCACATTAAAGAAATGTCGGAATCGGTGAGCGGTGATTTTGATAAAATTCGCCAGGTTGCGACCATCTCCGCCAACAATGACGAGGAAATCGGTAGCCTCATTGCCGATGCGATGAAGCGCGTGACCACCGATGGCGTCATTACGGTGGAGGAAGCGAAAGGCACGGAAACTTATGTGGAAGAAGTGAGCGGCATGCAATTCGACCGGGGGTATTTGTCGCCTTATTTCGCCACTAATTCTGAGCAAATGACTGCTGAGTATGACGATCCGCTGATTTTGATTCACGATAAGAAAATTTCTAATGTAAAAGACATTATTCCCGTACTTGAAGCAGCTGCCCAAGATGGCAAACCTTTACTGATTATCGCTGAGGACATCGAAGGTACAGCGCTAGGTACGTTGGTAGTCAACCGTTTGCGTGGTACACTCAAAGTAGTAGCAGTGAAGGCTCCCGGCTTCGGCGATCGTCGCAAAGCGATGCTGGAAGATATCGCCATTTTGACAGGTGGTACGGTTATCAGCGAAGAGCAGGGTTATAAATTGGAAAACACCAAGCTCGAACACTTGGGTCGCTGCGAAAAAATCAAAGTGGACAAAGACAATACGACCATCGTAGGGGGTAAAGGTTTGGAAGACCGCATCAAAGCGCGTCTCAACCAGATTAAAGCCCAAATTGAAACCACTACATCGGATTATGACAAAGAAAAATTGCAAGAACGCCTGGCTAAACTGGCAGGTGGGGTAGCCGTGCTGCACATCGGTGCGCCGACTGAAGTAGAAATGAAGGAGAAAAAAGACCGTGTAGATGATGCCTTGCATGCAACACGTGCGGCAGTAGAAGAAGGGATTGTACCGGGCGGTGGCGTAGCTTATGTGAGAGCTATCAAGGAGTTACGTAAAGTGAAATTTGATAATGAAGATGAATTCGTTGGTGCAAGTATAGTGAGTAAAGCCTTGGAAGCACCCTTGCGCACCATTGCCGAAAACGCGGGGGTAGAAGGTAGTGTGGTATTGCAAAAAGTGCTCGATGGCAAAGGTGATTACGGCTACAACGCACGCACCGGTGCATACGAAGACCTCAAAAAAGCGGGTGTTATTGACCCGGCGAAGGTAACACGTGTGGCAATTGAAAATGCCGCTTCGGTGGCAGGCATGGTGTTGATGACGCAGTGCGCCATTAGCGACCTGCCGGAAAAGAAGAAAGAACCCACTATGGCTGGCGCTAACCACTACGATGATATGATGTAAACTACTTTTCCTGGTATGACGACATTCCTCCGATGAAGCCCTGGCTCCTTTTACTGCTAGCCTACTACGCCGGGGCTTCCCGTTTTTAAGAAAAACAAATCTTTAGTTGGCAAAGCGCCTCGTTTAAAAGCTTTTAGCCTTGATAATCAATCTTTTACTACGAAATTAAAAAAATAAACCAATTGCGGAACGATTTTTTTTTAAAAAGCCTTTGATAAAAAAGTGAATACACTTATCTTTGCATCCGCTAATTAAGAAAGAACACATCTTTTATTAGCAAACACCAATAAAGATTGGTTCCGTAGCTCAATTGGATAGAGCATCTGACTACGGATCAGAAGGTTTAAGGTTCGAATCCTTACGGAATCACTACAGTTATTTAATTATCAATTGACAATTAGTCAATTTGCAATTTCCAGATCATGTCAAGAGTTTGTGAATTAACGGGAAAGCGCCCGATCTCGGGAAACAAGGTATCGCACTCGAACCGCAAGACAAGACGCCGTTTTTTGCCGAATCTGCAAAAGAAGCGCTTCTTCGTACCGGAAACAGGTGAGTGGATTACCCTGAAAGTATCGGCAAATGCCATGCGTACCATCAATAAGATTGGTCTGACTGCATTTATTAACAAGGCAAAACAAAAAGGCACTTATACCGGAGTAGAATGGGAACGGGAACTCGGGTGCTAAAAATAGTGAAAAATGGCAAAGAAAAGCAAAGGCAATCGCATTCAGGTTATTTTAGAATGCACTGAACATAAAAACTCGGGTCTGCCAGGTACTTCTCGTTATATCACGCAGAAGAATCGCAAAAATACGCCAGACCGCATCGAGTTGATGAAGTACAACCCAATTATGAAGAAAAAAACCTTGCATCGCGAGATCAAATAAAGGAACTTTCTTAATTTTAGGGTTGTTACAAAACAGAATTCAGTAAACTGAACAAAATATAATAAGTTATGGCAAAGGTATCAAAGAACGCAAGGGTTGCACAGCGTGCCGCAAATGCCGGTTCAGGTAAAGATCACGTAAAAGTGATTAAACCGATCAAAGATCCTAAAACTGGCAGATATACCTACAAAGAAGTGATTCTGCACAAGGATAAAGTGAAGGATTTCTTCGGTGACATGAAATAATGTTGTAAGATTTTATCTTCTAAAGAGGCTTTTCTCAACCGTAGGAAAGCCTCTTTTGTTATTTTTACTCTTTAGAAATATTCATAAATCTTCGAAAATCCGAAATCGTCAAATGAGCTTTTTCTCCAAATTTTTCAGTTCTGAGAAAAAACAAGACCTTGACAAGGGCTTGGAAAAAACCAAATCGAGTTTCCTGGGCAAACTCACCAAAGCCATTGCCGGTAAAGCAACTGTAGATGAAGAAGTACTGGATGAATTAGAGAATATCCTTATATCTTCGGATGTCGGTCTGACTACTACCGTCAAAATTATCAAGCGTATTGAAGAAAGGGTTGCGCGAGATAAGTATATGAATACCAGTGAATTAAATGAAATCCTGCGTGATGAAATTGTACAATTGCTCGCTGAAAATAACACCCAGGACGTCGAAGATTTTACGATTCCAACTGAGCCAAAGCCCTATATCATCATGGTGGTTGGCGTAAATGGTGTTGGAAAAACGACCACCATCGGCAAACTGGCGCACCAATTCAAACAACAAGGTAAAAAAGTGTTGCTGGGTGCCGGAGATACCTTTCGGGCGGCGGCAGTGGATCAGCTCAAAATTTGGTCAGAACGTGTGGGCTGCGACTTTTTTAGCAAAGGCATGAATACGGATCCCGCTGCGGTTGCTTATGAAACCACCAACAAAGCTGTATCCGAAAACTTTGATGTCGCAATTATTGATACCGCCGGTCGCCTACATACCAAAACCGGCTTGATGAATGAACTGAGCAAAATCAAGCGTTCCATCAGCAAGCGCTTTGAATCGGC
>JBKBWT010000205.1:0-11037 GCA_046314415.1 Saprospiraceae bacterium
CAGCTATTGGTTTCGCGTTTGACCACGGCGATGGTACTCATGCACTGCATCGCAAAAACGTAGAACACCAGCAGCGAAAGGGCAGTAGCTAGGTTGTACATGGGCTCGTTGGTGCCGGGGCGGCGTTCGCGTGCCATGCGTTCGCTTACGGTGAATTCATCTTCGGCGCTGCCAATGCTGTAGATGGTTGCCATAGTGCCCACAAAAACTTCGCGGGCAGCGAAGGAAGTAATCAGGGCGATGCCGATTTTCCAATCGAACCCAAGTGGTCGAATCGCTGGTTCAAAACTCTTACCCAGAATACCCGCGTAGGAAGATTCGATTTGGCGAGCGGCAATCAGATCGCGGGTTTGGGTCTCATCGAGCTTGTTCGCTTGCGCGTATTCAATCGCCGCTTGCTCCGCCTGCGCCATTCTGCCCGCCGGTCCATAGCTGGCTAAAGCCCAAAGAATAATAGAAATGACGATAATAATTTTACCGGCTTCGGTGACGAAGGCTTTTACTTTTTCCCAAACGGTGTAACCGACGTTGCGTATTACCGGGGCACGATATTCGGGCATTTCCAGCATTAGAAAGCTGCGTTCATTGGATTTTAAAACCCATTTGAAGACCAAAGCTGCCAGCAAAGCGCCGGCGATGCCCAGCAAATACAATCCCATAAACGCCAAACCTTGCAGATTGAAAATACCGGCAACGGTAACCGACGGCACAACAAAACCGATCAGCGCGGTGTAAACCGGGATACGTGCGGAGCAACTAATGAGCGGCGTCACCATTATGGTGATCAAACGTTCTTTCCAATTGCTGATGGTACGGGTACTCATCACCGCTGGAATAGCGCAGGCACCGCCCGAAATAAGCGCTACCACACTACGACCATTCATGCCAAAGTACTGCATAATCCGGTCGAACATAAATGCCACACGCGCCATGTAGCCGACTTCTTCCAGTAGGGAAATGAGAAAAAAGAGAATGGCAATTTGCGGAATGAAGACCAACACGCCGCCCAAACCAGCGAGAATACCGTCAGCTAAAAGGCTGGAGAGCCAGCCCGTGCCAAGCGCATATTTGATCCAGTTGCCCGCTTCACCGAAAATGCCTTCAATCCAACTCATGGGGTACTCCGCCCAGGCAAAAATTACCTGAAAAACCAGGAGCATGATGGCAAAAAAGATGATCGGGCCCGCAATACGATGGGTCAGCAGGGCATCGAGTCTTTCCGTAAAGCGCGTAGAATGTGGACTGGTACGGCGAATAGCAGTCTGTACCAAAGGGGTAAAATGGTCAAAACGGTACATCGTTTCTTCCACTTGCTGATGTAAGCTTACAAACCCCGATTCTTGAATGCCTGCTGCGATGGCTGCGCGTTGGGATGCATTCAAAAAGGGAAGCCAGTCGTGGTGATGGGCAATCAGAACTGCCTGGAATTGATTGCCGACGCTGGGGAATGCCGCTTTTACGGCATCTGCCACCTGGATTTCTTTAACCGAGAGTTCGTAAAAGTTTTTAGGTATAATCGTGTCCGTAGCATTGGTAAGTAAAATATCCAGCATTTCCAGCCGCAGCAGTTCAAAACCGCTGCCCGTTCGCCCGCTGATGGTGACCACCGGAACACCCAGTTGTTGGCTCAAGTAGTCAATGTCAAGTTGCAAGCCCTCTTTTTCGGCAATGTCCGACATGTTGAGCGCCAGAATAACCGGCAGCCCCAGGTCTTGCACCTGCGTAAAAAGCAATAAATGTTTTTCGAGTTTATTAATATCGGCGATATAGATCAGGGCATCGGGAAAGTTTTCGTCCGCCGGATTGGTGAGAGTTTGCACCACAATGCGCTCGTCCTGGGAAGTAGGGTAAAAACTATAGGTGCCGGGCAGATCCACCAGTCGCACCTCGTGCGTTTTGTCGAGGGCTACCTTACCCGATTTCTTTTCCACGGTAACACCCGGGAAATTGCCGGTTTTTTGTCGCAATCCGGTTAACTGATTGAAAACCGAGGACTTACCGGAGTTGGGATTACCCACTACCGCGAAGGTAAAGACTTTTTTAGCCGACTTAGAGGTTTGTTCAATCATCGCAATAAAATACACGCCGCCTCCTGCTGCCGCAACGCCAGATAGTTGTTGTCCACTTTCAAAAATAAACTGCCGCCGAACGGCGCTTTCCGCACGATCTGCACCTGGCTACCAGGGAATACACCCATTGCCAATAATTTGCAGCCGAGTTGCTCGTTGGTAAACTGCGCAACGAAGCCTGAAGTACCGGGTTTCATCTGGGAAAGCTGCTTGTTTGATGCTAAAGTCGCAACCACTGTCACTTATTTTGATTTAATCTAAATAGGTATTGCAAATGTAACACCAAAATAAGCAGCTTGGTATGCGCAAACGATGACAAAAATCATCATTTTCAAAAAATTACCTAATTGTGAGCATTGGCATCCCTAATTTTAGGTAGATTGGAGTAGGAGGGTCATGGTGTCTGCTGTGGCGAGGGCAGTTATTTATTACAAAGTATCTTAATCAATGTATATTTCTGTCAAAATCTTTAAGACCTTATAGTGTGTGTGCACACGCTTCATTGACGATTTATTTACCCTGCTCAAAGTCAAGCATTTTCAATAGACAAAATCACCCGGATCTTCCGCAAAAACGTCGGAAACGTCCATTGCATTTGCTTTCCTGAAAAGCCGGTTGCACCTTTGTACCATCACCAAATAAAACTAAATTATGAAACGGATTATCATATTGATCATGGTGGCACTCCTGGCAGGCAGCGGATTATATGCACAACGCGGTGGACGCGGCGGAGGCGCTCGCATGACGCCCGATGAACGCGCTACAATGGCGGTACAACGCCTGACGGCTACAGTAGAAATGACCGACGCACAGAAAACACAGGTAACCGAACTTTACAAAAACTTTTTTACAGAATCGCAGCCTTTTCGGGCGGAACGCAACCAGGCTAAAGTAATGGAATTGGCTGCTGCACGCGACGCAAAAGTGAAAACGGTACTCAATAATGAAGAAAAGTTTAAAGCTTACATGAAGCAGGTAACGGAGCGACAAAGCCGCGCACTGCAAAGAAACAATCAGCCCGGCAATCGCAAAGGAAATGGTAACTGTCCACGCAAAGCAAGTTAAACCAATAAGCGCATCACAATGGCTTCAGTCACCAAACATACTATACTGAATACGGTCGCCCTGCACTTGCTGGTGTGGGGCATCCTGTTTGGTTTTCCTACCTTGTTTATGCTGGGCGACGCGCCGCCCGCGCACGTTTACACGCGCACCCTGCTGCCGCTGGTTTTTGCGGTGATTTTATTTTACCTGAATTATTTTATACTCGTTGAGCGCTTTTTATTTAAAGACCAATTATTATTATTCATTTTTATCAATATAATATTAATTTTAATCAGTATATGGGGCATAGATTGGCTGCGGGAACTGGTGCCATCTCCCTCCGGTCGAGGCAGGCGCGGTAGCGGTGGCGGCTGGTTTTATAAAAATTATGCCTATTTCCGTAATTCTTTTACCCTGCTGATGACGGTGATTGTGAGTGTAACGGTGCGGGGCATGCAACGCTGGCAACAGTTAGAGACTGAACGCAAAAGCCGCGAAACCGAGCAATTGAAGTCCACGCTCGCGCACTTGCAATATCAAATTCAGCCGCATTTCTTTTTTAATTCGCTTAATAATATTTACTCGCTGGTCGATATTTCGCCGGAAAAAGCCAAGGAATCCATTCACGGTATGAGTAAATTGATGCGCTATATGCTGTATGATGCCAAAGCCGAAAGGGTGTCGCTACAGGATGAAATTATATTTCTGAAGAATTATATTCACTTGATGAAATTACGTTATACCGATAAAGTTAATATTCAGTACGATTTTCCGACACAACCTCCTAATATGACCATCGCCCCGCTGTTATTCATTCCGCTGGTGGAAAATGCTTTTAAACATGGCGTGAGCGCCAGCCAGCCTTCTTATATTTTTATTAAAATGCGGATAGAAAATAATAAACAGCTTGTCTTTGGAGTGGAAAATACCAATTTTCCTAAACCAGAGAGCGACAAAGGTGGTTCGGGTATTGGCATTGAGAATTTAAAGCAACGCCTGGAATTATTATATCCCGGGCAGTATTCATTTACACAGAATGTAAAAAACGAGGTATTTATATCTGAACTTGTAATAAATATTCCGCTGGAGTGAAAGATCTGAGCTTTATAGAATATTATAATGATATAATAATCAGGTAATGAGTTTATGAAAAAAATTCGCTGCATCATCGTGGACGACGAGCCGCTGGCGCTTGACCTGCTCGAAAATTACGTGCAACGCACGCCGTTTCTGGAGTTGGTGGGGCGCTGTACCAATGCGTTTGAAGCCATGGAAGTGCTGGCACGAGAAACAGTCGAATTATTATTTTTAGATATACAAATGCCGGATTTAAGCGGGGTAGAATTTTCGCGCACGCTGAAGCCGGGTTTGAAAGTGATTTTTACAACCGCATTTGAGCAGTACGCCCTCGACGGTTTTAAAGTAGATGCGCTCGATTATTTACTAAAGCCTTTTAATTATGAAGAATTTTTAAAAGCGGCGAATAAAGCGCAGGAATGGTTTCAACTCGTTGATAATCAGCAGCAAAAAAATGAGCCACTGTCATATTTGTTTGTAAAATCGGAATATAAACTGGTGAAAATTATATTACAAGATGTACTTTTTTTTGAAGGATTAAAAGATTATGTAAAGATTCATTTAGTGGGGCAGGACAAGCCCGTCCTCTCTCTGATGAGCCTGAAATCATTGGAAGAAGCCTTGCCAGCAGAGCAATTTATGCGGGTACACCGCTCGTACATTGTAAATCTGGAAAAAATCGAAAGTGTAGAACGCAGCCGGATTTTGATCAACCATTTTCCGATTGTGGTAGCGGAGCAATATCGCGATAAGTTTCATCAGTATTTAGTTGGAAAATCACTTTGAGAACAGGATAAAAGGAGCCTTTAAAAATTATAATAAAACAACCTAATTCAATGATAATGAAACGATTAACTTACTTGTTGGTGTTGGCATTCCTGGGTTGCGCGTTTGTTGCAACGGCACAAGGATTTATGCTTTCAGGCAAAATGCTCGATCAGGCCGGAACCGAACCTTTGATTGGGGTAAACGTCGTGCTGCTGCGGGCGGCAGATTCAACGCAGGTAGCAGGAACAACCACCGATGTAAACGGTGATTTTCAGTTTGAACGTTTGCGCCCGGGGGGCTACGTACTGCGGGCTACCTATGTCGGCTATCAGACGCTGAATCAAGCCATTACGCTGGAGCGTGCCGATAAAAATCTGGGGAATATCAAGCTCGAGCAGGCTGCCCTGGAGTTGCAAAGCGTAACGGTAGAAGGCGCTCAGATACGCACCCAGCAAAAAGGCGATACAACGGAGTTTAATGCCGCGGCATTCAAAGTAAATCCTGACGCTACGGTGGAGGACCTCACCCGCAAAATGCCTGGCGTGACGGTAGAAAACGGACAAGTGAAAGCGCAGGGTGAAGACGTACGCCGCGTGACGATTGATGGTCGGGAATATTTTGGTGACGATGCGACAATGGCATTGCGCAACCTCCCAGCGGAAGTGGTGGATAAGATTCAGGTGTTCGACCGCATGAGCGACCAAGCCCAGTTTTCGGGTTTTAATGATGGCAACACCGAAAAAGCCTTAAATATTATTACGCGTGGTAATTTGAAAGCGGCGGAATTCGGCAAATTTTATGCGGGCTACGGTACCGACGAGCGTTTCAGTGCCGGTGGTAATTATAATATATTTAGAGGGGATGCACGCATTTCTATCGTTGGACTTTCCAATAATATCAACCAGCAAAACTTTTCTTCGCAGGATTTACTCGGCGTCACCAGCGGCAACAGCGGTGGGGGAGGCATGCGCGGCGGCATGGGCGGTGGCGGTATGCGTGGCGGTGGCAGTCCAGGTGGTTGGGGCAACAACCCTGCCAGCAATTTTATGGTAGGGCAGCAGAGCGGCATCAATACCACGCACTCTTTTGGCTTGAATTATAGCGATACCTGGGGCAAAAAACTCAAATTTACGGGTAGTTATTTCTTTAATAATGCCAATAATGATACGGAAAGTCGCTCGCAGCGCGAAACTTTTTTACCCGAAGGCGGTAGCCAATTTTATAATGAAGATAATATTTCTGAAAATCGTAATTACAACCACCGCCTGAATTTCAGGGTGGAATATGCAATTGATTCTAATAATACCTTGATTCTGACACCGCGTTTGAATTTTCAAAACAATCGCGCCAATAGTTTGGTCGCAGGTTTGACTTCCTTGATTGGTAATGAATTGGTCAATAGCCTTGATAATGATCGAGAATCAAATAATAACGGCTATAATTTTAATAATGAAATTTTGTGGCAGCATCGTTTTGGTAAAATGGGGCGCACCCTATCGGTGAATTTAAACACGAGTATCAGTGACCGTGAAGGCGAGATTGACCAATATTCCTTGAGTGAATTTTACAATCAAAATGTGGCGGATTCCACGCAATTATTGAATCAGCTCACCAATACCGTGTCTGACGGCACGACGATTTCAACCAATATTACGTACACCGAGCCCCTGGGCAAAAACGGGCAGTTGAGTTTTACGTATAATCCTTCCGTAAATAATAATAATTCGGAGCGCCTGACCAATCGTTTCGACGAGGCGACGCAAGGTTATACCCAGTTGGATTCGATTTTGTCCAACCGTTTTGACAACGAAATCACCACGCAGCGCGGCGGCTTGGGCTATCGGGTGCGCTTTAAAACAGGTAATTTCAACGTAGGCTTGAACTATCAAAATGTGCTGCTCGCCAGCGACCAAACTTTCCCGCGTACGCTGGATGTACAGGAGTCGTTTAATAATTTGTTACCCAACGCGATGTTGGAATTCCGCCCGAATCGCACCACGAATTTGCGCATGTTTTACCGCACGTTTACACAGACGCCTTCGGTGACGCAATTGCAAAATGTGATTGACAATTCCAATCCGCAGTTTCTCAGCGCCGGTAATCCCAATCTGCGCCAGCAGTTCTCCCACATGCTCGTGACGCGTTACAACCGTACCAATACGCAGAAAGCGACCAGTTTCTTCGCCGTGGTTTTCCTGAATAAAACGGATGATTTTATTACGAATGCCACCACAATTGCACCGCGCGATACCTTGCTCCAGGACGGTGTCACTTTGTTCCGCGGCGCGCAATTATCGCAGCCGGTTAATATTGACGGATACTGGAATGTGCGCTCGTTTGTCAATTACGGCTTGCCGGTGAAAGGTATTAAGAGTAATTTAAATTTGAATGCCGGCTTTACTTACACGCTCACGCCGGGTTTGATCAACAATCGTATCAACGAAGCCAACACGTACAACCTCAGCGGTGGCTTGGTGCTGAGTAGTAATATCAGTGAAAAACTCGACTTTACGCTGTCGTACGGTGGTAATTATAATATTGTAGAAAATACCTTACAACCGCAGTTGAATAATAATTTCTTTTACCAGAATACCGGGTTCCGTTTGAACTGGCTGCCAGCTAAGTGGCTGGTAATCAATACGGATCTCAATCATACCTTATACACCGGCTTGGGGGAAGGCTTCGATCAGAATTTTCTGTTGTGGAATGCGGGCATTGGCTATCGTTTTCTCAAGAACAATGTCGGCGAAATTCGCCTGAATGCATTTGACCTCTTGGGGCAGAACAACAGCATTAGCCGCAGCGTGACCGAAAGTTTTATTGAAGACAACATTACGCAGGTGCTGACGCGCTACTTTATGCTAACGTTTACGTACAACTTGCGCAGCTTCAACCTCGGCGGTAACAACAACGAGCGTCCGCCGATGATGCCAGGTATGCCTTTCCCACCAAGACAATAACATCAATATTATGGTGGAGTGATGGAGTAATGGAAATTTTCATTGCTCCATCACTTTTTTTCTGCCAAGGGCGGACTTTCAATTTTTCTTTTTCCGGCAATCGCCCGCAGCCAGAAGGTAGGCTTAAACAAGCGTTCCAGATTGCTCAAATCCACGATTAATTCCGAGCAAAACCTTATAAAATAGGCATTGTCGGCGATTACTTTACCTAATAAATTCGCCAACCAGGGATACGCCAACGCTTTTTGCAAACGATAACTCCAGCGCATCTCCGAGCCAAGTACGCGTTGTACCCGTTGGTCATAACTTTTCATAAATGCCGCCGAAAAATCATTTGCCTGCAAGCAAGCCTGTGCCTGCTCCGCCGCAATAAAACCGCTGTAAAATGCATTGCCAATGCCCTCGCCCGTGAGCGGGGCAATCAAATGCCCGGCATCACCCACCAGCATATAATGGTCGCCGGAAATGGGACGCACTTTAGAACCCAGGGGCAAACTAAATCCTTTGATATCGCCTTCCAGACTTGCCTGCGCAAAGCGTTTTTTGAAAACCGGATGCGTTTCCAAAATTTTGTACAATTCTTCCCGCAGGTTGACTTTACGCCGGCTCAGTACATCCGTGCGCAAGCCCAACCCAACATTCGCACCGCCATTCGGCAAGGGAAAAATCCAAAAATAACCGGGCACGATGGATTGAATAAAATGAAGCTCAATGGCATCATTGCGAGGCATTTGTACATTATTAAAATATGCCCTGATTGCACCGGCATGGTGTTGCGGGTCTTTTTCCAAACCAGCGATTTTGCGGCTAAATGCAGAATGCGCGCCCGAAGCGTCAATCAACAATTTACTTTCTACCTGAAAATTACCGGAGGTATCGGCTATTCGAAATCCACTGGCTGTTCTGGTAAAATGGTCGATGGTAATATTTTCAAAAAATTGAATGCGTTGGTGCCGTTTGACTTCCTCAATCAAAAAATGGTCGAAATCAATCCGTCGCGCCACGTAGCCCGGCGTAGTCGGTACGTTCTCGGCACGCATGGGTTTAAAAGGAATGTGTACCTCCCGCAAATTCGGCGTTACAAAAGTAATCCCATTGATACCGACCTGATACGATTGCTCGGCAAAACGATGCAATATCGCCGGATCAAGCCGTTTGAGCAGCGTCAGCACTTTGCCGCTAATGGCGTCACCGCAGATTTTATCACGTGGGAAAGTCGCTTTATCGATCAGAATGCAGGAAATGCCGAGTTGATTGAGTTTAAGTGCCGTTGCTGCGCCGCCCGGACCCGCGCCCAGAATGCACACTTCTGTTTGCAGCATGAAATAAAATTTTGAAAATGAACAGATGAATTGGTGCCTAAGGTAGGAAATTTTGTGAGATGGCTAAAAATAAAAAAGCCTGGCTTCTTTTCCCAAAATGTGTGTTTGTGGATAGAACACCAGGCGACCGTTGTTCATAGTCATGTGGTGCAAATATAAGTGTAGAATTTACACAAAAGCAAGTATTTTTTTAAATCTTTTTCAAAAAAATGCATTCTCCTCCCAGGTAAGATGTTTACGTCGTACTTTAACTGCCTGAAAAGCGTTCATAATTTGCTGATTTGTATTATCTTTGCGATGCGTTTTAAGGAAAGCTGCCAGAGTGGTCGATCGGGTCGCACTCGAAATGCGATGTACCCGCGAGGGTACCGGGGGTTCGAATCCCTCGCTTTCCGCCGCCACCCGCCTTGGTTCGATAAGCGAAGGCGGGTTTTGTTTTAATTTAACAATTCCGCTACGCTGCTAACACAGCTTTAAATTCCACGCCATAATCTTTACAAATCCAAAAAAACGTTGCAATGGTATAGCCCTCGCCTCCCAGGCAGCTATCGAACTGTTTGTCAGTGGCGGCGGGCTCATACCCTGGATAATACTGACTCACCCGGTGATAATAATTGCGTCCGGCTTCGCCAAATTCATTGGCTAATGCACACCCGACGGCAAACCACGCTTGATATGTTTCGGTAATATCAATTTGTTCTGCTTCTATAATTTGGATACACGCTTCTACTTTTTCTACATTGTCACCGTTTGGGTAATGGCATATTTGGGGCGTATGTGGTGGCTCCAGGTAACGACGATACACTTTTGCATTGTGATTGAAATAAGCATCGGGATCATAAGAATAACCCCGCAGGCGGCTGACATCGGGCGTTGCATCAATTTCAATATCTAAGCGGCGAAAATCTTGCCGCAGCGCTTCAAAATGTTGTTCGTGTTTGTCAGGATAAGCGATTGGTACCAAGACCCAAAAACCGCGCCCGGAAACCGACAGCCCACAGTAGGCAATCTCCGGCAACTGAGCTAACTCTTTTTTCAAGTTAAAAAAATCTTTTAAGTGCTCATTATGGTGAATATCTATATCTGCTTGAATCAACCCGGAGTGTTGGATTAAGAAGTCTTTGCCGCGCTTGCTAAAAGTGCCACTGGGAGTGATTGCGGGTAGCTGTGCTTTCCACTTATCGCGCGTAGCTTTATCTTCCATAGATCGTATTAAATCTACTTTTTTTGCGTACTTATTTGATGTTAAACAGGTTAACAAATTGACATCTTTCGGGTGCACGCTTTCATAATTGCGAAAGGCAGAAACCGTTACATCTAAAATACTGGTCATTTTAAAATAAATTGTGTTTATAAACCCTGTTTTGTGCTTTATAAAACAAATTGTTTTTAATTCTGTTCTGTTTCCGCCAATAGAGTTTACTATCCCTTCTGTTATGCTCCATTTCTTAAAATCTGCATCTGTTTTATTTTTGAAGTTTGTAACACCTTTGCAGCGGAAATTTGTTACAACAAAAGAGCAGCAAAAGCAAGTGATAAACGTGTTCAAGCCACACGCTACCATCGCCGCGCTGTCTTTCCAAACTCAAATCGTTTAAAAAATTCAATCAGATGACGACTACCGTAGATTTCAACATCACACGCACGACACAAAGCCGTTTGTCCGAAGTGGATTTCAATCACTTGGAATTTGGCAAAATTGTAGCCGACCACATGCTGGTAGCCGAATACCGCAATGGCGAGTGGCAGAACGCCGAAATTGTACCTTTTGGCAACATTACCTTCGCACCGACCATG
>JBKBWT010000206.1:0-8969 GCA_046314415.1 Saprospiraceae bacterium
GAAATTTCATCCTCCAAAGGTCGTAACTGTCAAAGAACTTTTTTTTCCTAATTTTTTACCTGCGTAATCTCAGTTACTATTTAATTAAGCCAAAAAAAAGACGCTCCGACCCCCTTCCGGCAGATCGGAGCATCTTAGAAATTGATATAAAACGGAGGATATTACTATCGCTCTATCCTCTTATTTCGATTTACTGTTTCACCCATTTTTGCGTCTCCACCAATCCATCATCCGTGACGATGGTAATCAGGTACAGCCCCGGCGTCAGTTGTGAGGCGTCAAGATACAAAGTAAGGTTGCCCCCGGCACGTTCGTAGCGTTGCAGTATAATTTTACCCGTCAGATCAGCCACGCGGACGGTAAAGTTCTGTTGACGCAGTGGCTCGCCAATTTGCAGTTGTACTTCGTTATGTCCCGGATTGGGCGTTGCCGTAAATGTAAGCGATCCGTTTGCCGGATTAACACCGGCAGGCAGCCCATTTTCCCGATTAGAGACTCCACCTTGCAGATCATCGTCATCATCCGAATCATCATCGTCGTCGTCATCATTGTCACCATTATTACATGCACCGAAAACAATTCTGTCCAGATTGAACAAGGGTGCATTGGAATTGCCATTGCGGGCGTTGCGATACTCCAAACGCAGGGTATGTTTGCCTGCCGGCAAATTGATGGTGCCGCTGAAGGATTCGTACTCATCCCATCCACCGGTTCGGTCAATTGTAATAGATTTTAATACCGTAGAGCCAATTTTGAAATCGATGATACCAGTATTGGAACTGCCGGCAGCTGCCCATACCACAAAAGGATAAGAACAGGCTCTGGCTGCACAAATTGTAAACTCGGTAAAGTTGTCACCACGAATAGAGCCTAATGCTCTACCGTTGCTGATGAGACTAATATTATCGCTCTTCCTGGTGTACGCTTCGGCTTGTACCGTGCCAGGCACTGCAATGCAGTTATTATTGCCCCCACCAGAACGATTGATTTTCACGGTAATGGCTGCTTCTTTACTCGCACCATTGTCATCTGTAACTTTGGCAGTTATGGTGTGCGTACCCACCGAAAGATCAACAATCGTGAGGCTGGCACCTGTCCCCAGGGTACCATCAAGATTGGAGCGCCACTGAATCCATGCAGAGATGTTGCCATCCTCGGCGTCGGTGGCGTTGCCCTTGAATTGAATAGGAGTGCCCTCGTTGTAACTGGCATTGTTTGCCGGAGCTGTAATGATCACGACAGGAGCAGTATTCGACTGCGCAACAGTTACTTTAATGGACGCAGTAGCCTGAGCATTACAAATATCCCCGACAGAAGCGGTTATAATGTGTGTGCCTGCTGTTAAACTAGCGTTGACAATGCTGCCGGTACCCAGGTTGCCATCTTTGTCCGATGTCCATTGAATATTGTAACTTACATTTCCTTGCTCAGCATCGTTGGCAATGGCGTAAAAACGAATGGGGGTACCCACATTTACTACACTATTATTTTCTGGTGCGCTAATTGTGACGGTAGGCGGTCTGTTGTCACTGCAAACTGCATTACAGTCTGCATTGCCCACGAAAGTAAGATGATCCATTCTAAAAAGCACTTCCTGAGCAGCTGGATTGGTGGGGTGTCGGAATACCAGTCGTAACTTATGACTACCCGCCGGAATGCTAAAGGTGCTTACAAAGTTTTTGAAAACGTTGTATTGACCGGTGCTGGTCACTCTAATAGAGCCAACTTTATTACCATCTATCTCAAAATCAACGATCCCTCCCACCAGCGCAGCAGCAGCACGTACCTGTACGCTGTACGAGCAAGCTTCGGCTACACAAAGATCATACTCTGCAAAAGTTCCGGTGGTAATAAAACCTAACACGCCACTTAACACTTCTGTAAAAATGGTGCTTGATTTTGCCACGAAGGATTCTGCTTCTATGGTACCAGGAATATCCTGACCAATGCAAGCGCTGACCGGTTCAATCTGTATTGTAATGGAAGCCTGCCCCGTTGCGCCGTCAGAATCTGTTACTTTAGCCGTGATAACATGCGTTCCCACCGAAAGATTAGCCCGTGAAAGGCTTGCGCCTGTTCCCAGATTGCCGTCGCGATTGGAACTCCAGTTGATGCTTGCCGAAAGATTGCCGTCTTCGGCGTCCGTCGCAGTGCCTTTGAAATTAATCGAAGTACCTTCCGTAAAAGTTGCATTGTTATTGGGAGCAGTAATGGTTACACTTGGTGTAGCATTTGGAACTTCATTGATAACAATAGTGATGGAAGCCTGTCCCGTTGCACCGTCAGAATCCATCACTTTAGCAGTAATAACGTGTGTACCCACTGAAAGATTAGCCCGTGAAAGGCTTGCGCCTGTTCCCAGATTGCCGTCGCGATTGGAACTCCAGTTGATGCTTGCCGAAAGGTTACCGTCTTCGGCGTCCGTTGCAGTGCCTGTGAAATTGATAGTAGTACCAGCGGTAAACGTCGCATTGTTATTCGGGGCTGTGATTGTCACACTTGGTGCAGCATTTGGAACTTCATTGATAACAATAGTGATCGAAGCCTGTCCCGTTGCTCCGTCAGAATCTGTTACTTTAGCGGTAATAACGTGTGTACCTACTGAAAGATTAGCCCGTGAAAGGTTTGCCCCCGTTCCCAGACTGCCGTCGCGATTAGAACTCCAGGTAATGCTTGCCGAAAGGTTGCCATCTTCCGCGTCCGTCGAAGTGCCTTTGAAATTAATCGAACTACCTTCCGTAAACGACGCATTGTTATTCGGGGCGGTAATGGTTACACTTGGTGCAGCATTTGCAGCTTCGTTTATAATAACAGTAATGGAGGTAGAACGATTCACACCGCAAGCATCCGTTACACTGGCAGTAATCGTGTGGGTTCCAACCGTAAGGTCGGCTCTGGAAATAGTGGCACCGGTACCCAGATTACCATCCCGGCTGGAAGACCAGGTAACATTAGCCGCGATGTTGCCATCTTGTGCATCAGTTGCAGTGGCAGTGAAATTCACCGCAGCCCCTACGTTGAAGCCGGTATTATTTGCCGGAGCAGTGATTGCGATGACCGGTGCCGTATTATTATTACAAGCTCCGCAATTGGGGGTAGCACTCAACGTATAACTATCCAGATTCATTAGAAAGCCGAAAGAAGTCGGATTGGTAGGATGCCGAAACTCCAGTCGCAGCGTGTGTGTGCCTTCGGTCAGTTCGGCAAGACCACTGAATGTTTGATACGTTTGCCAGCCGCCGGTATAGGTAGTTCGGATGGTATCTACTACTCTACCATCTATTTTAACATCAATAAAACCGCCATTCGCATTAGATGCTGCTATAATATTAATATCATAAAAACAGGTCTGATTTACACAAATATTATATTCTAAAAAATAGCTCCCTCTGATGCCGCCCAAAGTGGTACCATTGCTTTCCAGGCGGATATCGTTGCTTTTGCTGGTAAAAGCCTCGGCTTGAAGCGTTCCAGGAATACTTTGTCCATTACAACTCCCAACCGGATTGACGGTGACCGAGATGGTCGCAGTTGCAGTCATTCCATCAGAATCCGTTACACTAGCGGTAATGGTATGTAGCCCCAGTGTCAAATTAGACCGCGAAAGATTCGACCCCGTACCCAGGTTGCCATCCCGATTAGAAACCCAGTTGATATTTGCCGAAAGGCTGCCGTCTTGTGCATCGGTCGCGGTTGCCATGAAATTAATCGCCGTACCTTGTATAAAAGCACTATTGTTGCCTGGAGCCGTGATGTTAATAACCGGAGCAGTATTGGTAGGCGCATTGACGATGATATTGATTTTTGCGCTGTCTTTTGCATTGCAACCATCCGTTACTATAGCCGTAATGGTGTGCGTACCCACTGAAAGATTAGAAGTCGAAATACTGGCACCCGTACCCAGATTGCCGTTTACATTAGATGACCAACTTATGATAGAACTTAGATTTCCATCTTTGGTATCGTTTGCAGTGCCAGTAAAATTGACAGCATTACCTTGGGTAAAGCCAGCATTATTAGCGGGCGCGGTAATGGAAAGCTCCGGTGCAGCATTATTATTACAAACGCTACAATTCGCCGCCGCAGCAAATACAAAACTATTCAGGTTCATTAAAAAACCTGTAGCAGTAGGACTGGTGGGATGACGAAATTCCAGCCGGAGTTTATGAACCCCTTCCGTTAGATTAGCCGTACTCGTAAAAAGCTGATACTTGGCCCAGGCACCGGTATTTTGCACGCGCATTGTGCTTACAATAGTGCCATTTATTTTAAAATCAATAAAACCGCCCGTGGTAGCCGAAGCAGCCAGTGCCTGAATAGTATAACTACAAGTTGCGGCTACGCATAAGTCGTATTCTACAAAAGTACCATTTGAAATACTTTGAATAATGGTATTCCCATTGCCCAGGGCAATACTGGTGCTCTTACTCGCAAAAGATTCCGCCTGTAGCAAGCCAGGAATATTGGGGGAAGCGCAAGTAATTTGTGATCCTACAGTTACACTTCCGTCAACGGCATTTCCCATTACATTGCCTGCCGAACCACCGCTGCCATTCTGACCGGTGACCTGAGTTTCGCGAGGAAAAACCTTATTAAATGTTAGTCCGGAAATGCCATTGGCAATCGCTTCGCATTCTATAATCACAAAATTGAACGTGCCGGACGGAAAATTGGTCGTTACACCCGCAGCATAATCAATGGTTCCATTGATATTATCAAAACTAGCAGGTACCAGTACCAATGCCGTTAAGGGACCTGTTGGGGTAATACTTTTCACCCGTATAACCGCCGGATTAAAGTTAAGGTGTACTTCGGCAAGATCCACCAACTGAGTACCGGCTTGTACTTCTACGGTAACACTAAAAGTATCGCCGATTTTTGCCTGAACTGGTGTGGGTTTGATCCCCAGATTTACTTGAGCAAATAAAAACATCGGAAAAAGACAGAACACCGTAAGCATTGGCTGTAAAAAAAACCGCCATTGTCGCGATGAGGAAGAAATAAGTGTTAAAAATGGTTTCATATTGGGTTATTTAATATTGTTAATAAAATTTACTTATAATAAACTGATATTCAATTCAAAAATCGCCTCCCCAATGCTAGCCATTTATTGCTAGCAACTTTTTGGTAAAAGACGATTGGACAAGGAGTAGGATTTTCGGTGTGCTACTGCTGTAAGCAAGTAACTTATTGTGTCATCTTATTTTGCTCGCAAGTTTTTGATTATCAAAACCTTATAACCAATAGTAATCTCCTCACCCATCATTGGTGCGCTAATATTAATACAGGGGGTAATGCGTTGACGTTTATTTTTTGTCGCTAAAAGGAGTATCATAAAGGGGTAGTGCAGTCGCCTGTGACTGCCCTCCCCTCAACATTATTGGATTGTGATATTTTTAGTTATAACCTGATTTTCATTTTTTACCTGTACCTGATAGACGCCCTTGGGTTGTCTGCTCAGGTCAATCACTTCGCGTACATTGCCGGTATAATTGCGCTGGAAAATTACTTGTCCCAAGGCATTAAAAATCTGTACTTCTGATTCGAAGAAAGACGCTGCACGTTTCAATTCAAGTGTAACATTGCCTTTGCTGGGAATGGGGTACAGCTCCAATTGTAAATCATCACTCGCCAAGTCTTCAGCGGCAGTAGTAGCTTGTATAGTGACCTGCTGATTGAGCGTATTTTCTAATATATTAATACCCTGGTAAGTTACCTCCTGCTGCAACGCCCCCATATTGGTAAAGGCAATAGCGGTTTCGCCCAGTTTTTTGGCGCGGAAATTAAGGGTGGCTACAGCGACGTCATCAGTAGGCATTTGTACCAGACTACCGGCAGCCAGGTGCAACACACCGGCAGTATTATCGATGGTTTCCCGGAGCTGAATTTCCAGGTTGTCTTCCCAATGGATCGAAGTTACTTCCAGTAGTTCAGGGTCAAATTGCAGGTGCGCCTCAACAGCATCAATTGCTTGTTCGCCGGCTTTTATGAGTAATTGAGTTTGGAAAATTTCGCCGGGTTTAACCACTTCATGTTTACTGCCCAGCAGCATATCCACCGGCATCCAATTCATTCGTTTTTCGGTACTATCGGTAATATTGGGCGCATCGCCAGCCTTGGCTCCGGCTTTGTTGTAATTTGCCGTCATCAACGAGAAGTCTAAGGCAGAAATCCGATCATCATTATTAAAATCAGCCCGATCATCGTAGCCGTTATTGCCCATCAACTTGTTAAAAGTAGCTGCCAGGATAGAAAAATCAAGCGCCGAGACGACATTATCATTATTGGCATCGCCCGTCTTCAGTTGTCCACCCGTGAGGGTATTTGCACCTGCTACTAAGGTTCGGTTAATCAGTTTAGCCAGGTATTGCGGATGTTTAATTCGTATGTCATAAGTACCAGGTTTAAGGTTGTTTACGGTCATACTGCCACTAGTGTTGGCGGTTGAATTGTAAGTGGTGCCAATCTGCGCGGTTGTGCCCGGTTGATACAAGGCTACTGTAAAATTGCCGCTATGATTGGTGCGTCCTTCCAGGGTGATACTCAGCACCATAGAGCTATTATTGCCAGGAGGCAGCACTGTCCACGTGAAACTGCTGGTTTGGGCATCGGTCGTAACGCCGTCGCTGTCGTCCACCTTTACGGTAATGTTATAAACCCCATTATTATTTGGTCCTCCACTGGAAGCACCGGTAGAAATGGTACCAGAAATTTGCCCGTTGGTAGGATTAATGATCAGTCCCGGCGGTAAGCCGGTAGCACTGAATTGCAAGGCGCCATCACCTCCACTAGCATTCACTACCAGCGGGGTAATGGCACCTTCATTGGTCGTTTGGTTGCTAATGGGTTGTAATACAATCGGCGTGCTGAGCGCATTATCATATTTTACAATAATAATATTGGAGAGATTACTGGTCGCTTCATCAGGATCAACTGTTACTGCGGCAAAAATATTATAGCCAGCCTCCGGATGTCCCTTGGTTAGCGTCACTTCAAATTCTACGGTACCATCCGTGCCAATAACACCATCGTATTCATTGATGGCAATAATGCTATTGACCTCAAAAGAATCAATGTCGTAGCCTACATTGGCATGAGGACCAGTCAAGCCATTGATGAATAAACCTGCTTCCAATTGCAATAGCATTACCTGCGCGTCCACAGGTCCACTCACGCGTACTCGCTGGCTAGGGCTGCTTACGATGGTTTTATTGGGTACATCCAACATTTCAATGGAAGGCGTAGCCGGTAGTTGGCTGCGAACCATATTGCGGGCTGAGCCGGGATTATTTTCCTGCGTCCGGTAAAGTTGCGCCTGATGCGTTTGTCCATTACTAAATACTACTGTGACCGTGCTGCCGGCTAGCTCCAGACCAGAGACACTGCCGGATTCATTAGGACCGGGAGAGGCACCGCCCTTGATGCTGATTGGATCTACATCTACCGCAAATGTTAAGAATTCGCTGGGTGCAAAATCGGTAAAATTGATTTCCAAACGATAAAAACCGCCTTCATAGGCATTGGTAAAATTGTGGGTAGTCACACCCGTCGAAACACCAGTATTATTGCCAGGTGTAAAACCTTTGGCAACAGCATCTCCGGCAGTTCCGTTGGGATCAAAAACCAACTCAGGAATCACCCCTGTACTCAGGTCAAAAATCACTTTAGTAATTTTCTCACCATTGGTAGATTGATTTTCTACCCGGAAGCCACCACTAAACGTACTGCCGTTGATATTGCCAGTAGTAATAGCAACGTCGGCTTTCGCGCTGGTTGGGTCTTGTTCTACCCGAAAGTAATCCCAGGTAGCCCCAAATTCCGGCGATGGTCCAGCCGAAGTTGCCAGGGGTCCAATTGCTAATGCAATGGGCTTATTGTTAATGGTATAATTGCCGCGAACGGCATCTAATAACTTGCTACTCAGCACAATAGTCGAACCAATAATTTTCACCTCACTCGGTACGGAATTTTCTATAGTAGAATATTTCGCCTGCACAGTGCCCGCTACGGGATTGACACTCAGGTAAAGTACAATGGCATCCACATCGAGCAGATTGGGTACGTCTAACTGTTGTTGGTTGGCTACAGAACCGTTATTTTCGTATAAAATCTGAAAACCAGGTACAGTGGCGTCGCCTATACCTTGACTGACTACCAGTTGTACATAGTTATTCTGATCGCCTGCTCCCATCTGCATGCCGTGGGCAGCATTGGGTTGCGGGAGGTTGCCGCTGAAGAAAGGACCGTTGATTTGTGTAGTAATCGTGAAAGGACCGGTAGCCATATTGACATTGGCACCAAATTGGAAGCCATTTTTCTGGTTATTGGCGCTTCCAATTGCTGTGCCATCCGATACGGTTGGGTCAGTGTAAAGACCAGCTGCTCCACCAAGGATCAATTCATCGTCGCCATCTGTCAAATCGTGATAATCGGTGGTACCATTCGTCATCCAGCCGGTGAAGCCAATACTGCCATACCCGTATCCTGTCGAATTAAACAATTCCAGCACGATGGGTAAGTTACCATTGGTACCTTTACCATTATCAATATCCCATTGAAATGGATCGGTAATGTCGGAGATGCCGTCATTGTCATCATCGCTGTCCATTTTATCGGAGCGTTTGAATATATTTCCGGAACCAAATTCCAGCGCATTGTCAAAATCATCGGGCTTGGACGCGGCACTACAAGGATTGGTACCATTGGCAATTTCATCGGCATTGGTGTACAAATCACCATCTTCATCAATGGCATCATTGTTATTACCTGTACATGGGCTAGGCGTATTTCCATTATAATCTGCCGGTTCGAAAATGGTAATATTATTGGCACCATAAGTGACTGCCCACACTGTACCCGGGAAAATACTATTGTCGCCCTGCGCTACAATATCTAGTGGCGTGGAGCCAAAATTGGAAGCAAAGGTCTGATTGCAGTTGGCAAGGGTATTGTTACCATCCATGGGCGGT
>JBKBWT010000206.1:8979-11023 GCA_046314415.1 Saprospiraceae bacterium
ACCCGTTTGCCGTCGGCACTTAGCTTTGCAACGTAAATGCTCCCGGTAAAGCCCGCCATTAACAGATTGCCTTTCAGCGCATTATTAAAATTGCTGGCGGTATATTCACAAATACCATTGGTCGATGGTCCGTAATTGGCAATGCTATTATCATCCTGACCGGAATTGCGGAAATCACCTTCAGCAGGGTCAGCCATATCGGGTGGAATGGGTGGCCAGTCAACCGGTAAAGATTGTTTCTTGAAATTAGGGTCATTAGGGTTCATAATAATACTGCGCCAAAAACCGTCACTGCCATCATGCGGATTTTGCGTATGTGGTCCTTTTGTAAATAAACCTGCACCACCCGCATTGAAAGGAAAAATATCCTTAGCTGGATTGAACGCTGCGCCCGGATTACCCCGAATAGGCGTAGGGTGCCCCGCATAATAATGGACACCAGACTTAGCGTAATTAAATTCGCCCGGCTGTAATTCCCGGATGTAATGTAAGCCATTGAGGTTATTTACTTTAGCATCACCGCCAGGACCCGTACTACCCGTGGTAGAGCCGGGTTCTCCAACTAAATATTTATTGGTCACGGTTGCCGTGCCGCCGACCGAAATTTCGCCAGGGTAATCTGCTTCTCCATCGGGATGCCCGCCCCAACCGCCATTGGCACCATTGTCCACCCCATACATTCTACCATCTTTGGTAATCACCAGATCGTACAAATTGCGATAGCCGCCGGAATGAATTTGTACAGGTCCACCCAATACCAACTTCGCCTGATTCAAACCATCATTCCCACCAAAAGGATCATTGGGATCAATGCCATTGTAACCGGACGTTTTGGGATTATTGATGCCATTAACGTTATTACGGGTAGGATCGTCCAGCGTCGGCAAATCATATACCCATTTATAAGTGTAACCCGAATACACGCTATTGCTTTGCTTTACCGGCATGGCATCAATAATATCCAGATCAATACTTAAAATACAAGCCGAAAGGGCATATTCGGTAATGAACGCAAAGTTATTGGAAGGCGCGCCCGCATTGGTAAAGCCGCCAACCGCCACGTATAATATATTACTTTGCGCATCATATTCAAGACCGTTAATCGAGTGATTTTCCTCCGAACGCGGCAGCCCCCGTACCAAATCTACTTTATCCCAGTACCCGTTCGGGTCGTCCACACCGGCACCCACCCAGGTAAGTCGCGAAATAATACCCGAATTGGTATCCAGGTTTAAATCGGTACCGCCCCCGCCGGCACCTACCCGCGCATCGCTCGACCCCACATACAGCACCGGGTTGCTCTTGGTGCCTGTCACCAGAATACCCGTTACCTGACGGTTGGCACTATTTCGGGGCGTGCCATCGTCATCATGGTTGGGTGTAAAATTCTTAACCAGATCAATGGTTTCGGTCTCCGTTACGGTATAATTATTAGCACTGGTGCGCGCAATTTTATACGCGTATATAATACCATTTTGCTGGGCAACGTACAAGCGATTATCGGGTCCAAACTGTAGAGAAGTCGGATTATTCAGGTTTTCACCGGCTAAAGCACTCGCATTAAAATTGAGATTTTGTGCCTGAAGCCCCTTATTTCCTATCATAATTATTAAAACTATGATAGTCATGATGAAGTGAGGGGTACTCAAAAGAGCCACTTTTGGAGGTAGTAAAGAGGTCTTTTTCAGGGGATTACAACTTATAAGCTTACTGCTCACGTAAAGTCTCACCATTTTTTCATTTCATTTAATGGGTAAAATAATAACAATCGTTTATATGATAATTTTACAAAAAACCATCAAACCATTATAATATTTAAGCATTTCAATATATTATATCGATATAATACACGCTTTAAAACATGATATACAAGGCAAAAAAAAGCCAATACACTGCATAGCAATAGCATGCCGCCATTCGACCCAAAGCGAACCAGCCATGATAAAAGCAATGTAATGCCTGATCATTTACATTACTGTATTTTTAACGGAGCAGCACTGAAAAATTCATTTGATCATGAATCCTTATACCGGGACAGATAATT
>JBKBWT010000207.1:0-4422 GCA_046314415.1 Saprospiraceae bacterium
AGGGTAGCACCTACTTTAATACCGATTTGTGCATAAACGGCACTGGTCATAAAGACTAAAAGCGCACTAAAAAAGGTTAAAACAACAATCTTTTTCATACGTGAGTGGTTTTGTTTTCAAAAAATTTTTTGGTTAGAATTGTATTATTCTGTTAATTGGCTCTAACGGAAACCTTATTTTAAATGTTCACTCCGTTAATATCAAAGCAAATAGCATGAAACGCATTCAAACACCTACTATCCTTTTCCTGTTGCTGCTGTCTTTTTGGCAATGCCAACCAGATAAAAAGCAACCGGATCAACCGAGCAAGCCCCAATCGGAAGCTGTGCCGGAAGCAACTTCCCTAGACGGTAAACCGCTCTATCCTGTACCTGAATCTGCCAATACGCAGCGCAGCCGCGACAGCTTGCTCACGCTGGCATTGCGCAATTACCAACTGGACTCCAGCCGCCTGGAAAACCTGATCTGGGTAGGGCGACGCCTGGCTTACATGAACCGTTACCGCGAAGCAATCGACTTGTACTCCCGAGGCATCCAAAAATTTCCGAGCGCACCGGAATTGTACCGACACCGGGGGCATCGGTATATTTCGACCCGCCAGTTTGATAAAGCCATTGCCGACTTTGAAAAAGCCGCCGAACTAGCCCGGACGCGTCCGGTAGAAATTGAGCCGGATGGGATTCCCAATAAGCTCAACAAACCTTTGTCGTCTTTGCAGTTTAATATTTGGTACCATTGGGCATTGGCTTATTACCTGAAAGGTGATTTTCAGCGGGCAGCGCAGTTGTACGAAGAGAATATGCAGTACTCTACGAATCCTGACTTGCTGTGCGCTACGGTGGATTGGCTGTATATGACTTACCGTCGCCTGGGCGAGACCGAGAAAGCCACCAAATTGCTGGAATTGATTCAACCGGATATGGAAATCATTGAGAATCAGTCGTATTTCAATCGCATCCTGTTGTATAAAGGCTTGAAAAAGCCCGAAGACCTGCTGCAACTCAACAGTACGGATCCTGATGCCCGGCTGGGTACCGTAACTCAAGGGTACGGCGTGGGCAACTGGCATTATTACAATGGCGATACCACCCTGGCAAAAAGCATTTTCCAGAAAGTAATCGATACCGGCTACTGGGCAGCGTTTGGGTACGTGGCAGCAGAAGCCGATCTGGTGAGAATGAAATAATCTGACATAAAGCAGGGTCTGTATTGAGCATACAGACCCTGCTTATGATAAAAATTAACTGCCCTTTATTATAAAATAATACCATTTCTTTTCGTTTCTACCTAAAATAACATAGGTTTATTCTTAATTTGATACCCTGAATCTACCCTTCAATACAAATTCTAATTGTTGATTGCCGGACATTCCTTATTTTGCGATGCCAATTACCAATCAACAATTATTAATATTTTAATTATCTATTTGAATAACATCATCGCTCGGTTCCCAAAAACACAAATTATTATGCAAGCAAGAATTCTACTTTTCTCCCTGTTCTTATTGTGCGTCAGTGCCTTGGCATCCGCACAGACCCCAGGATTTTCCAAAGATTTCATGGCGGGTGAAGCAGCGCTGCTCAAAAAAGATTACAAAAAAGCCATCCGCCTGTTTGAAAAGGTATTGGCACAAAAGCCCGAACTCCACGCAGCGCGGCGCTATGTGGGCGTTTGCTATGAGATGATGGGCGACTACCCCAAAGCGCTGGAGCAGTATGAGCTGATCTTAGAGCGCGACTCCATGTTCTCGCGTACCGTGTATTACCGTGCGGCTCAAGCCAGTCACAAAGCCGGCGAGGCGGATAAAGCGCTCAAGTACTACGGGCAGTTTGAATTGATGCTCGGCAGACCCATCGAAGATTTCAATGGCGTGACTGAAACGGAAATTGCCGATGAACCCAATATGGTGGCGCAGCTCGACCGTGACATTCGTGCTTGTTTAATTACCATTGATTCGACTAATTTTTTAAACCTGGGCGAGGTAGAAAATCTAGGAGCGGGTATCAATTCTCGATATCATGATTACTTTCCCTTTATTTCCAACGACCAGAAACTCATGTTTTTCACTTCTCTGAAAGAAGGTGGGGATGAGGACCTGTATTACAGCACTTCTATCAATGGCGAATGGCGCGACGCGGTACCGGTGGGCAAAAGTTTCAACACGCCAAATGATGAAGGCATGGCTACTTTTGTTCGTGATGGAAAAACCTTGTATTTCATTGGTTGTGATCGGGTTGCCGCAAAAAGTCCTTGCGATATTTGGGAAGCGCACTTGGATGGATTCGAGTTTATGGATATTGCTCAGATGAAAGGCAAGATCAATTCTGATTTTTGGGACTCCCAGGCTTGTATCAGTTGTGATGGTAGTACGATTTATTTTGCCAGCCGCCGTCCGGGTGGTTTGGGCGGTCAGGATATCTGGAAAAGTCATCGTTTAGGCGATGGTAGTTGGAGTGAGCCGGTGAATATGGGTGCTCCCATTAATACGCCCGGCGATGAAGAGTCGCCCTTTATTGCAAACGATGGCGAGACCTTTTTCTTTTCTTCGGACAGGCATATAGGGTTGGGTGATCAGGATATTTTCATGACCCGCATGGATCGACGCGGTAATTGGAGTAATCCGGTTAATCTAGGTTCTAAAATCAATTCACCCCATCGGGAACTCGGCTTTTTCTTATCGGCTGACGGTAAAACCGGCTACTTCGCCAGTGACCGTCCTGCTGGATTTGGCGGCATGGATATTTACAGTTTTGAGCTTTCCAAAGAGTTGTACAGCGAGCCGATGACCTTTGTCGAGGGCTTTGTGATAGATTCCTTGCTGGAAAAGCCAATCAAAGCGACTGTAAAAATTAAGGGACGCGAGGACATTCAGACCGATGAAAACGGGCGTTTCTTCGTGTGCGTACATGCTTACGAATTGCTGCCGATCAGTGTTGAAAAACAACTGTTCCTCCCCTATCAGAATGATTTTGCCATACCGCTGTGGAACAATAAAACCTTTTATAAAATTGAAATCCGCTTACAGCCGGTGCAATTACCACCTTCACTGGCGGTGAAAAATCCTACGGCGAAAGAAGTGAATGATGAACCGGAAACTACCAAAAAGCCAAAGCGACATGATTATTTGCAAACCATCTTTTTTGAATTTGATAAAGCGCAGATGTCCACCAATGAAGTCAACAGTCTCAACGGATTTTTGCAGCGGCTGAAGAATAAAAATATCCAACGCGTGGAAATCATTGGCTTTTCGGATGATGTTGGTACGGATATGTACAACCTGAAGTTATCGGAAGAACGCGCCAAGCAAATTGCGCTTTATTTAAAAGAAAATGGCATCCTGGTGGATCGCATCTACATCGAAGGAAAAGGCGAAATCAAAGATGATAAGCCCAAAAACCTGAATCGTAAGGTGGATATTAAAGTGACGGTGCTGGAGTAATATCATTTTAGATGTCAGATATCAGATGTCGGACTGCATTGGAATACAATGGATTATTGCATCTGTAAAAATGAAATAAAAAGCCCTGACGGATAATATCATATCTGTCAGGGCTTTCATCATAATTATATCATAATTTTATAAAAATATCATTATCGCAACTTGCTCATTCCGAAAGGATTACTACCTAAGGGGCTATGGCGTATGATATATTCATAAAATTGTGAACCGCTGGTAGCGCCGGCGCTGTCCTCCCCTTCCTTCAGGAATTCTTCCATTGTTTTGTAGGTAATGGGCGCTAGCTTCGCAGCAGCAAGAGACTTATTGATGGTTGTTAAGTCTTTGTCTAACAACGCTTTAAGCCCATTTTCAATTTTAGCCACTTCTTCTTCCAATAGGGTTGCCCGCTTGATCTGCGAATTCGTAGGGCGACCAGGATAGCTGCTCACCTGACGATACGTATCGGATACACGTTCTGCAATTTGTTCCCCCTCATCCACGTAGCCGTCGCCGCCCAGCGCTACCAGCGTATCCTTTGCGGTTTGGGCTTTTTTCACCAGCTTATCCAAGGCATCTTTCAGCTTACCTTTGGGTGCAGCAATGGCTTTCGCTTTGGTTTCTACTTCACCGTAAGTGGCATAAATGTAGGCGAGTTTTTCGGTCAGGTTATACAGGCGCATGGTCCATTCGCGCTGAACAACCCTGTCGTCAGCGGAGTTTTGCGAGCGCGGGTCATTTTCCAAAGTAAAGCTCGTTTCAAAAGTTTCATTGCCCTTGATGAGTTTTACATCGTATTTACCCGCTTGAAAATTAGGACCTAACAAAGAACCGAATAATGCCGTGCGATTGTTGGTTGGCGGAGCTTTCGGCTTTTTCATCGCAGTAGGCATTTCTACAATATTAATACCCGCACTCTTACCGGCAGCTAACGTCTTCAATAATTTACCATCCTTCCACACTTCGACGTACATTTTGCCAAAAGT
>JBKBWT010000207.1:4432-10973 GCA_046314415.1 Saprospiraceae bacterium
AAAGTATGGCGCTTACTCATGTAATAGACGATTTGCGCAGAGCTGTTTGGATTAGGTCCTACAAAATTTCCGGAGCCACCATACCACACACTACCCGCACCAGGGTCGCGCAGCAACGTAGGACGAGTTTCCAGGAAGTGTACGGTTTTGCCCATTACCTCTTTACTCAATTGACGCAAAGGGGTAATATCATCGAGGATTATCACACCGCGCCCGTGCGTGCCCATTACCAGCGCATGATCGCGTGGGTGAATCACCATGTCATGTACCGCTACTTTGGGCAGGTTGTTGTCAAAACGTGCCCAACTGGCACCGCCATCCACCGAAATATACAAGCCGACTTCTGTGCCGAGGAACAAGAGATTCGGGTTTACCAAATCCTCGCGAATGCTGAATACATAGCTTTCAATCTGTGGCGTGGCAATGCTCGTCCAGGTTTTACCAAGATCAGTCGTTTTGAAAACATAAGGCTTATTATCGCCGGTGCGGTGCCCGTCAAAGGTCACGTAAGCTGTATTTTTATCATAATGGCTCGGCTCGATAAAGGAAACCCAGGTGTTTTTGGGCAAGCCCGGCACATTGGCAACGACATTCGTCCAGGACTGACCAGCATTGGTACTCACCTGCAAATTACCATCATCCGTTCCTACCCAAATGGTATTGCCATCTTTGTACGATTCGGCGATGTAATAAATCGTGCAATGGTTTTCCGCTGAAGAATTATCAATCGATAAGCCCCCGGATTCCTTTTGCTTTTGCTTGTTGGGATCGTTGGTGGTTAAATCCGGCGAAATGCGCTTCCAGGATTCGCCCTTGTCTTCAGACATAAACAAATATTGTGACCCAAAATACATCCGGTCGGGATTATTGGGACTCAATTGAATAGGCGTGTTCCAGTTGAAGCGGTATTTAGTTTCATCAGCAGCCGGGAAAGGACGGATTTCTTTGGCGTTGCCGCTTTTCTTATTGTAACGAACGATGTTTCCACCCTGATATTCGGCAAAAATCACATCGGGGTCGGTCGGGTGTCGGAAGGACCAGAATCCATCGCCCCCAAAGGTAGATTGCCAATCAGCGTTGGTAATGCCCCCGGCTTTACGCGAAGGCGCAAACCAGGAACCATTATCCTGCAAACCACCATAGACATTGTAGGGTACTTCGTTATCTACGCTCACATGATAAAACTGGGAGACTGGTAAGTTCATAAACATTTTGAAGCTGCGTCCCCGGTCAAAAGATTCGTAAACTCCGCCATCCGTACCTACCAGTACGTGCTTGGTGTTATTGGGATCAATCCAAATCGCGTGAACGTCGGAGTGAACAGCCCCATCCATCTGGCGGAAGCGGTCGCCCCGATCTTCGCTGATAATCATAAACAGCCCACATTTCATCACAATGCTGTCGTTCTTGGGGTCCACCACCATTTCCGAGAAATAGAATGGACGCACGGTCGTATTCTGTTCGTTGTTTACTTTTTTCCAGTTGGCACCTGCATCAGTGGAGAGGTACAAGCCCTTTTTATCCTTACTCTTGCATTCTACCGAGAGATAAATCACATTGCCATTGGAAGGCGCAACGGCAATTGCCATTCTACCCAGCGTCTCATTGGGCAAACCATTGTGAATGGTATTCCAGGTTTTGCCACCGTCGGTGGTTTTGTACAAACCACTTTTGCCACCAAAGCCCGAATCAAATGTCCAGGGTTGACGGCGGAAGCCCCACATACTGGCGTACAAAATATCGGGATTTTTAGGATCAATGTCTAAATCCGCCGCGCCGGTATTTTCATCGATGTACAAAATTTTTGTCCAGGTTTTGCCACCGTCGGTCGTCTTAAATACCCCTCGTTCGTCATTCCCTTTCCACAGCGAGCCCAGGGCTGCTACATACACCACCTCGGAATTGGTTGGATGCACGATGATATCGGCAATGCGTTCGCTATTTTTCAAACCCAGGTTGGTCCAGGTTGTACCGCCGTCCGTTGTTTTGTAAATGCCATCACCTGGCGATACGCTATTACGTACCCAGGGTTCGCCGGTACCCACCCATACATTTTGGGGATTACGCTGGTCAATGGCAATTTTTCCGATTGCCTGGCAATGCTCCTCAAACACGGGAGTAAAAAATGAGCCGGCACTGTTGGACTTCCAGACACCACCACCGGCGGAGCCTACATAAATTACTTCTGGCGTGGCATTGACCACATCTAAAGTAGTAATGCGTCCGCTCATGGCTGCCGGACCAATCTGCCGCGCCCGCAGCGAGCCAAACAGCGCCTTGCTGGTCGGCGTTTGCGCTTGTAATACAATGCTGAAAAGGAATAAAGAAAATATGGAAATTTTATATCTCATAAGGGTTTCATTTAGGTTGGTTAAAATGGAGATGTCACCTTGTGTACAAGATGACATCTCTTAAGAAATCGAAAATTCAATTTTTGCTTACTTCTTGGGGAAAGCAAATAAAGTATCCTCGTAGGTTTCGTTGGTTTTGATCGACTTGATCGTCATTTTTTGAATAGATTGTCCTGCCATTTTCGTTTCCATGAAGAAAGGAAACACCAGCCCGTCCACTTCCTGATAATCGCTCAGGTAAGTCTCGGTGAGTTGGCCCTTAGCCGGACCCGTTTTTACCACCGTTTGAATCATAATGGGCACGTAATTTTCGGTATCAAAGTAGTAATACTCCACATCACCGTTTTTCTTGGTCAGCTTTACTTTAAAGGTTTCGGTACCCTCTACGGTCTGCTTGCCTTCCAGTGCCACCTGATGTCCTTTCGTTTTGTAATCAATAAATTCGCTTTCAAACTCATCGTTTACCATCTGCTCAGACATCTCGTCGGGCATTTTTTGTGGATCTTCGCTACCAGCGAACGGATTGATCCACCACGGCGTCGTACCGTCGTAAGCCTGCACAATGTTTTTTCCTTGTACATTCACCTCTACGCGTTGCTTTTTAGGCGCTTTGGCATATACCGTACCCGGAAATTCAAAACCCTGCATTGCCATCGTACCTTCCATTTTTGTAGATTTCAGTGCCTTCCACTTTTCGACACCACCGGTATTCTCCAATGATTTGGTTATGATTTCATCCACCGTTTGCGCCTGAGCGGCAATAGTACAAACAAGTACCACGAGGAGCAAAAAAGTTTTTTTCAACATGTCTCAGATTGTTTTTTTTTGAGAATGAATAGAATAATGACCTGAAATTACGCAGAAGCAGGAGGAGTACCAAACATTCCTCGATGAAAAGCGACCTTTATTAGATGAATGCCGCTGAACCGAAGCTTAATCCTATATTTTAGAAAATACTGTATTATGTGATAATATGATCAGACGTTGTTATATTTTTTTGCTTTAACCATTAAGAGGAAAGTATCCCTAAACATCCAGCATTTTTTTAACCTATAAATGTAATAGTCAGATATTTATAATAAAAAATCATGTTAATACATGAAAATTACATAATTTTATACAAATCTGAGTAAAAAATTAATATTAACTTTCTTGTCTAAAAGTTGATTTTTCTGAAAATGTTGATAACTTTGTAGCTGCGAAAACAATGGTACTACCAGTAGCCTCCTTCTTTTGATAGGTATAATCTAAATCATTACACGTTACACCCTTACCAAAAAATTTACACGGACATTTATTTCTACTACACTGGTAGCTGCATTTAGCTTTGTTCGTAGTTCTGCCTTTCCCAAAAACAATGGAATAAGTAGGCAAACATTCATGTAATGTTTTGCCCGATATTATTATTTTTTAACCCAAACAAGAAGAAAATATTGTAAAAATTATTATACCCTGTTTTGCGCCAAGCACTAAGGTAGTGGTTTGTGCCTGAACATTCCCTCAAAAAGCGTTTCCCTTAACCGTATGATAAAACCATCTGCTGGCTCGGCACGAGTCCATTGCATATGCAATGGCAATGTGCTGCCCGATACCATTAATAATATTTATAATACATAATATTAATAAAACATTTAAATTAATAAAAATAAAGGGGGCGAGGACCGGAGGTGTTCCCTTGCCACCCACCCAAACAAAAATTTATTGCTAATAACAAGTATGCGCTGAGAGGCATACCATTTATAACCCAAACAAATAAATAAGATGACCCATTCTCTACTCCTGCACAAAGGAGCAGAAAAACGCTGGTGGCGTAACTGTCCCTACGTTTTAAGCTCGTTTTTTGCGCTGCTCCTTTCTTCCGTTGTTCAGGCACAAACGATTACCAACACTGTAAACTTATGTACGAATTACACAGCACCTTACAACGCTTCGCATACGTATAGAGTTTGTCTTACCACAGTCACCTACGATTTTACGAATAACCGGTCAACCTGGACTTATACTTACGAAACCTTGTCTGGTAACAATATCAGTCATATTGTATTCGGTGGCGTAATTTGTGCCAATCAGGCATCTGAGTTTGTCAGTGTTGGTGGTAGCTGCGGTAGTACTGAATTCAAAAACCCGGATAATTTTACCGATGTAGTTGGTATGAAATTTGACTGTAGCAATGATAATGCTAATCCACGTACGGTCTCCTTTACTTTGAATGGTATCTATTCCATTGGTTTGATTGAAGTTGGTTTAAAACCCGGCAGTAATGGCTTCAAGGGAATGGTAGCGGGTGCAAGCTGTACGACTGTTACCAATAGTGCGGATTATGGAGATTTACCCAGTAATTATCCAACCTTGCTGGCAAATGGAGGACCGTCGCACATCATCGCGACTAACCTCAGACTTGGCGCAACGATTGATGCTAATACCGATGGACTTCCCTCAGCATCAGCCAATGGGGATAATACGAATGGCACCAATGATGAAGATGGTATATCCACCTTCCCAACTTTTATACCCGGTCAAACTGCAACTATTACGGTTAGTCTTAGCAATACCACGGGTAGCACCGCCCAATTGTACGGATTCATTGACTGGAACAATGATGGCGACTTCAACGATGCCAATGAAGTATCCACGCCTGTTAGTGTACTCAATAACGCTACCAGCGCCATGGTCACTTTTAATGTACCCTATGGTGCAGTGACTGGTACCAATATTGGTGCGCGCTTCCGCCTCACCAGCAGTCAATTATCGTCCGGTGGTGCGGGTGCTACGGGAGCAGCAATCAATGGTGAAGTCGAAGACTATATTGTACAAGTACAAGCCGATCCCAGTGACTGCGGTGATGCTTCTACCTGGATGCAGAATTATAGTCTAATTGCTTTCGGCGACTTGAATCAGATGCAGGAAGGTGAAGGCAATGTGTTTGTTGGTGGAAACCTCAATCTTGCCAACACTTTCCAGATAGGTATCAATCTCACTACTGCAAATTTCGGTACCAATGGCGCCAAAAAATCATTAGAGGTTGCCGGAGGGGTCATCGGTGGCAGTAATATTGCAATGCTCAATTACAGTGCGGCGTTCGCCAGCCCAGTCAACTACACGAGTGGCAATATGGGTACGGTTCAAACTATTGGGGGTGGAACGCGCACCATCAACCTGAATAATAACCTTGGGCTATCGAATGTAGGTATTATGCAGGATGTAACCCTTTCAGCTAAAGCCAATAAGATGGAAGCTGATCTGCAACTAGCTTCTAGTCAATTATGTAACACTGCCAGTACGAACAATTATACGTTTAATTTTGCAACACAGAATGCTTCATTAAACATTACCAATACCAGCGCGGCAGTAGTCAATTTAACAGCTACTGAAGCGGCTACCTTTTTCTCTACGATCACTTCATTCAATGTCAGTACGCCCAACAATGCAGCATATACGGCACCCATCATTATTAATGTAAGAGGAACTTCCATTACGGCACATGGTGGATTTAATATTGCCAATATTCCAACTGAATTACTTGATAATGTCATCTGGAATTTCTGCGAAGCCACCAGTGTTAATATTCCAACGGTGGTAAAGGGTTCTATCCTGGCACCTCTTGCTAACGTGACATTAGGTAATAATATTGATGGCGTATTGGTCGGGCAGAATGTTTCGATTGGTTCAGAATCGCATTTACCTTTTGCATCTGTTAACTTTTCGGCTTTCTGTACTTCTATTGATTTCGACCGTGGTGACTTGCCCGACACTGGCACCGGCACCGGCACTGGCAACTACCAGACCCTGAGTAGTGACAGCGGTCCACAACACCAGATCGTGGCTACCATCCGCATGGGTACCAATAACGACGGGGAAGCTACCGCTCAGCAATCTGCCAATGCCACGGGTGATGACACCAATGGTACCGATGACGAAGACGGCATCTCTTCTTTCCCAACCTTTGTTCCGGGTCAGAATGCAACCGTTACCGTTAACCTCACCAATACCACTGGCGGTAACGCCAACTTATATGGCTTCATTGACTGGAACAACGATGGTGATTTTGCCGATACCGGCGAAGCACCTGCAGCTGTCACCGTTGCCCATAATGCTACTTCGGCTTCCATCACGTTCACCGTACCCAATGATGCGGTGCAAACCACCAACATCGGTGCCCGTTTCCGCTTAACCACCACCAATCTCGGCAG
>JBKBWT010000208.1:0-10973 GCA_046314415.1 Saprospiraceae bacterium
ACGAATTTTAGGAGGAGGATGTCAGAAAAATTAGACGACACGGATTGCATTGTGTATGATAGCGATATGGCAGTTGAGATAGATAGAGGTAACAACTATTTTTTTCCCGATGCAATGGTGACTTGTGGGGAGCGTAAGTTTTCCGATGAACGTCAACGGTTTTTAAAAAATCCTGTTTTAATTGTTGAAGTATTATCAAAAAGTACCGAAAATTATGATAGAAGTGAAAAATTCCGCTTTTATCGGGGAATTCTATCGCTGAAAGAATATGTACTGATTTCCTCTGATCGACCCGTCGTGGAAAGCTTTTACCGTGAAGGCGAAGGGCTGTGGCGCATTTCTACGGCGAGTAAATTGGAGAGTAACATTCATTTATATTCGTTGAATATTGATATTCCACTGGCGCAAATTTATGCGAAAGTGACGGATTTAAAGGATCCTTTTGACGGGCTGCCTTTTATTCAAAAACCTGCTTAAAATTTCCATTTCAAACGCGATCTCGAAACCAGAAATCCGATTTTGTTGTTACCTTCGTAGATTGAATCTAAATAAGAAATTAAAAGACATGGAAAATACTGCGACAAAAAGCCCGGTAATGCTGTACACCGAGCAGACGCCCAACCCGGAGAGCTTGAAATTCGTGACGAACCGGATGTTGTACAAAGGCACGGCGGACTTCCGCGAAGAGGAATTGGCGCAAGAATGGTCGCCGCTGGGCACTGCGCTGTTTGAATTGCCTTATGTTAAAGGGGTTTATATCAGCAATAATTTTGTGACGGTGACGAAGGAATTCAATTATGAGTGGCACGATATTATGCTGAAAATCAAGGATTTTATCAAAAATTACATCGAAAATGGCGGTGAAATCCTGAAAGAAGGCTATGCGGAGGCAATGGCAGCTATTGAAGCCGAAAATGTGGGGCAGCAGTACTCCGGCGATGAAGCGGAAATTGTACAAAAAATTAAAGAACTTATTGACACCTATGTGAAGCCGGCGGTGGAAATGGACGGTGGCAATATCGAATTTAAGTCTTATAACCAAGGCGTTGTGAATGTAATTTTGCAAGGTTCGTGCAGCGGCTGCCCTTCTTCCACGGTGACGCTCAAAGCGGGCATTGAAGGTATGCTGAAGCGGATGGTACCGGAAGTGAAAGAAGTGGTGTCGGAAATGGGATAAAGATAGATTTGGAGACGCAGAGATTAAGAGACAAAAAAGACGGAGTAGGTCGTGCAAGACTTGTTCCGTCTTTTGTTTTTATGAAAATTGGGAAGCAGGCATTTTAATAGTGCTGTTTCAAAATTTTATTTTGTGTAAAAATGACCGCCTGACGGGCAAATCGCACCTTTCCAAAAAAGAGCATTGAAATGCGAAAACAAATTGCCATTATATATAATTCATCTACCTAGATTCGCGTTGCATGTATGCAGGTATATTGATAAACATAGAAAGTTGCTATGGAAAACTTACGCACTATGAATGAATTATACACGAAAGCAAACTTTAACACTTGTAATTAGAAATTTATTTGAGTTATCATCAAAAAAGCTATACTTTTGCCGTACGGCTTAAAACGGGTAGATTATCAGCTTACCTAATGACATCTAACTCCTATCGGAGCAAGCAGCAGTAAAACTTTCTATTCCGCTGCATTAAAACATACTGGAGAAAAACAAACAACTAAAGTAAACCGCTGTTATCCTAACTGCATGCACACGAACCGGGTTTGTAATAGGCATATCATGTCTATTGGCATTATTACATTTTTTCCCATCTAACCAAATTGAAACATTACAAAAAGTAATTGCGCATTAAACAAATCGTATTCTCACACATATCTGCTTGGACGACCTATCCATCAGTTGGTAGTTGATATTGGCTGGTTTGCCGCCATATGCACTTCCATAATAACTGACATACTTTTTTCCTGTTCCCTGCTTAGCCATGGACACAGCTGGGGAGGTTTTGGTGCCTGTAGGCACACTATTTACTTATGCGGTTGAATGTACTCATTCAGCCGGGTTGTATTGCCAGTTTTAGTTGACAATGAAGCATTTGTACTTTTTACAAAGCTGCTGCATTCGGCTTAGTGTTGAATTCACACCAAGACGCTACTAACCGGCATTACTTCCCAAACACCCTTTATTTTATTTGGAAACCTTTTAATTAACCAAAAACCGATTTTTAAATCATGAGAATACTAATAGCACTGGTATTACTAATCACCGTTAATGCCCTATTTGCACAAAGTGGACGCCAAATTTTGAAGCCTGTGGAGCTGGTAGCGGCGCAAAGGAGTCGAGGTAGTGAATTCACCCAAGTATCGCCCTTTAAACAATTGTCTCAACAAAAAGCGATTGGCGAAGTTAAAAACCGCCTTACGAAATACGATTTATTACAATTAGAGCCGCAAGCGCTCAAACCCATTTTTAAAAATCAACCCTCCACGCTTACACTAGCCGTTCCGAGCGTTAGCAATGGCGATCTGGAACTCGAATTAGTGAAAGTAAACATTTTTACCGACGATTTTAGCGTCATCGAAAGCGATACGGAAAGCCCCGCCGAAGTTGAGCAGGGTATTCACTATCGCGGCGTGATTAAAGGTGACCCGCGCTCCTTCGCGGCGGTGAGCATTTTTGAAGACGAAGTAGTGGCGCTCATCACGCCCTCCAACTCCGACGGCAATCTGGTCTTGGCGAAGCTCCCGGAAAACGGCACCGAGACACAGCATATCCTCTACCACGACAAAGCGGTAGCCGAGCAGGAAGATTTTATGTGTAGTACGCCCGATAGCGACGAAGGCTACACCATTGAAGACTTGCGTACGACGATGGAAACCCGCGAAGCCGCTAAATGTGTACGCATTTATTTTGAAGTGGACTACGATATTTTTCAAAACAAGGGCGGCACCACCGGCGTCAACAATTATGTGACCGCGCTCTTCAATCAGGTCGCTACGCTTTACGCAAATGATCAGATCAGCGTCGCCATTTCACAGATTTTTGTCTGGACGACGCCTAGTCCTTACTCCGGTACCAGCAGTTCACAGCTCCTGAGTCAGTTTCAGCAGCAGCGTACCAGCATCAATGGCGACATCGGGCAGTTACTTTCCTTTAAAGCCAGTGGTGGCATCGCCGTGCTGTCGGGATTATGCTATCCTTACACCAATGGTAAGTTAAGTTTTTCCAGCATTGGCACGTCCTTCAATACCGTACCCACGTATTCATGGACGGTTGAAGTAGTCACCCACGAACTTGGGCATTTGCTCGGTTCACATCACACCCACGCTTGCGTTTGGAACGGCAATAACACGGCAATTGACGGCTGCGCAGGTTTTGTAGAAGGCAATTGTACCAAACCCGGCAACCCTTCTGGCGGGGGTACGATTATGTCTTATTGTCACCTGACCAGCGTGGGTATCAATTTCACCCAAGGCTTTGGACCACAGCCCGGCAATGTGATTCGCAACAAAATTGCAGCGGCTTCCTGCCTGCAAACCTGTACAACCAGCGGCGGCGATACCGGAGGTGGCACCGGCGGCGGCACAGGTGGCGGGGGCACGCCTACGACCAGTTGTACACAAAATCAGGTTATCCTGCGACTTGTGCTGGATGCCTATCCAACTGAAACGACCTGGCGTTTGAAGAATTCGACCGGTACTATTGTCAAACAAGGCGGTCCGTACAACAAAAGTAATACCGCCCAGATTCGGGATACCTTCTGTTTGCCGAACGGATGCTACTCATTTGAGATTCTGGATGCCTACGGCGATGGTATTTGTTGTGCCTACGGCAATGGAGCCTACTCCCTGACTACGGCGAATGGCACCACGATCAAATCAGGAGGCAATTTTGGTGCCAGTGAAACCACCAATTTCTGTCTGCCCCTCAGCACGGGCGGCGGCGGAGGTGGCGGTGGCGGCACGCCAACCTGCGTAAACATTGATTTTAAAAACTATGCCATTCAAAGCTACGGGGCGGGTCAGGATATTGGTACGCATCAACTCCTTAATAACAATACGGAGCTTCGTATTCAAAACAATGCCTGGAAATCCATCAGCCTGAACTACAATGTAACCGCCAACACCATGCTTGAAGTCGAGTTTGGTTCTACAGTGGAAGGCGAGGTACACGGTATTGGTTTTGACAATGATAACAATATATCTGCAAACCGCACGTTCAAGCTACACGGCTTTCAGGCTTGGGGTATTTTGAATTTTGATACCTATCCGGGCGATCGTACCTGGCGCAGATTTGTCATTCCCGTTGGGCAGTTTTACACGGGAGCCTTTGACCGGCTGTTTTTTGTAGCCGATAATGATTCGGGGACGCGCACGGGCGATTCTTTCTACCGCAAGATCAAAATTTACGAAGGCAGTGTCTGCCAGAGCCTGGATGAGGAAGATGCCAGCGCTTATCTGCCTACGGGCGGCGTAAGCAGCTCCTTTTCGGAAAGCACCAATTTGCACATTTCCCCCAACCCCACTACCAATATCATCAATCTGAATTTCCGCTGCAAGGAAAGCGGCGATGCTACCATCCAGATTTACAATATGATGGGGCAGAAACTCAGAGAATTACCAGTAGGTGTATATGAAGGAGACAATCAGGAACAGATCAATGTAACCGATTTGCCAGCGGGTACTTATTACGTACGTATTGATACCCGGGTGAATCAATTAACAAGCAAATTTATCGTAAGCCGATAATCACCCATTGGAGAGGGCTGTACACAGTGTGCAGCTCTCCTTTTTTTTAATGCTCCGGTACAGCCATCAACGCTCATTATTGCCTGTTTTTTCCTGTTCTTTACAAACGCAAGCCATCAAAGGCTCTAACCCATCGCGTTATTATGCGCTTAAAATATTACAAGAGGGTATGCTAATACCAAATCTGAAATGGGAAAGCGTAAATACGAAAGCACCAAATAACTGAATGTCAGATTGTTAAACAATAATCAATATGCCATTATCAATTTAAAATGGTATAAGGTTGTAGAAGCCTGTTTTTACGTTACAGGAGGGTATTTGGGTGCTAAAATAGGGTGCTAGAACACTACAATAGGGTCATAAATTTTTTTTTACAGGGGTACATTTGTTTTAAAATGGGGGTATTTTGTTTGAAAAAGGCGTTTTTCAAGTGAAATATGCCGTTTTTTACTTAAAATCAGGGGATATTGTTTTAAATATGGCGTTTTTCGTTTGATATCCGGCGTTTATTGTTTGATTTTTGACGTTTTCCGTTTTAAAAACGGTGTTTTTCACTTGAAATATGGCATATTTGTTTTAAAATATGGGTATTTTGTTTTAAAATATGGCATATTTCATTTACAATTTGATGATTTTCATTTTGAAAATGGTATCTACGTAGTCAAAACAGCCTTTCACGACATACAATGAGGGTATTTGCATACGATAAGTGGCTCTTATGATATTCAATCCGGCTCCTGGTATTTTAAAATAGGCGAGTAGAACACTCCAATCCACGGTTCTAATCTTCAGATAAGCTATTGCGATCTTTCGATAGGCTAATAGAATAAATTGGCAGGCTGGTTGAGCGTTGCAACAGGCAAGTAAAATAAACCCGGAGGCAAGTTTACGATTCATTCTGCCGCCCCGGTCGTTAAAGAATCTTGCTGGAATGTCAGATGATGTTGTAGGAGTAAAAATCAGTGCAGCAACAGCGCTATTTTAGCCGCCGCTTGTTCAAAGGCAAAGCCCTGCCATACTTTATCCAGCTTGGTGCGGATTTCCGGCAGGCACAGATTGCCGATGCTACCCTCGTGCGTGTGTGCGACCTGTTTATCGGGGGCAAAAGTACCCGCGTTGATGCTGGCGCCCACCTGTTTGTACGCATCGCGAAACGGCACGCCTTCGAGTACCAGCATGTTTACTTCCTCTACACTGAAGAGGTACAGGTATTTATCCTCGTTTAGAATCTCCGGCTTCACGCGAATTTGTGACAGGGCAAAAGTAGCTATGCGCAGACAGCTTTTCAGACTTTCAATTGCCGGGAAAATTTGTTCTTTTAGCAATTGGAAATCGCGATGATACCCCGACGGCAATGCGCCCGTCAACTGGCTCACTTGTGCAGGCAGGCTTTGCAACTGATTGCACCGCGCGCGAATCAACTCAAACACATCCGGATTTTTTTTATGCGGCATGATGCTCGAACCCGTCGTCAATTCATCGGGGAAGCTGATGAAGCCGAAATTTTGATTCATGTACAGCGTTACATCCATCGCCAGTTTGCCCAAAGTGCTACCCAAGCCCGCCATCGCAAACGCCAGGAACAATTCGCTCTTGCCCCGTCCCATTTGGGCATGCACCACGTTGTAATTCAAATCCTCAAAACCCAGCAAATCCGTCGTCATCCGGCGATTCAAAGGGAAGGACGAGCCATAACCCGCTGCCGAGCCGAGTGGATTCTGGTTGATAATTTTATAAACAGCCTGTAATAATTGCAAATCATCCGTTAAGCTCTCCGCATACGCTGAAAACCACAGCCCGAATGACGATACCATCGCCACCTGAAGGTGCGTGTAGCCCGGTAGCAGCACGTCTTTGTGCGTTTCCGCCAATTCCATCAGCTGATTAAACAAATCCTGCGTCAATCCAGCCATCTCCTGAATCTCTGCCCGGAAGAACAGCCTTAAATCCACCAACACCTGATCATTTCTCGACCTGCCGGAATGAATTTTCTTGCCCACGTCGCCCAATGCCCGCGTCAGCAACAGTTCCACCTGCGAGTGCACGTCTTCCACCCCCTCCTCGATTATAAAATCCCCCTGTTCTGCCGCCTGATAAATCTCCTGCAAGGTTTTAGTAAGCTGTTGCAACTCTTCCGCCTCCAGTAAACCAATACTTTCCAGCATTTTGATATGCGCCAGCGAGCCGAGTACATCATATTTAGCCAGATATAAATCCATCTCCCGGTCGCGCCCGACAGTGAACGCCTCGATGTCGGCGTGGACGGTGTAGTCTTTTTGCCAGAGTTTGGTAGTATTCATGTGTTCTTGTGTTCGAGTGTTCATGTGTTCATCCCGTTAACGTATTCGTGCGATCGGACAAGAACACCCGAACACCTTAACACTTGAACACCATTTTCGCGCGAAGGTCGGAAGAATTGGGGAAATTTGCTAAAGCAATTGAAAAGGAAGGATTACAGTTTTAACTTTTCCGGCAACTGCCTGGTATCAAAAATTAACACAATCAATACCTGCGTTTCCTCTACCGTATAAATCAATTTATAATTCCATTTAACTGTAAAGCGATATTGTAAGGTTTCTTCTGCTAAAAGTGGTTCAAGCGGATAACGAGATGGAAATATTTCAAGAGACTGCCCCAATTTTACCAGTTCCTGCGTTACTTTTTTAGCGCCTTGCGGCGAATCTTGTGCAATAAAATCATGAATATTACGGAGCGCATCAATCGCAGCCTGCGACCATATTGCTTCATCGCTTACCAGTTCTCCATTTCTTTTAATAAATCTTTGGTTGTTACTACTTTGCCCTGCTTGGCTGCTTCGTAGGCGGTATTGACCTGATTAATAAATTCAGAACGCGTCAAAGGTTCGCCGGAAGTCGTATAAGCCACGATGGATTCATCATTTTGCAAATAATTTTGCATCATAGCATACACCGCCGTTACCATGCGGTCGTCGGCAATATCAATAATGCGGTGCAGTTCTTCCCGAATTTGCGTGGCGCTCATATCTTTTTCTTTATAAAACGAATTTACAACTTTTTCAGTTCTTTCGCTATTTTTTAACTGAGACAAGTCAAATCGAACGTAATTTTTCTTACTTTTGTTAGCATTGTAAACACTGATTTTATGCAGACCATAGCCATTGATATTGAAAAAATGCAAAATCCCAAAGAAATTGCGGATGTTTTGGAGCGGGAAGCCGTGCAGCCTGGGGATAAGGTGTTGGTACTGGCAGATAAGCAAATGTTAGCACTTTATTTAGTGAGTTTTCTAGTTATTATATGGCTGGCACTTAATTATATTACACAAAAGAAAGAAGCTGGGATGCCAAATCAAGCAAGCAATGATGCGGAGGAGCCAGGGATTAGTGCAGAAAAAATCATCAATGAATTTGAAACCCCGGAAGCTGTGGAAGAAGCCATTGAAAATAAATTCGGTATCAGCATTGAGTTTGCTCCAAAAACAGAAAAGCTATACGACCCTATTGAAGCGGCTTTCGGTATGTGGCAAGACCGCGATATGACACTTGATAAAATTCGCTCCGAAGCATGGCAAAGAACGAAATAATTTTATGTGATAGTAATATTATTATAGAATTATTAAGAGGAAATTTAATAATTAAAAATCGCCTTCAGCAAATCGGTTCTCCTAACATTGCATTGAGCATTATTACACACGCCGAAATTTATTTTGGGGCAAAAGCTTCCGAATTTACAGCCACCCGAAGAATATTGGAGTCTTTTCGAGTATGCCATCTTTCGGAAGAAATTTCTAAAATTTTTAATGGTATTATGTTGAATTACAGTCTTTTGCACCGTCCCAAAGTTCCTGATGCTTTGATAGCTGCCACTGCCATTTCTAATCATTATAAACTTTACACCGAGAATAAAAAAGACTTTGATTTTATTCCTGAAATTAAATTTTATGATCCAAAGTAATAAAGTTTGCCAAATTTTCTAATAACTTTACGTATAGAGCAATCCCCTTTTCAATTTCCTCCAATTTTATAAACTCATCCGCCGTGTGCGAACGCGCGGAGTCGCCGGGACCGATTTTTAAAGTAGGAAAATTCATCAATGCCTGATCGGATAAAGTCGGCGAGCCAAAATATTCCAAACCCAGCGCCAATCCTGCTTTGACGAGCGGGTGCTCCAGGTCAATTCTGGAAGAATTTAAACGAAAAGAACGGGCTTTTACATCCGATTGTAAATGTTGTTGTAATATTTCAAAAATTTCGCGATTATTATAACATTCATTCGTGCGGATGTCGATGACAAATTTGCAAAGATCGGGAATGACATTGTGCTGCGTGCCGGCGTGAATTTGCGTGACGGTCATTTTCACCGGACCAAGCAAGTCAGAAATCTTTTCAAACTGTTGATTTTGAATCCATTCTATATCTTGCAAAGCTTTATAAATCGCATTTTCACCTTCGTTGCGGGCAGCGTGACCAGCTTTGCCCCGGGCTTCGGCATCCACTACCATCAAGCCTTTTTCGGCAATCGCCATGCGCATTTGCGTGGGTTCGCCGACAATGCCCGCCCAGATTTTGCCAATATCCGGTAATACTGATTCTACGCCGTTTGCCCCGGAAATTTCTTCCTCCGCCGTGGCAGCCATGATGATATTAAAAGGCAAATTTTCTTTTTCATAAAAGTAAATAAAAGTAGCAATTAATGATACCAAAGCGCCGCCTGCATCATTGCTACCCAAGCCGTATAATTTACCTTCTTCAGTTTTCGCCTGAAAAGGATGCCGTTTCCAGCCTTCCACGGGCTTTACTGTATCATGATGTGAATTTAATAAAAGCGTGGGTTTATTTACATCAAAATGTAAATTTTGCACCCAAATATTATTGCCCTTACGAAAAGTCGGAATATTGCGCTGATGAAAAAAATCTGCCAAAATCATCGCCGTATCGGCTTCCTCGCGCGAGAAGGACGGCGTAGCGATCAATTGTTGTAACAACTGAACCGAATCGGAAAAAAGTTCTTGCATAAATCAGTTTGATTTCCAGGCGTTTGTTACATTATCTACATCCAAAGCCGCTACATTGTTCAGGAAGCAGGCACAGCCTCTTGTGCTTCTGCTGTAGTTGTTTTGACGGCTTTTTTATCATTCCTTGCTGCTATTTGTAATACAATAAAAACCAATAAACTACAAATTGCCATACCCCCAGCCATGGGGAGCGCCGTGCCATTGTCGAATGCACTCACCAGTCCTGCCACTACTGCCGAAATGACAAATTGTAAAGACCCCAGCAGCGCCGAAGCCCCGCCGGCATTGCGTCCGAATGGTGCCATCGCCAGTGCGCCGGAATTCGGATATAAAAAGCCCAACACTGCCAGATAAATAAAAAGTAAAAAAATGAGCATCGGCAAGCCGCCCCAATGCGTAAAACCATAAAAAACCAGCAAAGTGCCAAAGATCAGCTGTATAATATTGACAAATTTTACAATTTGAACTGTACTGAATCGCCTTAAAAACAGGCGGTTCAATTGTCCTGACATGATTAAGCCAAATGCATTGGCACTAAATATAATCCCGAACGTCGCTTCCGGCACCTGATGCAATTCGATAAATACAAACGGCGACCCCGAAATGTACGCAAACATGCCCGCTCCGGAAATGCCGCTCACCAGCGTATAAGTCAGAAATTGCCGGTTTTTAAAAATTGTGATATAGTCTTTAAAAACATTTACTGGATGTAATGAAATGGACGCATCATAAGGTCTTGTCTCCGGCAAACCGAGGTACATTCCCAATAAAATTAAGCCGCTGATGCCCGTCAAACTCAGAAAGATTGCCTGCCAGCCGACCGTAGCCGCCATAATACCGCCCAACGAAGGCGCAATAATTGGCGCGACGCCCATCACCAGCATTAACATGGAGAAAATTTTTGCCACTTCTTCGGGTTCGTACAAGTCGCGTACCACTGCCCGCGATACCACCATGCCCACGCTACCGCCCAATGCCTGTACAAAACGCAAAGCGATCAAGGTCTCTACATTCGGTGCAAAGACACAAGCCAGCGACGCCAGCATATAAAGACCGAGTCCAATATATAATGGTTTCTTGCGTCCAAATCGATCGGTGATCGGACCGCTAAACAATTGCCCTAAGGCTAAACCGACAAAAAAGCTCGCCAGCGAAAGCTGTACATTGGCAATAGAGGTTTGTAAATCCTTTGCAATTGCCGGAAAACCAGGGAGGTACATATCAATGGAAAAGGGACCGATCATCGTGAGCGCCCCTAAAATCAAGATGATA
>JBKBWT010000209.1:0-10971 GCA_046314415.1 Saprospiraceae bacterium
TTAAGGGCTTTCTCATAAAAAATTAATTTTCCTCAAAGCCTCGAATAACTCGTCAAAGTTATCCTGAAATCGCTCCATTTGAGCGACAACATTGCCGGGATTCCATCGTCGTAATAGTTCCAAGACAAGGGTTCTAATGCTTGCCATAAGCTTTGTAACAGGTTTTTTTTTGTGCGGAATTCATCTTCTTTAAGACTGACATCGCGGTAATGGTTATTCACCTCAATGCTCCAATGGTTCCTGACTGCCTGAAAATACTCAAGCGCATTTTTACATTTTCCGTTGGAGAGGTAATAGGACATCTCCTCACTTGAATCATTGTTTTTCAACACAGTACGCGTTCGTTTAACCGCGATAAGGCTGCTGAATCGGGAATCAACCCAGCGGCTTTCAAAGTATTCCCCGCTCACATCAAAACAGGCATACTGGCGAATTTCCAAACGACCATGACCTTTGTCTATCGTTTTGTGTTCCATGCTTGGGGCGAAGGCTTTGGTATGGTCAACCATGTCTTGGAGCAACTCCTTTTGATTGTCCTTCAAGCCGATCACAAACACGCCGCCGGCTTGTGCTACCATTTGCGTCATGCAGGGGTGTAGGTGTAAGGCATCGGCGGTAATTTTCTGAGATTTTACGCCTGTAGTCTCCACAAGCTGCTGCAAACAAGGCTTTTCGCTCTCTTTTGTGCCGTTATAGAAAGCCTGACCAATAACCCTTCCATCCTCCTGCCTGACCAATTGTACCGATACCTCCCCGCGTTTGTCCCCTTTTTCAATACTGCCTCTTAGTTCTTTTCCGTCTCCGGCAAACCATTTACGCTCTTGACCACTTAATTCAATCTTCGACAACTTGAATAACATCTGCTCAAATAGCTCCCCATTTACGCTCGCTAATATTCTGGGTAATTGCGCTCTTGACACCGCTCTTGCTATTTCAACCCCTAATAACTCGCATAGGCGGCAGTGAGTGTTAACCATACATCGATGTATACTCGATAAATTGCCATCTCGATTACGTAGTAACCCAACCATCACACCCAGCAAAATAAAGACTATGTCATGCTTCCTGCCCCGACGATCTCTTAAATCTAATCCTGCTTGCCCTTGTAGTTCCTGGTAAAATGTTGTTTCTTGTTCCACGTTGTGAGTGAGTTTTGTTGGAAAATTTAGTTGTGGTAAACCAAATTTACAACTTTGTCTCACTCACTCCTTTTTTTATGAGAAAGCCCTTAATTAATCTTGGGATAACGTAAGCATTAAGATAGTCAGCAATTAGATAGGATGTTTTCCGAAGGCAATGCAAAAATAAGCGCCAGGACGGACAATACCAATCCCGGCGCATATTTTTGTCGTTTATTCGACGATTATCTATTATAAAATAAAATGTAAAATCTATTATTAATTGAAAATCAACTAATACTTTGTTATTTCCCTTGTTGCAGTTTTAATTTCTCTGCTGCTTTTAGTTCCAACGCGCCTTTCTTCATATTTTCTCCCAATTGCTGAGTGGCAGCAAAGGAAGTTACCATTTGTGACAACATATCGCTCGCTGCCGAGGGTGCATTGGGCAACAGAATCAAGTTGCTATTGGTATGCTGCCCCATAGACTGCAACGTATCATAATGCTGGGTGACTACAATCAAAGCAGAAGCTTCCTGTGAGTTGATCCCCACGCGATTGAGCACTTCGACGGATTCTTCCAGACCTTTGGCAATCTCACGGCGCTGGTCGGCAATCCCTTGTCCTTGCAGGCGCTTACTTTCTGCCTCGGCACGAGCTCTCGCTACGATGCGAATTCGTTCGGATTCACCTTCGTATTCAGCAGCAATTTTTTCACGCTCGGCTGCATTGATGCGGTTCATCGAGTTTTTTACAGCGTGGTCAGGGTCAATATCGGTCACCAAAGCCTTCACAATTCCGTAGCCGTATTCATTCATGGCTTCTTCCAATTCGCGTCGAATGGCTAAAGCAATATCGTCCTTGCGTTCAAAGACGTCATCTAGTTTCATTTTCGGCACTTCAGCACGCACGGTATCAAACACATAAGCCGTTATTTGCTCATATGGATTTTGTAATTTGTAAAACGCATCATAAATTGAATCTTCCAGAATACGGAATTGCACGGATACCTTCAATTTTACAAAAACATTATCCTTGGTTTTGGTCTCCACCAAAACATCCAATTGTTGAATTTTCAGACTTACTCTCCCTGCAATTTTATCCAGAAAAGGAATTTTAAAATGTAAGCCCGGATTACGAATGCCAATGAAACGCCCCAAGCGCTCTACAATGACGGGAGTCTGCTGCCGGACAATAAAAATGCCCGACCACAGCACCATAAAAGCGAGAATACCAAGTATGAGCGGAATCTGTACCATATTATAAACTTTTTTGGGTTCTTCAATTTCTAACCCTGAATATAATTAAAAGGTTAAAATTAAAGGCATTTTTTTCGATAAACCTGAAAAATAGTGGAAAGAAAGCGTGGAGAAAAATGAAGAGGATAGGAATGAATCCCTCTTTTCCTATCCTCTGAGGAGTTATTTTATACGGTTTTTAACTCAGCTACCAGTTTAGTTAATGAATCTTTGGCATCGCCAAACAACATTTTAGTTTTAGGATGAAAAAACAGCGGATTTTCAATACCGGCATACCCCGAACGCATACTGCGCTTGAGCACAATCACATGTTTGGCATCCCATACTTTCAATACCGGCATACCATAAATCGGGCTTCCCGGATCGTTTTCTGCCGCAGGGTTCACTACGTCATTCGCACCTACAATTACTACTACGTCGGTATTTTGTAAAGCAGCGTTTGCATCGTCCAAATCCAATAGTTTTGGATAGGGCACGTCGGCTTCTGCCAGTAGCACGTTCATATGTCCGGGCATTCGACCTGCCACCGGGTGAATCGCGTATTTTACATCTACCCCATTGGCAGACAAGATATCATCTACTTCTTTACAGGTTTTTTGCGCTTGCGCCACGGCTAAACCATAACCGGGTACAATCATCACTGCTTGTGAATAATTTAATTGAATGGCTGCATCGTTCAGGCTCACTTCTCTTACCACCTGATCACCACTGGCTTTAGCCGATCCTGTGCTGCTGCCACCAAAACCACCGACTAAAACATTCAGCAATGAGCGGTTCATCGCATTACACATCATTAAGGACAAAATTACCCCGGAAGCACCTACTAAAATCCCGCCGACGATCATAATACGATTATCATAAATAATGCCCGCCGCCATTGCCGAAATACCGGAAAAAGCATTTAATAAAGCAATTACAACCGGCATATCCGCGCCACCGATTGGCACAACAAAAGAAATGCCATATAATAAAGATAAGCCTGCGAATACCAGGGTTAAAACAAAATTATTTTCAATGCCGGTAATTAAAATATAAATCCCCAATAGAATAACAACAATTAACAAGACCAAATTGAAAATAGCATGCTTAGGCAATACAAATTTATTGTCTTTGAGCAGGTCTTCGAGTTTGGCATAAGCCAAAATACTACCGGTAAAAGTAACGCCACCTACGATTAAGGTAAAAAGCAGGTTACCAGCCCCCCCCAGGGTCGGTGTAATTCCATTCGTATTGTTACTGAATATCTCTGCAAGGGCTAATAAAACCGCGCATAAACCACCAAAGCCATTGAAAATTGCTACCATTTGCGGCATAGCAATCATTTTTACGCGATAGGAAGCCATAACACCAATCCAACCACCCACGATTAATGCGCCAATGATCCACAAGTAATTATTAGCAGCGCCACTAATCGGTTCTGTTATTGCCGCTATAATAGCAACTGCCATACCAACAGCGGCAACAATATTTCCTCGGCGAGCTGACTCTGGTGAACTCAACAAGCGCAAGCCCCACACAAAAGCCACAGAACCAAAAAGATAGGCAAGATTTATAGTAAACTGAACCCACATAATTGCAATAGGATTTTAAGGTCTAAATTTTTATTATATTCGCTGAAAGGTTGAACCCATTTTCATTATTTCCTGGCATCTTTTTTCTTCTTAAACATTTCCAACATCCGATTGGTCACCGCAAAGCCGCCAGCAGCATTGATCATACCTAGCACCACGCCAACAAAACCAAGGATTAAAGAAGGATAATCTGTTGGATCTGCCATTCGCAGCATCAAGATTGCGCCGATAATTACCACCCCGCTGACTGCATTAGACCCCGACATCAACGGGGTATGTAAAATGGTAGGCACTTTAGAAATGACTTCAAAGCCAAGAATGATCGAAAATAAAATAAGGTAGATAAATATAATATTGCTGTTAAAATATTGTACGAATTCCATATTAAAAATCGCTAATGTTTTTAAAATTAAGCTTCAACAGTTTGCGCAGTAAAATAAGCACCACGAATAATCTCATTATTCATGTCTAAATTCAGCTCTCCACCTTTTTTGATAAACATTTTGAAGAAATTCAGCGCATTGGTACTAAATAAATAACTGGAATCCTGGGGCATTTGGGCTGCCAGATTTGAATTCCCGATAATCGTCACGCCATTGTGCTGAATTACTTTATTATCCTGGGTCAATTCACAATTTCCACCGGTAGAAGCCGCCAAATCTACCACTACCGAGCCAGGTTTCATTTTTTCTACCGTCTCTTTAGGCAACAAAATGGGGGCTTTCCGACCTCTGACTTGAGCGGTGGTGATAATAACATCGGCTTTTGCGGCGCGAATTTGCACTTCTTCCCGTTGCCGACGCAGGAAATCCTCCGATTGTTCCACGGCATAACCGCCCGCCCCTTTATCGTCTTTAGCACCTGCTACTTCGACAAAACGAGCGCCCAAACTTTCCACCTCTTCCTTTGCCGCCGCTCGGGTATCAAATGCCTCTACTTGTGCCCCCAGGCGCCGTGCTGTAGCAATTGCCTGCAAACCAGCCACACCCGCACCCAATACCAGCACTTTCGAGGGCGGAATGCTACCTGCTGCCGTAATCATCATCGGAAAGTATCGTGGCAAATGCGAAGCCGCCTCCAAGACTGCCTTGTAGCCTGCCACCGCAGCCATGGAAGACAGTACGTCCATCGATTGTGCCAGGGTAGTACGCGGAATCATATCAAAACTGAATCCCCGCAAATTCCAACCTCGCAATTTATCGGTGATGGTAGCGTCCACGTATGGCTGGAACATAGAAATAACCACGGTGTCTTCCCGTAGAGCCTGATATTCTTCATCGGATAAGGGATTGACCGATAATATGATATCAGACTGATTGAACAATTCTTGTCTGGTGACGAGTTGCGCATTCGAAGCATAGTCCGCATCTGAAAACATGGATTCAGCACCTGCGCCATGTTCTATCAATATGTCCAAACCCAGGTCTTTGATCTTGGGTAAGGTAGCCGGCACGAGCGCAACCCGGCGATCGTTGCGTTCTTTCGGTATTCCTAATTTCATTCCATTCCTGATTTTGGGGGTAAATTAAATAAAATTTTAAGTTACCAGCGATAAGTTTGATCATTTTTTGCAAAAGTATCTGTCATCGAAAATAAAATTGGCAAAGCAGGTACTCAATCATGTCGGCATTCGGTAACGCTAATTTTGAAAAATAAAAAGGTGTTATACGAACAGCATAACACCTTTTCATCTGTAGATCAATTACTTATATATCAAAATCTCGCTGTAACGCCGATGAGTGCATTCAGCCCAAACATAGGATAGTACTGCCACCGTTGGCGACGGTTATTCGCTAGGTTATTAATTTGCACAAATGCCCCAATGTTTTCGGTAAACAAATAATCGGCTCCCAGACTAATGTCAAACAGGGCATTCAGGTTTTCGGCTTCCCCTTTGTCGTTGCGGAATGGCACGCCATTTTCCAAAAACAAATCCGCTTTTACCAACAACTTGCCCTCCAGTGCGGAGTACCGCAAGCCGCTGTTGATGGTGAGTGCCGGCAAATGCCACGCTTTCTCCTCATTCTGCGTATCATACAAATTATAATTAATTGTACCCAATACGGTCAGCTCTTTGGTTAAAGGAAAACTCAGTGTTCCCTGAATATTAAAAATATTGACTGTATCATACAATACATCGAAACGCGGAACGAGTGTATCGGCATTCACCAGGAAAAGCGCCAAATCATCGGCTTGTTTAAACCCAAGTTGCGCCCGATATTCTACTCCCGAAAAATTGCCCCGAATACCACCATAATAATGCGTGTAGCGCGTGTTTTCTAACATGATACGCGAGGATAAAAACGGGTTGTAATCAGTCAATGAACGGAATGTGTTCTTTTGTAAGGAACCTTCCGCTCCGACATAAGCACCCAACAAGGTATTAATAATATTAGCAGATAATTCTACATCCGGAAAAAATGAGAATTCATCTTCATGGGATGTAATGTTGGCACCGATTTTTGCCTTGAATCTTTCACCGTGGAATGTAAAATTGGGTTGTAAATAAAAGTTATTTAGTGATTGACTCGCCGTATCCCGATAACCGGTAAAATCGGTGATTAAATTAATACGGAAAGGATGTTTTTCGTTGAACCATTTGGTAGCGCCAATGTCGAGTTTAAATCCATTTTCCCGTGCCGCATAATTATCTTGCATAAAATAGGCATTAAAGCCGGCATGATAGTTAAAATCGGCTTCCGTTCGCTTGCTATTAAATAGCCGAGCGCCTACATCAAATGTTGTAAAGGATTGCTTGACATCTTCCGAAGCAAAGGTAATATCCGGGTCGCGCTCTTCATTCAAGGCATTGTAACCAAAAAAATGCACATTATCAATGGTGTAGCCTAAATTGGCGCTCACCCCAAATCCTTGTTCCAAATAATAAGTACCGCGCGCACCGAGATTGGTGTAGCCAAATCGCTGATTTTCAACATTTTTGTTATTATTCGCAGAATGATGAAATACATTGATCCCGAAATTATACTGGTCTTCCACATTGACAGTGTATCCGCCTTCGCCCAACACCGAGCCAGGAAAACCGCCACCCAAACGCGCATAACCATTGTATCCCTTGGCAATGTCTTCACCCTGCATTGCCAGCGGACGAATACGCGGCGGCTGATACGTTACTTCAAAAGTACGTGATAAGGTATCATAACGCATTCGCCGAATAGCGGTATCCAGCGCAGGCAGTTCCGGACGTACGCGTAGCGGATCGGTTTCCAACAAGCGAGCGTCAAAATTGCGAATGACCTCCACCTGCCCGGATGGTAGGTCTTTTTGTGCCATTCCCAATAATGGAAATAACATCATAAACAGAGCAATTGATATAATATTTTGAATAAATTTCATTTTTAATAATTTAAGGTTCAAGGGTTTAAATACTTTTGAATTCTAAATAATAACTTCGCAAAGATTTTTAATTCTAATTATTCTTTTTGCGATTATTATTATTCGTACCGCTATTATCGCGTTCCATTTCCAACAGATTATTCGGGGTGGTATTAGGCGCCAGACGGCTACCACTTCTGATCTGCTGGTTGAGCTGATTCAACTTGGTTTGTGCCTGCTTGACCAGTTCCGGGTCTTCATTGTAATTTTCGAGCAAGGCTTCCAAAGCGGCACGGGCATTGTACAAATCGCCTTTTTCCGCCAGAATATCCGACAGCAGGATAACACTTTTTGCTACCCAATAAGGATACGCCGAACTTTCTTTATTGGCATTGATCGTAATCTCTTGCGCCCGTTCCAGATTTCGCTTCAAGTAATAAATATATGCCACCAGGTAACGCGCCTCGGCAGTTTGCTCATTGTCACTGTTTTCAATCACCCGATTAAATGCAGTGAGCGCATTATCATATTCTTTGCGATCAAAAGCCACCTTGCCCAAATAAAAATTGGCGGTAGAAATTTGCCCTTTATTCGCATTCGGATTATTCATTACTTTATTTGCCCATTCGGTCACTGCCTGCGAATTGCCCGAACGATAAGCGCTGCGCAAAGCGCCCAGTTGTGCTTCAAACCGCTGTTCCTCGGAACTTGCCGCTTGTTCAAGGCGAGTATAAAAACTATAGGCTTTGGCAAAATCCTGGGAATAATTATAGGCGATAATGGCAGCTTTTTCCAAGCCCCGCACATAATAACGGCTTTGCCCGCGCTCCACCACAAATTCATAATCTCTTAATGCTTCCGGGTATTGCTTTAAAACCGCATACGATTCGCCACGCTTGTAACGAGCATCCAGGGCATAGTATCCATTCGGAAACTTGCGCAAATAGTCGGTATAACCTTCAATAGCGCGTTGATAATTGGCATTTTCAAACTGCGCTTCTGCCGAACGATAGGTAATGGAATCCCGCGCCAGATTATCGACTTTATAACCCGGAATGGTCTCCAGGAACGCAAAATAATCATCCGAACGCCCCAAATCATCTACATAAATTTCTTCCAGAGCTGCCAGTGCAAGACTTGCCTCCTCCTGAGACGGATTATTAGAAAATACCTGCTTATAATAATTAATAGCGCCTTCGGGATTATTTTGATTATACGTAATTAAACCCAGGCGTATTAAACCTTGGTTAATTAAATCCGATTTTCCTTTATAATTATTTACCAACTTACGTAATGGTTCAATGGCTTTATTTAGTTGCCCGATTTCCTGATACGTACTACCTAATGCCAGCAAAGCTTCATCGGCATAGGGTGAATTTGGATAATCGGTGCCAATGCGTTCGAGTGCCAGAATTTTCTCCGTTGTTCTGCCACGCAAACCTTCAATAATCGCCTTTTGATATAAGGCATAAATAAAACCGGGATAACGCTTGTCGATCGCTTCATCATAAAAACGTACCGCATCGGCGTACTGATTGCGCTTGAAATAAGCATCCCCGGTGCGGAGCGTAGCATCGCCGAGGATATCATTTTTCACTGTTTCATTACGTATAAAATTTAAATTGCGCCGGATTCCATTTACTGCTTCCTGAAAAAAGCCGAGTGCGCCGGTATAATTCTCTTTCTTTAAATAATTATAACCCTGTACATAATTAGCGGTAAATAAAGACGATTCATCGGGTAAACCCGTCATGCTTTTCGCCAAGGTCAGGAATTGTGACATCAAGGTAATGCTGGCATCATATTGTTTTTCGCGTTGCGCAATGTCCCCCTGCCAATAAATTGCCAGTGCTTTGGTGCGTGGGTCAATCGCATCTTTGAGCGAACGATCCAGCAATTGCTTTGCGCCGGTAATATCATTTTCCTGCATCAACTGTAATGCCCTGTAATACGCTACTTTCTGCGTGGTTTCGCGCAGTTGCGGCGTTTTGTTGGGCAATCTTTCCAAAATATCCAAAGCCTGCTTGTAATCGCGATAGCTCAGCAAAATTTCGCTCATCAGCGTTTGTGCCTCGGTATAATATTTTGAATTCTGGGGAATGTCCTGCAAAGCCGCTACCGCTTCACGTGGGTCTTTTAACTCATATGATAATTTTGCATAATTAAAATTTGCCTGCTCGGTGATTGCCGGATCATAATTCATGCGCTTAGCAGTGCCTAATGCCGAACGCGCCGAGGTTTTTTGATTTAATTTTAAATAACTTTCGGCTAAATAATAATTGGCATATTGCCCTAATTTAGAATCAACAGCGGATAATTCTGTAAAGCTATTAATGGCTTCTTTATAATTCCCATTTTTATAATGGGCAAAACCCAATTGATAAAATTCGCTTTCCTGCAATTTGCTAGTACGCTGGGCGTAATACTCTAAATGTGGCAGCGCTGCCCGATAATCGCCTCTTTCAAAATGCGCCTGCCCAATAAGCTGACGGATTTCCGGTTCATTACGGAGTCCCCGCTCGCCGAGTCGCGGCTGAGCATATGCCAATAATTCGTCATATTTACGTTCAGCAAAATAAATCTGCGCAATATAATATGGTATTAATGGCTTATATTTAGGAGACTGTTCAGCAACGCGTAAATTGCGTATCGCCTCTCCGTAATTACCTTCAAAGAAGAAGCATAGACCGAGATAATAATTCGTCGGATAATAGTAATCTCCCTGAATATCTTTTACTTCACGGAATTCATTCTTCGCATTCGCAAATTGTTTTTTGACAAAAAAGGCATAACCCAGTTTGAATTTAGCCTCGGCACGCTGCTGCTGCGTGAGTCCATCCATCGGTACCTGCCGGAAATACTCAATGGCTCGATCATAATCTTCGGCATTGTAGTAATAATTGGCTAAATCTACCAGCGCCTGACTGGCAATTGGATCGGGCGAATAACTGCGAATGAAATCCAGAATGAGTTTTTCACCCTCCGGTTGATTGAGTTGTACCGCGGTTTTAGCGTAATACAATTCGGCTTTCATGCGCAGCAGGTCGTTATTTGGCTCGTTGACCGGGCGTAAAAGCGCTACGGCTTGGCGAAACTCCGCTTGTGCTTGCGCGAACACGCCTTGTTCGTAAAACTCCATACCGCGTTTAAACGCTTGATTGGCTTCGGTATAAATGGTGGTCTGTTGTGCCAATAACGGCACAAACCATCCTAATAATCCCAAAAGCAGGGCAATTTTTCTATTCCTCATAGATGGGTTCTATTTTGGTTTTTCAATGTGCATTTGTAAAAGAAATATTGCTAGGTTGTACCTGAACGAATCAGGCGAATGTTCACCGTTGTGCATAACGCAAAAAAACGCAAAAGTCACGCATATCCCATTTTCTAACTACCTGTTGATACGCTTTATTGTCTGGAATGTTGGCAGCCAAATTATAAAAATTTTAACACTTCGCGCAAAGCCGCTCCGCCCGATATGAAATCTCCCCTTAAAATTGACCAAGTTTTGTAAAAAAAAACGCCCTTGCTGCAAGCAAAGACGTTCCGTGTCTAAGTGGATTTGGGATATTAGAGAATGAAAGAATCAATAATAGACTTGCGTCAAATTGATTATCAGCATATTAAAAAATTCCAAAGACCGGCACAAATACCCAATATCATATCCATATCATATTGGCGCTTCATTCTGAT
>JBKBWT010000210.1:0-6419 GCA_046314415.1 Saprospiraceae bacterium
GATTATTTACAACCAAATCAGAATGAAGCACCAATATGATATGGATATGATATTGGGTATTTGTGCCGGTCTTTGGAATTTTTTAATATGCTGATAATCAATTTGACGCAAGTCTAATATTATATATTCATTTAACTTTTTATTCTTTCATTCTTAATTATTCATTTTTTCTTTTTTAGAACCGACATTGCTCGCCATGGGCTTTGAGCCATTTTTCTTTTGTTTTATAATCGGGCATGGCGTCGGCGACCAGTTTCCAGAAGCGCGGTGAGTGATTCATTTCTACCAAATGCGCCAGCTCGTGAATAATGACGTAATCCTGCACGTCCTGCGGTGCAAATAGTAGCCGTGTGGAAAGATTGACGTTGCCTTTGCTCGAACAGCTGCCCCAGCGCGAATGCAGATTTTTCAAAACAATGGAATTGATCGGCTTGCGAAAATAACGGGCATTTAATTCCTGCGTTCTTTTTATAATTTCTGCTAAATAATCTTTCGCCACCAGTCGGCTTATTAAGTTGCCAATGGTTTTTTGACTCGCTTTTTGACTAAGATTTAAAGTAATAATCCCATTTTTTAATTTACCACTGCTCGATTTTTTATCGGAATAACTCTTTTTTATTAAATATGGGCGGGTGCCAACGACGAGGGTATCCCCATCCTGATAATCCTTGGTTACAAATCGTTCCAGCAATGCCGGATGTGCTTTTGCTTGTTTTTCCAACCAATATTTGAACTTATCCAGATAGGTATTTTGCTCTTGTGGAGTGAGTTGTAAAGGAAGGCGTAGTACGACTGCTTCTTTGGCGGTGGACATTCGGATGCTGCGCCGCGATTCACGTATCACTCGAGCCGGAATTTTTTTGCCGTCAATTTCCAGCGAAAACCATTCTTCCATCTTCTTCATAGAAACAAAAATGCCAAATTTCGGGCGAAATTTGACACTTTTTGTTGCGAAAATATCATTCTTATTATAAGTATTGTAACTATCCTTGCGAATGGGCAAAATCCCGCATTACATCCACCAGCACCTGCACGCTTGACTTTTCCATCGCATTGTAAATCGAAGCCCGGAAACCACCCACCGAACGGTGCCCTTTGATCTCGACAATGCCCTCCTTCTTGCAGGCATCCAGGAAAGGCTGCTCCATAGCGGCTTCCGTAGTCAGGAAAGTGACGTTCATGCGCGAGCGATCTTCGAGTGCCGCCGTACCTGTGAAGAATGGATTCGTGTCAATTTCATCGTACAGCAGCATCGCCTTTTCTTCATTGCGTTTCGCCATACCTTCGAGTCCGCCGTTGGCTTTCACCCAGCGCAGCGTCAGCATGGAAGCATAAATAGCAAATACCGGCGGCGTATTGTACAAAGAATTTTCTTTAGCAAAGGTATCATAACGCAGCATGGAGGGCAGGGTGCGCTTCACGCGGTCGTACATATCCTTGCGGATAATCACCAGCGTAACTCCCGCCGGACCCGTATTTTTCTGTGCTCCCGCATAAATCAAGCCAAATTTTTCCATGGGCAGCGGACGGCTGAAGATATCCGACGACATATCCGCTACAATGGGCGCATCCGTTTCGGGCCACCAGTGATACTGCGTTCCAAAAATCGTATTATTACTAGTCAGATGTAAATAGGCAATGTCTTTCGGAACCTCATAATTTTTCGGAATAAACGTATAATTCTGATCCTTGGAGGAAGCCGGAACTACCACATTCCCAAGGAGTTTCGCTTCTTTGATCGCCTTATCCGACCAGGTACCGGTATTGATGTAAGCTGCCGTTTCGCCCTCGTTCAGGAAGTTCATGGGCACCATGGCAAACTGCATACTGGCGCCGCCCGTCAAAAATAACACATCGTAATCCTCGCCAATACCCAGCAGTTCTTTCACCAGCGCAACCGCCTCCTCGACTACCGCCGTAAACGCTGCGCTGCGGTGCGAAATTTCCAGAATAGACAAGCCCGAACCGTTGAAGTCCAAAATGCCTTGTGCCGCTTCTTCCAGCACGCTTTTGGGGAGTATCGCCGGTCCTGGACTAAAATTATGCTTCTTCATTGTAGAGTGATTTAATTTATTCTAATTCAAATGATTACGATTGTGGTTTACCGCTATACGACTTCCTGCTTCCGCTCTGCTTCGGGTAAATTTTAAAAATCCGCACAAAAATATACTTTTTTATCACTACTGGGAACCCCCCACTTATTATACTGACATAAATGCTACAAAATAAATAACCTGGCATAACCCCTGTGGTACGCTGATCAAACCATATCCAATCTGTAATGTATATAATTTATCATGTTTTAAGTTTTTATAATAAAAATAAACATCATATGAATATCGAAAAAGTGAATCTGACAGAAAAGTTTACCCGCATCACCGATCATTGGAATCCAAGAGTGGCGGGCGAATTGAACGGGCAGCAGGTAAAGTTGGTAAAATTTCAGGGTGCATTTGTCTGGCATAAGCACGACCATGAAGATGAGTTGTTTTTGGTGGTGGACGGCGAATTTGTAATGGAATTTCGGGATAAAAATATTCCGCTGAAAGCCGGAGAATTCTTGATTGTGCCGCGTGGGGTAGAACATCGTCCGGTAGCGGAAAAGGAAGTCAGTGTACTGCTGTTTGAACCGGCTACTACTTTGAATACCGGCGATCAGCAGAATGAACGGACGCGCACAGTGTTGGAGAATATATAAGGATGTATTTATATGGGTGTTATAGTGTTTTGGTGTTACAGTGTTTTAGTGTTTTAGTGTTATGGTGTTTTGGTTGAAATAATATATTTATATGTAGTTGAATGATAACAATTTAAATGGTATTAAACCTTAATAATTTCAATGGGCTGGTGGTTAATATTTCGTTAATCGGGGGTTAGCAGACAACTCGACCGCTTGTTTTCACGTGTAATTTATTTTGAACCATGCAATCAACCATGAACATGAAAACAAGCTGCAAAATAGGGCTGGCGGTGCTGTGCTGGCTTACATTCGTCAATCTGTATCTTATTGATAATCAAGGTAAATTACTGATCGAGGTTAGTAATATCAAAACTGCTAAAGGCACCATTTGGGCGGGGGTATATCATAATCCTAAGGATTTATTTAATCAGGAACAAGCCATTGTAAAAGCTAAAAAAGTTTCTAAAACCGGCAAAACTTATCTGTCTATCAATGAGTTACGCTATGGGGCTTACGTGGTTGCGCTTTTTCATGATATTAATGGAAATAATAAACTGGATCAAAATGCCCTGGGCGTGCCTACGGAGCCTTATGCTTTCTCGCAACTGCCCAAATCGAAGTGGCGATTGCCCAAATTTGACGAGGTGAAATTTTATTTCCGACGGGATAATCAGGTTTTAAAAACGCCCTTACAACGCTGGTGAATTTCAGTGCTGCGCAGTTAAAATGGCAGGAATAAGGAGATATTAAAAAATTGTTGCGTTTTTGGTGTAACTTTGCGGGGAAATTGAGTCGCCCAACGCATGAATATCCTTTTGATCGAAGATGAACAGCCCGCCGCCAGGCGCTTAGCCAATCTGATCCGCGAATGCCGCCCACAGTCGAATATCCTGGCAGCAATTGATAGCGTGGAGCAGGCAGTGCAATGGCTGGCTAGCAATACCGCACCCGATTTGATTTTTATGGACATTCAATTGGCAGACGGATTGAGTTTCGATATTTTTAACCAAACATCCATTTTGTCGCCCGTTATTTTCACGACTGCGTATGATCAATACACGCTTAAAGCCTTCAAAGTCAATAGCGTAGATTATTTGCTCAAGCCGATCGATCCGACCGAATTGGCGTCGGCGTTTATAAAATTCGATCAGGTTTTTGGTAAAAAAATGAGTTACGATCTGAATGCCATACAGCAACTCATTCAATCTATGTCGCAGCCGCAGTACAAGGAGCGTTTTCTGGTGCGCGTGGGGCAGCAAATGATGTACATTTTAGTGGCTGATATTAACTATTTTTACTCAGAAGATGGCTTGGCGTATGCCAAAACCGGTGATGGTAAGAAGCATTTGATTGATTATACCCTGGAACAGTTGGAGGAAAATTTGAATCCGGCGGATTTTTTTCGCATCAATCGCAAAATAATTACGCATGTAAATTCGATTGTGAAAATAGCGCCTTATTTCAATAGCCGTTTGAAGCTCGAAATTAAACCAAAAGCGGAGTTTGAAGTCTTAGTGAGTCGGGAGCGGGTGAATGATTTCAAAAAATGGCTGGATCGCTGAGCAACAAAATTTCAAGTTTAGCGGTTCTAAACTCCATGCAAACAATACGTTTTTGTAATTCTTCAAATTTGCACCTGCTTTATTCATAAATTATTATAAACCAACAACAAATAGCGATAAAATATCTACAAACACAAGAAACACCTATGAGAGTTATGCCCAAAAACTACGACGTCATCATTGCCTTTGTTATTTTTCTCTGCTGTTTATTTTGTGCCTTATTCTTTAATTTAGGTGGAGAGACCATTATTACGGCAGGAGTAAATTAGAAAAAAGAGGCTAATATTTTTTTAATTGAATATCAGCCTCTTAGAGGAGAGTTATTCTTCCATGCGCCGATTGATGGTGTAGCGGCTGGTGGGGCGCATTTTAAAATTAGCTTCTTTTTCGTACAATTCGATGTATTTTTTTGCAGTCGCTTCGGGCAAAGCTTTGCCATTTACGCTGACCGATTTTGCCGACAGTTCAAATTTGTAATTGCTCGTATTTTTAATCAGACCGTCTTTCAGCAGTTCTTTTTCCAGGGTCTTGCGAATGGCATCAGTGCCTACTGCCTCCACGATATAAGTTCCGACGCCGTCCCAGTCCGGGTGTTCACCAGTCATCGCAAATTCGCGGGCGAGTTTTTCCAGCTCGAGTTCCTGCTTGCGGAGGGCATGTTCTTGTTCTTTCCACTTGCCTTCATGCTCACGCCAATTTTTTTCCTGCTTTTGCCATTCTTCCTCTTGTTTGCGGAAAGCTTCTTCCTGACGTGCCCAGTCGGCTTCGGCTTTGGCAAGTTGCTCTTCCTGAATGCGCCAGGCTTCTTCATCGAAATCCCATACCTCAGGCATCATATTATTAAAAATTTTAGCCTCTTCACCGTCTTTCAATTCTTTGCCATTCATCAGGATTTTACCATCTTTTCTGATTTCGATTTGTGCATCGCTGCCATCTCCATTTTCAATGGTGATAATCGTATTGCCGGCTTTATCTTTCTCTTTTGTCACTTTACCATTGCTGCGGTAATACCAAGCATCCGGTGCCGGAGGCGCGGGTGGGGCAGGAGGTGCGGGTATGGCGTCTGGTGCCGGTGGCGCTGGTGGTGCCATCGGGGGTAGTGGCGGCTCCGGTACACTTGCCATCAATTCTTCGACCATATCTTCGTACTTACTGATTTCCGATTCAGGAATGTCTTCGCCATCAATGCGTAACTGGGTGATCTTACCATTTTTAATTTTGGCTTCTACCCGTTTATTCCCGTCGTCGTAGCTAAAGTTACCCGTTTGCTTTTTTGGTAAAGTATCCAAAGCTATCTCCGGCTCAAAAAATACGTCGGCTGATTTCGTAAAATTGTTGTACGGTCGGGCGGCGCTTACCGACAATCCTACCAGGACTGCCAGGAGTAAGCAGGTTGCAGTTAATTTCTCCATAATGTCGGACTTATTTTGTGGTTGATTTAGAATGCGTTGAATGCGCTTGAGCAGTTGATTTTTGTTGCTGGCGAAAGTCATTGCCAGGTTGGGGGTGGCTGTGCTCATCTCTTGTAAAGCGACGAGGGCTTTAGCATAAGTCAGTTGATTCCCGCAAAGGGTCACTGCTACATCGTCACAGCAGTTCTCGCGTTCGGTGCGAATGATCGCTGAAATCCACCATACTGCCGGATTGAAATAAAAGAAAACTTCAATAGCTGATTGTACAATGTGTAATATATAATCATATCTTGCAATGTGTGCTAATTCATGGGCTAGAATCGCTTCTACCTGGGCGGGGGTCAAGCCATTGACCGCACCCACCGGCAGAAGAATAACGGGCTTGAAATGCCCAATCACCATTGGTACTTTGACCAGCGCCGATTCGAGCAATTGCACGGAGCGCTTCACGGGAATTTGTGCTGCCAGGTCTTCGAGTAAATATTGCCATTTTTCCGCAATGGGACTGGTGTACGTTGTTTTCAATTGTTGTACATACGCCAAGCCGCCCAATAGTCGCAGTACGAAAAAAGCTACGCCCATGAACCAAACGGTCACAATCAGAGGCATGTGTTCATTAAAATAATCGGCAAAGCGTTGAAAGAAAGATTGGGTCAGCGAAGGACCATACTCATATACATATTCATCAGCGTGAATCGCGAGATACGCGTAATCTTCTGGTAACTGCTGTTGCGCCATTGCCAACTGATCAAAAAAGGTAAACAC
>JBKBWT010000210.1:6429-10899 GCA_046314415.1 Saprospiraceae bacterium
ATGTAGCCGTGTAGCGTACCTGGGCCGTATGTTTTTGCAAAGCCAACAAAACGCCCGCGAGTAGAAGCGCTACGCCTACGCCCTGCCACAGTGAATGCAGCACCGTCCAGCCCAGCGCGTGGATGATTTCTTCGGAGATGAATCGGGTAATGAATTCCATAGTTGGGTGTGTTCAGGTGTTCGTGTATTCGAGTGTGCGCGTGTTCGGGACATGAACACATCAACACTTGAATACATGAACACAGTTATTTACTTTTTTTCCATTTTTTCAATCAACGCCTTGATTTCTTCCAGTTCTTCGGCAGAAGCCTCATGATTGCCCAGCGCTTGCATCACCAGCTTCATCGCGGAGCCGCGAAAAGTGGCATCTACAAACTTTTTCAATAATTGTTGTTGTGTATCTTCCTCAGGCACAGCCGCTTCGTACACGTGCGAGCGCGTTTCGGTATTGCGGGTAAGCAAACCTTTGTCTGCCATGATTTGCATCAACTTTAGGGCAGTGGTATAGCCGACTTCTTCGCGTTGACTTGCCTGGCGTGCTTCATTCAGCTTGTCATGGACAAAGCGCACCGGTGAGGGACCATGTTCCCACAAGATTTGTAATATTTCCAGCTCGGATTCCGTCGGTTTCGGTAATGCACTCATTATACAATTATTTTAAAAAATAATAATGTATTAATTCTTGTTATAATATTATAAGGTATAAAGTTTAATTTTAAAAATTTTAAAACCCCTCCAGTCCCAATAGCGTCAGTCGGGTGAAATCGGATAAGCCAAAAATATTGGGACGGAGGGCAACCTATTAGTAATGAATGAAACTGATTTCATAAGGTATATTTCCTTGCATCTTTGTAGCAAGCGAACAAAATTTCCTCCGGTTATTCTACGAATACTTTCGTAGCACAAATATATACGAACACTTTCGTAATGTCAAGTGTTAATTACGATTTTTTTCGTAGATTCGACGAAATCGCAAATTTTTTCTACCAAGCCCGCCAAAGCCATAGCAATTGAGAATTTTTTCCCGTTTCAGGATAAAATGTCTAACTTTACCTTGTTTGAAAAGGGCTTTAGCAAAAAAATGCTGGCGCTTTATTCTACTTTAAAAGACCAATGGTATGAAATATTTATTGCAAGTGTTTATCCTCATTGTCACCTTAAGCCTGATTGCTTGTCGTCAAAATCCTTCAAATGAAGGGGAAGGCGCTTCCACTTCCACTCCGCAGGAATACGCCGATACGACTGGGCGTGGCATCGCTGTGCGCGATACGCATAATTGCACTGTAAAAGGTGAAGTGTTGGAAGGGAATCTATTTTGGGCTCGTGATCAGGAAGTGTTGGTGGCAATTACGGCTGATTCTACGACTTACAGCGCCGATTTGGACGCACCGGGGCATCGTATTTTAGAAATTTATGATACAAAGAATTGTAGCCTGATACAGCGTCAGGTATTACCCGTTGACGAAAGCCCGGATTTTCCTTATTATATATCAGATATTACTTATAATAATGTCACGCATTTGGTTGGCATTCGCGGCACCAGTTCTATTTATTTGTATGATGTTGCCAGCCGGAAATTATTACCGCGTATGAAGCCACAGTTTGCCACGAAACGCCCCGGCATTGATGCCCAGTCGGGTATGGTGCAACGCCTTGAAGTATGGGAAAACTATCTGGTCGGCTACGCACAGGATTATGGTGCATTTGTGTATAATATGACCAATGCCCAAAACCCAACACCCGTAATGCCTCTTGGCGAATACAAGGTGCAGGATGGCGAATACGGTTCTTTGTTCTTGTTGCCGGCAGGTACGGGCAACGCTGAGCAAGGAATTATGCCGAGCTATGACCGCGAAACCGGCGAATTTAAAGTAAATACAATATTCGATCAGCCAATTGATATCAATACGGCGCAAGTGAATAAAAGTGCGTTGAACAACCGTTATATCGTCTTGCGCAATACTGCTGATAATACCGCCTATGCAGTTGATTTACAGGCACAAAAACGTATTGATTTACCCGCAGATATTGCTGCCAAGCCGACGCAGGAAATATTGAGTTGGGTGAGAAAGAATCGGTAAAAAATGTTATTTGAGATTCATCATTTATCATTCAAAGTTTATTACTCGATTAATAAAAAGCGTCAAATAACAAGCGAAAAACAACCCAGAACGTGAAACTTATCATTATCAACGGACCCAATCTCAATCTTGTGGGTACACGCGAGCCGGACATCTACGGACGCGAAACGTTTGAATCGTTTTTTGAACGTTTACAGATTGATTTTCCGACGATTACGTTGCATTATTTCCAGAGCAACCACGAAGGACATATTATAGATAAATTGCATGAGATCGGTTTTTCTTACGATGGGATTATCCTGAACGCGGGCGGACTGTCGCATACCAGTATTGCCATTGCCGACGCGATTGCCGCGATTCGCACGCCGGTGGTTGAGGTGCACATTTCCAATGTCTTTGAACGCGAAGCTTTTCGCCATCATTCGTACCTCTCGGCAAACTGTGCAGGCTGTATCATCGGGTTTGGCTTACGCGGGTACGAAATGGCAATTGAATATTTTTTATAATATCTCACACCGTTGAAGCACTTTGGGGTGCGCGCAGGATCAATTCAATTTCCTGCGTGAGTTGTGTTCGATTTCTTTTTAATAACTGCTTGTCTTTCAAGGTGTTAAATCGAAAGAAGCGCAGCGTTTTTTTTGCAAAAATCCAGTATTCCCATGCGAACAACCCCGCCAGCGGTAACGTGAGTAAGTACCACCAGGAAAGCTCCGTCGAAAACCAATGCGCAATCAATTCGCTTTGCAACCAGTAAAATAAAGGCACGGTGATTACCCCTACGGCAAATTTTACCGTTGAGGTGTAGCCAATGTACAAACCTGCCTGTTTCACCAAGAACCATGCAAGTAAAAACGGTACAAACGCCGGGAAAAAATGGTGCACAAATCCGTAGCAAAAGACTGGTAATCCGAGTATTAAAAATAACAACTTTATAATAAGCGATTTGTCCGGCGAATGAGCAACCGCTTCGTCGCTGATTTTATATTGTTGTAACTGTTGAAAGTAAGCTTTCACCTGTGCTTGAAATTCCGCAAAATGCACCGGATTTTTTGCTTGCCATGCGCGAATAGCGACGATTAACTGTTTGGTACGGTGAAATTCCGCTTCGGGTTTTAAAGGCTGATTATTTTGTAAAATGGCTTCTAACTGCGTGATAAACAAGTCCTCTGCGTCATCAGCCGTATCCACCATTAAAGTGCGTAGTTGCTCCTGCAGCACCACGGTTACCGACTTCACGGCTTCCAGGGCGTTGGTTTCGTACGCTTCGCGAAAATCCCGAACATATAAGGGTTCTCCTACATTTATAAAAACATTGCTGCGAAAAGCCGTCGGCGCGCTATACGTCAATCCAACCGGAATAATTTTCAGATCTAATTGATAATCATGCTGTTGTTCGGAATTAAAAGCAATACGCACGGTGCCGGTTTTCAGCTTCTGCAAATGTCGCCGCATCCAGCTATCGCCCTCCGGTGCAATGTAAAGGGTGCCGCCTTTGACCATGTGCGCGTCGCAACGAGCAAAATTTGCCGCATTATTCACCGGTTTGCCGCCGGTATCCTGCAAGCGTTCAATCGGAATGCAATAAAATGTGTTGAAAAACCAATTGCCAAATTTGGATTTGAACAGCCCGGCATTTGCCAGAAAATAGAATTGCTCCCGTGCCCAAACGCCTACGTTCAGCGGATCCATCAAGGTACAGGGATGATTGGACACCACAATTGCCGGACCTTTCAGTCGCAAAACTTTCCGGTTTACGACCGTCCGTTTTTGGTAATAAGTGTAAAATCCAAGCTGTACAATAATTTTTAAAAACTGATAAACGAAATACATTGAAATGGTTTCGGGTTTTCGTTTTTAATTATAATAAAGTCGCTCTGATTAAGATACGTTTAGCTGTAAATCTTAATATTATAATTAATATAACATTAGACTTTGTTTTAATATTATATGCTGATGTAAAATATTTGTATCCAAAATCTTCCGGGGCTTAATACGCCAGGTGCTGCGTCACGCCAAGTACTTCCATCGCCAGCCCGAACGACAGCGTCATGCCCGCGCCGCCCAAGCCATTAACAATGGTGACGCCTGGCTCCGGCTGCGCAATGTATTCGGTTTTGCCCGGTAATTTGGGGTAGATTCCGTGCCAGGTTTCAGCAATTTCCAGCGAGGTAAGTTTAAGAAATTTTTTCAAATATTTCAAAATCAGTTCATTAATCGCCTGTTTGTCGAAAGGACTCAGGTCCAAGCCGTATTCGTGGCTATCGCCAAGTGTGAGTTCACCATGGCGCGTCTGAGACACCAGCACGTGGATGCCCCAGCGATTGTAATCAGCCATTTCTTTGGCGAAGCGTTTTTTTAATAATTGCAAACTTTCGCAATGTGCAAACGA
>JBKBWT010000211.1:0-10897 GCA_046314415.1 Saprospiraceae bacterium
GTGCCATGTGGATTGCTAACTTGAATTACTGGGGCTTTAACCAATATATTACTCAAAGGGCACTCGGTGCTAAGCTCGAAGTAGCACGTAGTGGTCTGCTTTTTGCAAGTTTTTTAAAATTATTGATGCCGATTATTGTAGTATTACCGGGTATTGCCGCTTATGTGCTGTATAAAGAAGGCGTTTTCCAACAAGAAATGATGTATGAAGTAGATGGCAAAATGGTGGTTAAATCTGACAACGCTTATCCGGTGCTGCTTAACCTGCTGCCCGTGGGTTTAAAAGGTTTATCGTTTGCAGCACTGACTGCGGCGATTGTTGCTTCCTTAGCTGGCAAAGCCAATTCGATTTCAACCATTTTTACGCTGGATTTATACAAAAAATTTGTTGGTAGAGAAACGAGTGAAGTGCATCTGGTGAAAGTAGGACGCTGGGCAATCGTTGTAGCGATGATTATTGCGGTTATCATGGCACCACAGTTGCAACGCTTTGATCAGGCTTTCCAATTTATTCAAAATTTCACCGGCTTAATTTCTCCGGGGGTTGTTGCTATCTTCCTGCTCGGCTTCTTCTGTAAGAAAACGACTGCAAATGCTGCATTGGTGGGTGCTTTGGCAACGATTCCTACGGGGCTCATCCTGGAACGGATTTTCGTAGGCATGCCCTTCCTCAACCGCATGGGCTACGTCTTCCTGATTTTAGTGGCTTTGATGGTGATCGTCAGTTTGTTAGACAAACGCGGACAAGAAAAAGTACACGGCATCGAAGTGGATACTTCCGAATTCAAAACCTCTACGTCTTTTGCCGTTGGGGCACTGATTCTCATTGGTATTCTAGCCGCATTATATATTGTTTTCTGGTAAAATAAATAATTTTTTAATACAAAGTGGTTAATCCTGTGTGCAGGGTTAACCACTTTTGTTTTTCAGATGATTTTTAATAAGCGGTTTAGCGACATTCCGCATTGTTTTACCCTCTGACAACTTCTAAATTGGGCTGCATTACCAGCGATTAATCACCTGAGCGGGGTTAATCGCTTTTCTTTTTTTAACTAAATACGTACAAAATGAAGACCATCCTCCGATTAGCCAGGCTTTCTGTGGGTTTTGGCTGCCTGCTGTTGTTATCAAACACTACGCTTGCCCAAAAATACGACACCGACAAAGCAACGCGCGAACGCGTGTATGAGGTGATGTCAAAAATGGATTTGACCGATAAAATTGGCGAAATGACGCAACTTGCCATTGATATGCTATTGGTACAGGAAAATGGCGCTTTCAAAGAACCCCACCAACTGGATATGAAAAAACTGCGCGAAGTATTGGTGACGCATCGGGTTGGCTCCATTTTGAATGTGGCGGGACACGCTTATACTAAAGAAGAATGGCAAAAGATTGTTACAGCCATTCAAGAGATCGCCATCAAAGAAAAAGCGACTAAAATTCCTATTTTATATGGCATTGACGCGGTGCATGGTGCCGGTTATACCTTGGGTGCGACTTTATTTCCGCAACAGATTGGCTTAGCGGCTACCTGGAATACGGACTTGGCGTACACGACCGGTAAAATCACAGCGTATGAGACCAAAGCTTCCTACATCCCCTGGACCTTTGCGCCAGTACAGGACATCGGACGTGACCCACGCTGGCCCCGGCTTTGGGAGGACTTTGGTGAAGACATATTACTATCAGGTCGTATGGGCGCAGCGATGACGCGCGGTTTTCAAGGCGATAATCTGGCAAGCGATTATCAGGTTGCGGCTTGTATGAAGCATTTCCTGGGTTACAGTATGCCCTGGACGGGCAAAGATCGCACCTCGGTGTTCATTCCTGATCGGCAGTTGTACGAAATTCACGTGCCGCCTTTCCAGGCTGCTGTGGATGCTGGTGCTGCGACGATTATGATTTGTTCCGGTGATATTAATGGTGAACCGGTTCACGCCAGTAAACGAATTCTAACGGATTTGCTGCGTAACGAAATGGGATTCAAGGGTTTAGTAGTAACCGATTGGAATGATATTGTAATGTTGTATCAGCGGCATAAAATTGCGAAAGATTATAAAGAAGCCATCAAATTAGCTATTAACGCAGGTATTGATATGAGTATGGTGCCGACTGATTTGCAATTCCCCGTTTTATTAAAAGAGTTGGTATTAGAAGGCGAAGTGCCAATGAGTCGCATTGATGAAGCGGTGGAACGCATTTTGACGTTGAAAGTAAAATTGGGCTTGTTTGAAAATCCGATTCCAAAAGGCGATTATAGCAATTTCGCTTCCAAAGAACACGCGGATGCTGCATTCCAGGCTGCTTTAGAATCTATTACCTTATTAAAAAATGATAAAAATGTATTGCCCATTGCGAAGAATCGGAAAGTGTTGGTGACGGGTCCGACGGCAAATTCGTTGAACTGTCTGAACGGTGGCTGGTCGGGCACCTGGCAAGGCAACAATCCAAAGTACAATACGCCCGGCAAACAGACCTTGCTGGAAGCCATTCAAAATAAGATTGGAAAAGGCAATGTGACTTATGTAGAAGGCGTGGCGGTGGACAAGCCGATCAACATTGCGAAAGCTGCCGCTGAAGCAAAAAAAGCGGGTTTAGCCATCGTTTGTCTTGGCGAAATGACTTACACCGAAACCCCTGGAAACATTGATGACTTGACACTTTCGCAAGCACAAATTGATTTGGTGAATGCCATCGCTGCGACGGGTACGCCAATGGTGTTGGTGTTGTTGGAAGGTCGTCCGCGCATTATCCACGCTATTGCCGACAAGGCGCAAGGTATTGTGCTGGGCTACCTGCCTGGTAATGAGGGTGGTCGCGCCATTGCCGAAATTTTATTTGGCGATGCGAATCCAAGTGGCAAGCTTCCATACACGTATCCGCGCTATGTGAACGCGCTACTCAATTACGACCATTATTGGGCAGAAGTAAATGATTACAAACCGCAGTTTGAATTTGGACATGGCTTGAGTTATACGACATTTGCTTATAGCGATTTGAAAATCAGCAATAAAACATTGTCGGCGAATGGAAAACTGGAAATAGCTATCAAAGTGACCAACACCGGCAAGCGCGAGGGGAAAGAAGTGGTGCAGCTTTATATCAGTGATAAAGTTGCCAGCATCACACCTCCGGTGAAGCGCCTGCGCGGCTTTGAAAAAGTGAATTTAAAAGCGGGCGAAAGTAAAACGGTAACATTTAGCATTTCCACGAAAGACCTTGCTTTTGTAGGTTTGGATAATCAATGGGTGACGGAACCCGGTGAGTTTGAAGTGATAATTGGCGGGCTGAAAGGTATTTTTATTTACCAATAAAAAAAATTGCTGTTAGCATTTACCTGCTAACAGCAATTTCCCTTTTTACGAACGAGTGGGCGTTTTCACCACAATCGGTTCGATGGCTTTTTCGCGTACCAGCTTATTGAAAAGCGGGAGTTGCGTATCGCGGATTTGCCGATAGGTAGAGAGTTCTTTATCGACTTTAACAGTCAATTCCGTCTGTACTTCCGTTGCCTGTTGGGTCGGGCGGTTATCTCCGGCATTGGAGAGTGCGCCCACCCCTCCGAGTTTATCGGTCAATTCGATCGGGAAATTCAGTGGATCTTGTCCGCTGCGGTTTTGCGTTTGGTACAATTCCTCTTCTACTTTGGTCAATTCTTTTTCGATTTCCTTGGCTTTATCCACAATATCTTTGGCTTCCGGCTTGTCTTTCAAAATTTCGGTATAAGCCTTCAATTGTTTCTTAATATCGCGGATATCAATGATCGTCTGGTGCGCTTCCGACACTTTCTGGTTGATTTGCCAAACGAAATTGAACTGCGCTTCAAGGTCTTCCTGCGTGACGTCGGTCAGGCGTGGATCTTTCAGAATGTTGAACTTTGCTTCCTGCATTTGATCACCGATGATCAGGCGCACGCGATATTCGCCGGGTACCGCCCGCGGTGCTACGCTGCGACCTGCCCAAAGCACCATACCTTCAAAAGTTTTGATATCAGGATAGCGCATATTCCAGGTAAACATATTGCCACCGGCTTTTAACTCGCCTAATTGGGAAGGTCTTTCTTTCGCTTTAGTAGAATATTCTTTTATCAAGTCGCCATCTGCTTCGTAGAATGCCAGTTTTACTTCCGTATCCGGGCTGGGCTTTTCTTTGAGGTAGAAATTCACCATCACACCGCCGGGATGATTCTGACCAGCCGTTTTAGGCGCTCTGCCAAATCCACCGGCATTACCAAAGCGATAAGCGTCCATTGGTTTGTACAAATGGTGCTTGCTTTGGGCGATTTGGTCATTGAGTTGATGCAAGGGAGTCAAGTCGTCAATGATCCAGAAAGCTCTACCTTGAGTTGCTGCAATTAAGTTGTTGTCTTTAATGGTCAAATCGGTAATCGGTACAATTGGCAGGTTCAATTGGAAAGACTTCCAGTTGGCACCATCGTCAAAAGAAATATACATACCTCCTTCGGTACCACAGTACAACAAGCCTTTGCGTTTTGGATCGGCACGCGTCACACGAGAGAAATGCAGATCAGGGATGCCATTGCCAATATAACGCCAGGTTTTACCATAGTCTTCGGTTTTATAAATATACGATTTGTAATCGCCTAATTTATAACGAGTTCCAGTAATATAAGCGCCGCCTTTGGTAAATGGATCAGGGTCAATGCTGTTCCACATCACAAATTCCGGTGCGCCGGTTGGCGTCACTTTTGTCCAGGATTTGCCGCCATCGCGGGTTACGTGTACTAAACCATCGTCAGAGCCTACCCAAATGACGTCTTTTTCATAAGGTGATTCGCAACCTGCAAACAACGTACAATAGTATTCTACACTGGTGTTATCTTTGGTAATCGGACCACCGGACGGACCCATTTTGCTCTTGTCATTAGTCGTCAGATCCGGGCTGATGTGTTCCCAGGATTTACCGCCATTATAACTTACGTGCACCTGATTGGAAAGGGTATATAATTTTTTCGGATCGTGTGGGGAAAAGAAAATCGGGAAATTCCACTGAAAACGGTATTTCATATCTTCTACCCCGTGTCCCATTGGGTTGTCGGGCCACACATTCACCGATTGTTCCTGCCCATTGCCGTGATTTTTCTTTTCCAAAAAACCACCATAATTACCACCGTAAACAATGTCATTGTTCAGTGGGTCAACGGCGATATGGGCACTTTCGCTACCGGCAGTTATTTCCCAATCCTGTTCGGTAATAGCAAAGCCATCGGTACGGTGATACACGCGCAAAGTAGAATTATCTTGCTGTGCGCCGTAGATTCGGTACGGGAAGGTATTGTCTGTGGTAACGCGGTAGAATTGGGCAGTTGGCTGATTCATGTAAGTGGACCAGTTTTCGCCGCCGTCAAAAGAGACCTGTGCGCCACCGTCATCGGCAATAATCATGCGCTGGTTGTCTTCCGGTGCAATCCACAAATCGTGGTGATCACCATGAGGCGCATTGCTAGAAGTGAATGTTTTACCACCATCTGTTGATTTATGATAAGAAACATTTAGTACATATACAATATCTTCATCTTTAGTATCGGCATAAATGCGCGTATAGTACCAGGCACGCTGGCGCAGATCGCGACTATCGTTCAATTTCGTCCAGGTTTCCCCGGCATCGTCAGAGCGGTACACCCCGCCATTTTCGTTTTCAATAATAGCCCACACCCTTTCAGAATTTACCGGAGAGACCGTTACTCCTACAATCCCCCAAATGCCTTTGGGTAAGCCTCGGTTACCGGAGATTTTCTTCCAGGTATCGCCGCCATCGGTACTTTTCCAAAGATCAGAGCCTTCACCGCCGCTCTCCAAACTATACGGTGTACGCCGAATGCGCCAGGTAGAAGCATACAACACTCTGGGGTTATTAGGATCGAACGTCAAATCCACGGCACCGGCATCAGCATTGGCAAATAAAATTCTTTCCCAGGTTTTGCCGCCATCTTTGCTGCGATACACACCTCGCTCTTCGCTGGATTTAAACAAATCGCCCAGCACCGCGGCATATACCAAATCCGGGTTTTTCGGATGGATGCGGACACGAGGAATGTGACGGGAATTTTTCAAACCGATATGTTTCCAGGTTTTACCGGCATCTTCACTTTTGTACATGCCATAGCCGTAGGAAACGTTGCCACGTACGGTTTTTTCACCACCGCCTACATATATCACATTATGATCATATTCGCTCACTGCCACCGAACCAATAGATCCGCCAAAATAACCATCGGAAATATTTTCCCAGGTCTGACCACCATCTTTGGTGCGCCAAACACCGCCGCCCGTAGCGCCCATGTAAAACAGGTTAGGCTTACCCGGCACCCCAGTGACCGCACAGGAACGCCCACCGCGATACGGACCAATGGAACGCCATTTGAGCGAATTGTAAAGGGATTCATCAAAATCCACCTTTGCAGCAGTGGACACGGTGGCTGGCACAGCAGCCGACCGGCTCTTTTTCTGAGCAGGTAAAGCAATCACAAAACTCAGTGCTAAGGCAATGCAAATAAACGATTTGAGTAAAATATGGGTTTTACGATTCATAGATGAGTGTAGTATTTAATTTTATAAATGATACTTTGAGTTATTTAGCACTTAATGATAATTAAGTCAGATTTAACTTAATAGGTGATTTTAATAAATACTTTCCGGGCATTCACATTTCCAAAAATAGACAATACCAGCGGAAAAAATTTTCCGTTTTCCAGCTTTTTTAAAATAAAAAATGGCAGGTAAATTTCAGACGGGCAAAATTAGTATCCGATTAATTGTTTGAAAACTGGCTACTTCCGATTTAATAGTCTTATCATAATCAATTGTCTATCGATAAATATCAATAAAAAAGGCCACACCTCAAAAGAGATGCAGCCCCGGGACGATATTGAGAAAAACTTCGCTTACTTATGGAAATATAGAAAGATGGGAAAATACGAGGATAGAAGCACTCACGCTACACATCTTCCTATTTTTCCTATCCTCCCATCTTCTTTTATCTTGATTGTAAAATCAATTTCTTGGTTGCCGATTTATTGCCTTGGCGCACTTCCAGAAAATAATTACCCGCCCCATTTTGTGAAAGATTCACCTGATCAGTAAAGTCGCCTGAAAATTTACCTAAATCATAATTATAAATCATACGACCGGCGGCATTATACACCCGAATGCTGGTTTCGCCTTCTTGTGGCAAGTTGAATTGCAATTGGAAAGCCTTGCGATTGGCATCAGGCGTAATATTCAAGCGTTCCAGCCGTAGGTCATTCGTCACAGCCATGGCAATACCAAAACGATTCTGCATGTTGGCACTTTCCTCAGTCGTCAAATCTTTAACATCTACGATGGCGTTGTTGATGTCAACATTTTGGAAATTCTCATCCGTTTGGTCTGCTTCATCCTCTTCATCGTCAACATCAATCCGTATAAAGGGTCCTTCCGCCGGACGAGTTTCGCAATAAGATTTCACCGGTTTGGTAGCGTTCAGTTTTTTACCATCGCGCACATACTCTACCGTCGCAGGCTCCCCTACCTTCATCACATTGATGGCTGCACTTACATCATCCCAATCAATAATGCGATGTCCATTGATAGCGGTAACAATATCACCGTCCTTCAGTCCCATTTCCTCAGCCGTGGATTTGCGTACAACTTCGACTACTACCCCATCTTCTTCTGTATCTTCATGGCGCACGCCCAGGAACGGCGCATCGCATTCTTTGGCACTAATATTATTTTGCGCTTCAGACCGCTTCAAAAAAGTAACTTCTGCCGTTTGTTTCTGACCATTACGAACGAAGTGAATAGTCGCCTTATCGCCGGTTTTAAATTTGCGCAAAATTTCGGTCAGACTCACATCTTCATTGGTGCGAAAATCATTGATACCATACACATAATCAAAGGGTTGCAAACCAGCTTTTTCGGCAGCCGTGTTACTAATAATACTGGTAATATAGCTTCCGTTGGGATTTTCAAAACCTAGTTTCTGGGCTTTTTCTTCGGAAACGCCATTAGAATTAATACCTAAAAAGGCACGTTCATCGGGATTCCAGGTAGATGCACGAGGGGTATATTTTTTGCTTTCCGCATAAGATTTAATTGGCTGCTCAGCGTGCATTTTTTTACCATCGCGCTCATAATCAATCACAATTTTATCACCGGCTTTTAACTGATTGATTGCCACCGAAATATCTTCCCAGTCCACCATTGGCTGACTATTGATGGATTGTATCACATCACCATCCTGCATCCCCATGGCTTCAGCGGTGGAATTATTAACCACGTAAACCTTTACCCCCTTTTCGTCATCTTCTTCATCGTGCGGGCTTACGCCCAGGTAAGCTTTTTCATTGACACCGGCTACCGGCGTGCGGCGACTTACAAAAGTAATATCTGCCGTTTGTTTTTTTCCTTGCCGGATATAATGCAGAGTGACTTTCTCACCTGGCTTGAATTTTTCCAGTAAATCGGCGAGTTCAGCATCTTCAGAAACCCGAAGTTCGTTGATACCATATACATAATCAAAGGGCTTTAAACCGGCTTTTTCAGCAGCGGAGTTCGGCACAATTTTGGTTACGTAGCGCCCATGCGGATTGTCAAATCCCAAGGCTTTGGCTTTTTCCCGGGTAATGGCATTTGATTCAATGCCTAAATAAGCGGTCTCCTCTTCGTCCCAGGAGTAAGCGCCCTGTGCTGTGGCAAAGTTTACAAGCGCCACCAAACACACAAAAGTCAGTGTAGTCAGGCGTTTCATAAAGTTTTTGTTTTGCTTTTTTTGAAAAAGATGATCGAAAAATAGAAAAGTTGCTTCGGCGTTAACAATTTTTTATATTGTTTAAAAATTAATCGCTCGAACCAAGACGTCAAATTTCAAATTTAGTTACTAGATAACCGACTGTACTTCTTTTTGGATCAACACAAGCGGTATTTAGACCAACTTTTAAATTAGTATCATGAAGCCATTATTATTGATTTGCAGCCTCTTTTATCTTGCAGTTGCCTGCAAAACCACGCAACCACAGCCTAGTAAACCGACCGAACAATACAATGCGCTGCCTGCGGTAGATCAAATTTCAATGATCAACATCCCAATTCGCATCGCATTGCCGGAACTGGAAAAATCTTTGAATACGCAGTTGCCCAATTTATTATATGAAGATAAAGATATTAAAGATGATAATATGATGATTCGCGCCGAAAAACGCGATTATATTAAATTAGCTTTTAATGGAAAAAATATTAGTTACCGCGTACCACTTAAGCTCTGGATTCAGTACGATGTCGGTATTACGAATGTAGAAGCCAATGGCGACATTGCTTTACAATTAAAAACGACATATAATATTACGGAAGATTGGAATATGCAAACGACCACCGAGATTGAAAGTTATGAATGGCTGCAACAGCCTCGCTTGAAAATGGTGGGCATGAATCTGCCCGTGGGTTTTATTGCGGATCTGGTGTTGAAAAACAGTAAAAAAACCTTGACCAAAGCCATCGATGACGCAGTTGGAACCAATTTTAATTTACAAAATGAAATCAAAAAAGTTTGGGAGCAACTCCATGAACCTCAATTGATTGCACCGGAGTACAACACCTGGTTGCTGGTAAATCCCAAAAACATCGGCATGACGCCCCTAATTACCCGCGGCGATACCATAGCCAGCACCATTGTAGTCGAAACGCATCCAAAAGTAAATATTGGCAATAAGCCCAACAAACCAGCGACCGCTCCCCTGCCGAATTTCAAATATTCCAATGCAGCGCAAGATGACTTTACCTTGCTGATTAGTACCGATGTGCCCTACCAAGAAGCGGAACGGTTGGCAAAGTTAAATCTGGCAGGGCAAACTTTTTCGGAAGGTAAACGCTCGGTGAAAGTTGAAGACGTGGAACTGTACGGGCAAGGTAATCAATTGATTGTCAATACGAAACTATCTGGCAGTTACAATGGGAACATCTACCTGAGTGGCAAGCCAATTTTTGATCCGAAAAAAAATGCCATTGATATCAAAGATTTAAACTTTACCCTGGAAACGCGTAATTTCCTGTACAAATCTGCCGCCTGGCTCTTGAAAGGAACGCTGAAAAATCAGATTGAAAAAAATATGGATTTTCTGTTGGATTATAATTTGACCGAATTAAAAAATCAATTGCAAAGCCAGTTGAAAGATTATAAAATTACCAATAGCATTATTTTGAATGGGCAATTAAATGAGTTGACCCTGCAGGATGCCTTTTTAGCACCGGAATCCATTCGGGTACAAGTGGCTTTGAAAGGGCGACTCCAGGTACAAGTAAATGGGTTGAATTAAGAAAAATTTTGTTATTTGGGGTTTGTAATTTGATTCTGTTTTACTTGTCAAATAACAAGTCACTTCTAACAATTTGTAAGGATGAATTTTGCGATTGCAGCAGGACACGAACAAACCGCTCAAGCGGCTGCGGAAATTCTAAAATCAGGCGGAAACGCGGTAGATGCTGCCATCGCGGCGCTACTGATGACCTGGGTAGCAGAACCTTGTCTGTCGTCAGCCGGTGGGGGTGGTTTTGCCTTGGTACGTACCGCGAATGGGGATACTAAGTTGTTCGACTTTTTTTGTCAGACGCCGAAAGCGCGTCGCCCGATGTCGGAGGTTGACTTTTTTCCGGTTGTTGTCAATTTCGGGGATGCCCAGGAAACTTTTCACGTGGGCAAAGGTGCAACCGCGACGCCGGGGGCAGTAGCGGGCGTTTTTACATTGCATCAACAATATGGATCACTGCCGATGCGTGAATTGGTTCAGCCTGCCATCACTGCTGCAAAAGAAGGCGTACAAGTCAAAGATTTTCAGCGTTTTAGCTTCCAGTTACTTGAACCCATTCTGCGTTTAAGCGAACACGGTCAAAAACGTTTTT